>NZ_JBNXVS010000051.1:0-36319 GCF_050565655.1 Nodosilinea sp. AN01ver1 | reverse complement strand
TCCAACGGCTTTAGCCGCATCCGTCAGGGTCGTTTGCGTGTGAACCAGCCACAGCAGATGCCACCGTCGTGACTCGACCGGGTCACCGCTTGCGCGATACCGCGCTTTAAGCTCGTCGGCTGAAAAACGAGGTTCGAGATGGAGGGGTCTAGGCATTCCCTAATCCTACACCATTTCAGGGGTAGCCAAGTCGGATTTAGTATCATAGGCCTGTCGGGCGGCATCGCGATCTTGAGCTGAGATGGCCCCCTGGGCGTAGAGCGACTGATAGCGCTGGTAGTCGGTGGCGGCTTTTTGCAGGGTAGCGTCGGCCTGGGTTACGCCGGCCTGGGCTACGGGCACCCCTGCCCGAGCGGCGATGAGGGCCGCCTGGGCATCGGCGATCGCGGCCCCCGCGCCGGTAATACCGCCCTGGGCACTGGTGACCTGGGCCTGGGCGCTGGTATCGGCCTGGGCAATGGAGGCTTGAGCGGCCTGGGCCTGTTTTTGAGCCGCGTCGAGGGCGGCCTGGGCCTGCTGTACTTTCACCTCGTAATCGTGGGGATCGAGCTGCACCAGCAGGTCTCCGGCGGCCACCCGCTGGTTATCATCCACGGCGATTTGCTCAACCGTGCCCGCTACCCGGCTGCTGATCTGGTAGACATGGCCCTGAATCTGGGCGTTGTCGGTTTCTTCGTGGGTAGAGGCGTAGGCCCACCAGCGGCTGCCAAAGGTGCCCCCGGCAATCAGCCCCGCCCCCGCCAGCACCAGCAGCGGCAGGCGACGCTTGAAGCCAGGCTGGGGCGATCGCGGTGACTTGTGCGAAGGCTCAGCGGCGGCTGGTGCCTCGATCGCAGGCGGCTCGACCGGCGCAGCTTCAGCGGTGCCCCCGGTTCGGTGGCCATTCTGGTGTTGATTGGTGGTGGACTCTTGAGTAGGCATGGTTGCTGACTAAGGAAGTATTAAGAGTAAGAAAGGTTAGGGTGCGTAGTATTTAAGAAGGCGAAGGTGGGTTCAGCGTAAAATCTGGCCTCAGCTATCAGCTAAGCAGCAGCCTAGGGATGGGCCAGGTTTGCGATCGCGCGATCGACCGCATCCGAGATCAGCTTTTGCTCAGCCTCAGTAATGCCAGCAAAGGCCGCCTCACGCACCTCCAACGCCAGGGGAGGCAGGGTTGCTTCGAGCTGGCGGCCCATATCGGTGAGCCAGATGCGCCAGATGCGGCGATCGCGACCGTCGCGCTCGCGCCGCACCAGACCGCGCTCCTCCATGCGGTCGATTACGCCGGTCATGGTGCCCCCCACCTGGCTCAGTTTTTCGCCAATTTGGGAAGTCGCCTGGCCATCCTGTTGCCAAAGACAGCACAGCACCACCCAGTGAAACGGGGTCAGGCCGTAGGGGTCGAGCTTCTCCTGAAACAACCGGCTCATCAGCTGGGCCATCAGGCGAATCCGGTAGCCCAGACCGTGGGGTGCTCGCACTTCCTGCCAGGGGGCCAGAGTAGACGTAAGGGGGAGGGGCAAATTCGTTTGCGCCGTTGACATACATTTATTTCGAGTTCTAAAGCTTAGTATACGAAGTTTCTTGGCAAGTGGCATCGTTTTGGGGTCTGCCAAAGGAGAGATCAACCGTTCCGTCAATTCTGCTCTAAAGCAGGCAGGCTAAGCTTTTAGTCTGGCTTAGGGGTTAAATGGCCCGATACTTTAGCCCCCGAGCTTGCTCAGCACAAACGCCGTCAAAAAGCCGCAGACGGTGATTAGCCCGGCAAAGTCATGGGCCTGCGCAAAGGCCTCCGGCATCATCGTGTCGGAAATCATCGCCAGAATGGCCCCAGCCGCGATCGCCAGGGTGGCGGCAATCAGCTCCGTGGAGAACTGGCTAAAAACGCTGTATCCTGCCAGGGCCGAAACGCCGGAGACAGCGGCAATCAGCCCCCAAACCCCAAAGATATAGAGCTGCGATCGCCCCGACTGCTTCATGCCAGCCGCGCTAGATAACCCTTCCGGCACGTTGGAGAGAAACACCGCTGCCACCGTTACCCAGCTGACGGCACCGCCCTCAATCATGCTGATGCCAATGGCAATCGATTCTGGCACACCATCGAGCAGCGCCCCCACGGCGATCGCCAGGCCGCTGCCGCTGTTCTCCGTCTCGCTGGGCTGCCGCTGCCCCGACCGTTTGCGATGGCGCGCCCCCTGAACAGCCAAATACTGATTCGCCAGCGTGTAGAGAATCGCTCCACCGAGAAAGCCTGCAGCGGTTGAGTCAAAACCGCCCCGCCGATAGGCTTCATCCATCAGCTCAAAGGCGAGGGCCGAGATCAGCACCCCGGCCCCAAAGGCCATAATCGCCGCAATAATCCGGCCCGAAAGGGAAATGTAGTAGCCGATTACGGCCCCTAGCAGCAGGGCCGATCCGGCCAGTAATCCCCACAAACCGGCCTGTAAACCAAGGGGAACCATGCTGTGCTCCTAGATGCGATCGCTCCTCTGCATCATGCCCCCCAAACCCGGCAGCAGGGCGAATACCTGCCCTAGGGCGAGACGCAGCCCTATCTCAAGACCTGGCAAGGATATCTACAAGCTGCTGGCAGAGGGTTAGGGAAGAGGGGCGACTTTACCATCACTCTAGGCGCGGGCGTCGATGTTTTCAATAAAGCCTACAAACGTTCAAACGTTTGTAGGTTCGTCTGACAAACGTCCTAACTCGATTGGCTACAGCTATAAAAGGCGATTGGCGCTTGATAGGACAATCTCATTTCAACGCGAGGTTGGGCCTATTCCAACAGCGGGAAATCTTATAGAGATGGCGTGGCTGGCTCATGTTGCTGGCGGCGACGACCGAACTGTGTGGCCCCTGACGCTTAAGAGGTTTCGATGAAGCAGGCTCCCCTTCCCCTCAATGAAAATCAACGGCTTGCAGCGCTGATGGGGTACAACATCCTTGATACTGAGGCAGAAGCTGCCTTTGACGATTTAGCCAAGCTGGCCGCCTACGTCTGTGGAACGCCCATTGCGCTGATCAGCCTGCTGGACAGTAATCGCCAGTGGTTTAAATCCAGGGTAGGTTTGGGAGTCGCTGAGACCGGTCGAGATGTGGCCTTTTGTGCCCATGCCATCCTTGCACCCAATGTCTTTGAGGTGCCAGATGCGCTCAATGATCAGCGCTTCGCCGATAACCCGCTGGTTTTGGGAGAGCCTCATATTCGCAGCTATCACGGGGTGCCGCTAGTAACAGACGATGGCTACGCCCTGGGCACTCTCTGCGTGCTCGATCGGATTCCTAAGCATTTGACGGAGCCACAGCTAGAGGCGTTATCGGCTATTGCCCAGCAGGTGATGAGCCAGCTAAAGCTGCGGCGCAGTCTCAATCAGCTGGCTCAAACTATGGCCGAACGGCAGCAGACCGAAGCTGAGTACCGCGACCTGTTTGAGCATGCAGTTGAGGGACTGTACCGCACGACTACGACGGGTTACTACCTCAAGGTAAACCCGATGATGGCCCAAATCTTGGGCTACGCCTCAGCGGAGGAGCTGATGGCTACGGTTACCGATATCGAGCACCAGCTCTATGTCAGGCCGGTCCAGCGCCAGCGGTTTGTGCGCCAGATGCAGGCCAGGGGCCGGGTGTCTAATTTTGAGGCCCAGGTCTACTGTAAGGGCGGCGATGTGATCTGGATATTAGAGAATGCCCGGGTGCTGTACGACGCTCAGGGGCAAACCGTTGGCTACGAGGGCAGCGTTACCGACATCAGCGATCGCAAACGAACTGAACAGCGCCTGCAAACGCAGTATGCGATCGCTCGTATTCTGGCTAAAGATCTGCGTCTAGAGGCTGGAATGGCCAGAATTATGCAGGCCATTTGCGGCAGTCTCGGTTGGGCAACGGGCGAGCTTTGGCTCGTAAATGACCAGAATGACCAACTGCACAGCGTCGCTACCTGGTGTCAGCGCCAGACACCACTAGAAGACTTTAGCCGCCTTACCCAGCAGTTTCCCCTATCCACCGGAATTGGCCTTCCTCAGCGAGTTTGGCAGCAAGAAGCGCCCAGCTGGATCAGTGACGTTCTTCAGGCAGACTACTGCCCTAGAGCAAACTGCGCCGCCAAAGCAGGGCTGCGCAGCGCCTTTGGCTTGCCTATTATCTACGGGGGCAGCGTGCTGGGCGTTATGGTGTTCTTCAGCCGCCAAGTCCAACCCCTAGACCAAGATTTGATCAACATGCTGATGGCGGCAGGCAGCCAGATCGGTCAGTTCATTCAGCGCAAACAAGCAGAGCAGGCCCTGCAGGAAAGCGAACGGCGCTTCCGCACGCTGTCACGCTTTGCCCCCGTCGGGATTTTTCTGACCAATGCTCAGGGACACTGTACCTACGTCAACGATCGCTGGTGCCAGGTCGCTCAGCTCTCTCCCCAGGCAGCTCTGGGAGATAGGTGGGCAACCACTGTTCACCCTGAAGATCGCCAGCGAGTCTTAGATGAATGGGAAAAGGCGGTTCAGGCTCAACGGGAGTTTGCCCTAGAGTTCAGATATTTGAGAACGGATGGCTCGATGGCCTGGGTTTTTAGTCAGGCGATGCCCCTGCTCAACAGCGACAGTCAAATCACAGGCTTTATTGGCACCGTAAGCGACATCACGGCCCATAAACAGGCCGAGGTAGAGCTACAAAGCCAAAACCTGGCCCTAGAGCAAGCCAGACAGGTTGCCGACCGGGCGAACCAGGCCAAAAGCGATTTTTTGGCCACCATGAGCCATGAAATACGCACTCCTATGAATGCCGTTATTGGTATGACCGGGCTGCTGCTGGATATGAACTTAACCGCAGCCCAGCGCGACTATATTGAAATTATCCGCACCAGCGGCGAGTCGCTTTTAACCATCATTAACGATATCTTAGACTTTTCAAAAATTGAGTCGGGCAAGCTAGAGCTAGAGCAGCAGCCCTTTAACCTGTTTACCTGTTTGGAAGAAGCTCTGGATTTACTCGCTCCAAATGCGGCCCAAAAAGGGTTAGAGCTGGCCTATTTGGCAGAGCCCAACGTGCCCGCATTCGTTTTGGGCGACGTTACTCGGCTGCGGCAAATCTTGGTGAATTTGATCAACAACGCCGTCAAATTTACTGAAGCAGGAGAGGTGGTCGTAGCTGTCAAAGCCCGACAGCTAGATGCTAATGCCCTCAATGCCGCTCAGCTCAAAGTGACTCAGCCGCTGTTTGAAATTCAGTTTGCGGTGAAAGATACCGGTATTGGCATTCCAGCAGATAAGCAAGAGCGGCTCTTTAAGGCATTTAGCCAGGTCGATTCGTCTACAACTCGCCATTATGGCGGTACCGGACTAGGCCTGGTTATTAGTCACAGGTTGAGCGAGCTGATGGGCGGTAAACTATGGGTTGAAAGCCAAACAAATGTAGGATCAACGTTCTACTTCACCGTCATTGTCGAAGCAAGCTTCAACCCTGAACACTCAAATATTCCGGCTTCTCTTGCCGGTAGACAGGTGCTAATTGTCGACGATAGTGCCATCAATCGACAAATTTTGAGCCAGTATGCTCACAGGTGGCAAATGCGCTCTGTAGCCGCCGCCTCTGGCACAGAAGCTTTAGCGCTACTGCAGCAAAACCCATGCTTCGATCTGGCCATTTTGGACATGCAAATGCCTGTCATGGACGGTCTGATGCTGGCAGCCCATATTCAAGCTTTGCCCGGCTCTGCCCAGTTGCCGCTGGTCATGCTGACCTCAATGGGTAAACCTGAGCACCTGACTCAGCCGGATCAAAGCCGCCTTGCCGCCTTTCTCAACAAGCCAATTAAGCCTACTCAGCTCTACGCTACGTTGACTCACCTGTTCCAAGAGCAGCCGCCCTCAAAGCTGCAATCGTGCTCTAACCCGAAGGAATCGCTTGAGTCAGCTACAAAACAGGCGCTGCGAATTCTGCTGGCGGAGGATCATTTAGTCAACCAAAAACTTGCCCTGCTGATGCTGCAGCGCTTGGGATACCGGGCCGACGTTGTGGGCAATGGACTGGAGGTGCTGGAGGCGCTGCAGCGACAGCCCTACGATGTTGTTCTTCTAGATGTGCAAATGCCCGAGATGGATGGGTTAGAAGCCGCTCGTCGAATTCACCAGACCTATGCGCCGCAGACTCGTCCTCACCTCATTGCGATGACGGCAAATGCCATGCAGGGCGATCGCGAAAAATGCCTCAGTGCTGGCATGCATGACTACATCAGCAAACCCATTCGTCTCGAAGCACTGGCTCAGGTCTTGAGTCAGTGCCGTCCCCTACAGCCGTTTTCAGAACTGTCTGCCTCTGACGAAACGGCCCCTGAGCCAACAATTGCTCCGGCTGCTGTGACCTTTGACCCCCTCGTTTTAGCAAGGCTGCGTAAGGCCATGGGAGATGATACCGGAGAAACCATTGCCGAGCTAATTGATTTTTATCTTGCCGATACACCGATTCTTCTCAAGTCTATAAAAACTGCCGTTCTTCAGCAGGATCTCAACGAACTTCAGCGCCTTGCCCACGGTCTCAAATCTAGCAGCGCGTCTCTGGGTGTGATGAGGCTAAGTCAACTCTGTCGGCAGCTTGAAGAACTTGCTCCTTCGGGCAACTTTAAGAAAGCGGCGGCTGTTTTAGAAGATGTAGACGCCGAATATCACACGGTTGAAATGGCAATAGGCAGAAGCACAGCCGTTAAGAGTCCTTGACCTCAGCTCAACTCTATTGAATTGGCTTTAGATGGCCTTTGAAAAGATTTGCGCAGTAGCGGATACTCAGGTGTGGGTTGCGATCGCATCGGGTACTCCGGTTGGCTTTGCCGCCGCCAAGCTGCACGCCGAGGACAGCATGGGCGAAATCTATATGGTGGCCGTCGATTCAGACGTTCAGGGGCAGGGCAAATGTCACTTGCCCCGACAGTTTGGCCTCAAGGAAGCGGGGGATTGTGGTGCGGATACTGCGTTACCCATCGGTATAAATATCTTCTAGATAGCGAGAAAATGCTCACCTTACCCACAGACGACCTCGACGCGATCGGGCACATTCATCGCCGCTGGATTGAGCTAGAACTGGCGGGCAACGGCCTTGAGGTACTACAGTTCTGCACGGACGATGTGCGCTGGCTGGTGCCCAACGCCGAGATGATTGTCGGCAAAGATGCAGCCTGTTCACTATTGGAAAGCGATGTGCAGATTGTGGAACTAACCACAGAACAAGTCGAAATCACTGGCCATGGCCGCTTGGCTTACAAAACCAGTCGCTATACAACCCGTTTTGTATCGCCAGAAAGCGGCGAAATTTTGGCGGCCTCTGGTACCCACCTGTGGATTTTGCATAAGCAGCCTGATGCCCAGTGGAAAGTAGCCCTAGTCACCTGGCAGCCTGCCTCATAGTGGGTCGGGTCTGTCGAACAGCAGCTCGATGTAGTTGCGGTAGTGAACCAGCTGCTGGGCGAGTTGGGTGGGGTCTTGCAGCACGCGGGTCATTACAAAGCCGCCTTCAAAAACCGAGACCAGGGCATCCGCTAACGATGTTGCGGTGACGGGGTAGCGGGGGGGATGCTGGGCGATCGCCGCCTCAAACTTGGCCCCCAGCCGCTGCCGCCACAGCAAAAACGACTCGGCTGAGATGGTGCGAATCTCGGGGGCCAGATCCTCAAACTGGTAGACGTAGGAGGCGATCAGGCCGCCAGCGGCGGGGTCAGCCACCTGCTCAACGTCGTCTTGCCACAGGCCGATAAACTCTAGAATTTGCTGGAGCGGATCGCGGCTGAGGGTTTCGGCGCGGGCTAGGGTGGCCTCCAGGTGGGCGGCATCGCGATCGCTGTAGCGCTGCACCAGCGCCTGGGCCAGGTCAGCTTTGGTCTTGTAGTGGTAGAAAAAGGCCCCCTTGGTAACTTCGGCCTTGGCCAGCACCATGTCAATAGAGGTGCCCGCCAGCCCGTGGCCCATCACCAGGGCGTGGGCGGCATCGAGAAGCTTTGCTTTGGTCTTTCCTGCTGCTGGTGTCCACCGAGCAGGTTTGCCGGGGATATCTGCGTTGACTGGAATAGGTTTTACGAAAAGCCATCGAAGCGGTAGCCGACGCCTGTAACGGTGGCGATCGCTCCACTGTGCGGTCCCAGTTTTTTACGCAGCGATCGCACGATCGAGTCCACCACGTTACTGCCGCCTTCGTAGTCGTAACCCCAGACGTCCTCTAGCAGGGTCATGCGGCTGACTGCTTTGCCGGGGTGGCTGTGTAGATAGGCCAAAACGCCGTATTCCAGCGGGGTGAGGGGCACTTGCTCCCCGTCAATGATCAGGGCGTGGCCCTCGACATCAAACCAGCTGGAGGCAGGCGATGCCTCGGTTAATGGTTCGGGGAGTACTTCTGAAGCCGGGGCCGATATTGGGCACCCGTATTGGGCATCCACCAGCCCGCTGAGCCAGCCCATCACCTGCTGGGGGCCAAAGTCGAGGCAGTAGCAGTAGTAGAGCTGCCCCTCCAGCTCAATGCCATTCCCCAGGGGGCGAAAGCTCAGTTTTTCAACAATTGGCCCCTGCTCATCAATGCTTTGAAACACAATGTAGACCCGCCGCAGGGTGTCTAGATGTTCGAGATACAGGCGTTTGGCATCGAGCCAGCAGGCGGCCTGAATTTTTGACAGGGCTTCCCCGGTGAGTTTGCCCAGGGCGCGGCGAATGAAAAAGACGCGCTGCCCGGCTGGCACCGGGTTCGCCTGCAAGGCTTGCCACCAAAACTGATTGATGGGGTCGGCCAGCAGCAGCGCTTCGGGCACCTGCATCGGGTCAAATACCTGAGAAAAGCCGACTAACTCATTGGCAGCATCCCGGACGGCGCGGAAGGCGGTGGGCACCTGATGCCAAAAGTTTTGCAGTCGAGCTGCGGCCTGTTCACCCTCATGGAGCTGAGCGATCGCGACTATCCCCGCCCCATCCTCGGGCTTAGCCGGTTCGACCGCCAGGGTGTGCGCCCCCGCCGGAAAAAACGCGTCGCGTACCATGCGGTGCTCAATCAGGTACAGCATATCGGCGGTGTAGCGCCAGCGGTGGGTTTGCCCCGCCGTGGCCCACTCCTGCCGCAGCTGCTGCCAGGCCCGACTGCGATAGAGCTGATATTTAGCCGGGTCGGTGGTCTGCAAAAAGCTGCCCATTGCCTGCTGCACCATGTCGTGCAGCACCAGCCCGTCCTGGTTCATCGAGACAAAGGGCAGGGCCAGCAGGCGATCGCGGGCGTCATTTTCGGGCAGGTCGGGCACCATGGCGGCCAGCAGCGATCGCGTTGTGCGCCGCACCACTGAGGCGGCCTCTAGCACCTGTCGCGTCACCGGGTCGCGCACATCTTGCAGGTAAATGCGGGCCAGCTCGCTGACCACAGTCTGCCCCTCCATTTGGGCCACGCTGAGGTCGGGCCGCTCGGCCAGGGCCGCCGCCAGCTTCAGCGCCAGGGGATGGCCGTGGGCAAAGCGGGCAATGGCCTCAACCTGACCTGGGGCCACCCCCGCCTGCCGCAGCAGCGCCGTTGCCGCCACGGTATCCAGGCTGTCGAGCGCCAGGTGCTGGCATAGCCCCTGCCAACCGGGCGCTAGCCACCAGGCCGATACCGGAGCCTCGCGTCCAACGAAAAACAGCCGCACGCGATCGGGCAGCGCGGGCACAAACTCCTGTCGCAGCCAGGCGTCGAGCAGACGAAACAGCTCGTAGGTGTCGAAGGTGATCACCACCGGCTGCGGTAGGCGATCGAGGGCGGCGGCAACATCGGCAGCGGTAGTAAAGGTGGTTTCGAGGAGATGCCCCAGGGCCTCCAGCACCCCCGGCTCGCTGGGCTGTATAGCGCGACAGTCGAGCTGGAGCACGGTGATATTTCGCGCCTGAAGCTGCTCGACAAAAGCGTGCAGCAGCGCCGATTTGCCCATGCCGCCAATGCCCGACACAAATGTAACCAAAGGCCCGTCAGGCTCCAGGGCTTGCCACAGCAGATCAAGTTCGGCACCGCGCCCTACAAAGCTCTGCTGGGCCTGCCGTCGAAGGCGTTCTTGAATGGTCGGCATAGGTCACTCCGGGGCGATCGAAATGGCTACGGTCGCAAGGGCGCTATCGCAATTATGGGCGGCGGAACGCAGGGTGTCTTGCACATTCTTCAGAATTATTTGCACAAACTTTGGCTTGGCTAGATCGATTGAATTGATCTGGATTGAACAGCCGCCATATCGGTTGAGGCCACACGCAAAAATTTAATCTCTGAGCTGTTTAAAACCTCTATACAATCCGATTCTAAGGGCTAAAAGCATTGGTATAGATGGCTGTCACAGCTTTCTCATCAGATGATCACGGCTTGATCATCACGTTTATTTGAGCCTCACCCATGATGGTTGGTGTACTGAAAACACCCGACATCGGAGGTAGCCATGAGCTGCATTTTACAGATGAATTTTGCGTTTGACGCCCCAGCAGAACAGGTGAAACAAACTGGGCTAGACCTGGCGCTAGCGATCGCCCAGGTGCCCGGCCTGGTCTGGAAAACTTGGCTGATGAATGAAGCCAAACGAGAGGCGGGCGGCATCTACTGGTTTGACAGCGAGGCGGCGGCGATCGCCTATCTCAACAGCGATATTGGCCAGCACATTCAGCACAACCCCACCTTTAGCGCCATACAGATTCGACTCACCCCGGTTTGGTCAGAGGCGACTGCGATCACCGCCAGGGCCGTGATGCCCAGCCAACTACAGCTTGGGGCGGGCATTAGAGAGGTCATGGTCTAGTTCTGATGGCGATCGCCCTTCTGCCTAAACCCCGGTTAGAGGGGCGATCGCTGCCCTCGCAATGCTGAACTCTTCCCCCTTACTCCCGCACCCTAGCCCCTACCCGCCCACCCATCCACCCGCCCACTCACCTACCCATTCACCCAACCAAGGAGACCCCCATGCAAGCATCCACCATGCTCGCCCCCCAGCGCATTGCTGCCGACACCTTTGTTCTGCCCGCCTACCTGCCGGTACCCGGCGCGGGCATGCTGCCGGTGAATGCTTTTCTCATTCGTGCCGCCCAGCCGATATTGATTGACACCGGGCTAGCGGCTCTGGGCAGTGAGTTTCTTGACCGCCTCTCACAGCTGATCGACCCTGCTGACCTGGCCTGGATCTACCTCACCCACACCGACCCCGACCACCTGGGCAACCTGGCCGAGCTGATGGCTCTGGCCCCCAGGGCGCACATCGTCACCACCTTTTTGGGCATGGGCAAGCTGGGGCTGCTGCAGTTTCCGCTGAATCGAGTGTATTTGCTGAATCCGGGCCAGCGTCTGGATTTGGGCGATCGCACCGTTGTCGCCCTGCGGCCCCCGGTCTTTGACGCGCCCGAAACCACCGGGCTATTTGACCCCGACAACCGCATTCTGTTTAGCTCCGACTGCTTTGGGGCACTGATGCAGCAGCCCGCCGAAACGGCCCAGGCCATTCCCCCCGATGCGCTGCGCGACGGCTTGATCAACTGGACGATGGTGGACGCCCCCTGGCTGCCGCTGGTGGAGGCCAGCGCGTTGAATCGGGCGATCGCCCCCCTGCGCCAGCTTCAGCCCCAGGTCATTCTCAGCAGCCACCTGCCCCCGGCCTGGGGCATGACCGATCGGCTGATCGACTATCTACAGCAGGCGCGGTTGGCCACACCGACCCCCGGCCCCGACCAGCAGGCCCTGGAGCACATGATGGCGATCGCTGCCTAGCCCACGTTTTTCTTTCAGGAGATATAACCCATGTTTGCAACCTCGACTTCTTCCGTTGACCAGGCTCAGCTAGAGCAGCACAAGCAGGTCATCCGAGAATTCTTTGCCACCACCCACCGGGGCGAACTGGAGGCGATCGATCGCCTGGTTGCCCCATCCATCGTCACCCACCACTTTCCCGGCGGCAAAAGCCCCGCCAGCCGTGAAGAGTACAAGGCGTTCTTTCGCCACTGGAATGGCGGCGTGGCGGAACAGGAGTGCAGGATTCTGGCGATCGCTGCCGAAGGCGAGCACATCGCGGTGCGCTACGCCATCACCGGACGCCATGCTGGAGACCTCTTCGGCATCCCTGCCACTGGCAACGCCCTCGATTTCACAGGCGTAGCCTTCTACCGCATGGAGCAGGGGCAAATTGCCGAAACCTGGCTCTACCCCGACACCGCTACCCTGCTAGGCCAGCTTGGGGTGCTGCCCGCCGCCGCCTGAACCGCTGTTTCGACGTGGGGTGACGTTGCCGGGAGGGTTTAGCGACGAACTGGCGACGCCCCTCTATCTACTCTGAAGACAAGTTGAAGCCCAGGTGATGAGCCTTCCGGTTCAACCCTGACTAGTCCCGTTTTATTTCAAGGAGGTTTTATGACCGCCGCAACCGTTCCGAAGTACAGCTACCCGGCCATTCTCAAGGATGCCGCGCGGGTGAGTTGGCAGGTGGAAGATCTGATTGGCCCTCATCGGCCCCTCGACTTTGCCCGACCTTTTTTGCCCGAGGCATTGGTACAGGCGCAGATTCCCGGCCTCAGCGCCAGAGAATCTTTAGCCCTGAACCACATTCGCAGCCACAGCTACCTGCACCTGTTTGGCCTGGTGGAAGAGTTCATTCTGCCGCTAGTGGTGGACCACGCCAAAACTCTGGGCTGTGATGACATTGCGGCCACCCAGGCCTACCTGGGCTTTGCCGCCGAAGAGAGCAAGCACATTCGCCTGTTTCGCCAGTTTGCGACGGCCTTTGAGGCTGGGTTTGGCCACCGCTGCGAGGGGATCGGGCCACCTCAGGCCATTGCCGACTTCGTGCTCAGCCACAGCCCTTTAGGAGTAGCCCTGGTAACGCTGCACATTGAGTGGATGACCCAGCGGCACTTTCTCGAAAGTGTGCGCGGCCAGCAAGACGACCTCGACCCGCAGTTTTGCCGCCTGCTGAAGCACCACTGGCAGGAGGAGGCCCAGCACGCCCGCCTCGATGCCCTGATGGTGGAGTCGATGGCTCAAAGTCTGGGCTCTGATGCGATCGCCGCTGCCGTTGATGACTACCTCGCCATCATTCGCTACCTTGATCAGGGCCTCAAGGCCCAGGTGCAACTTGACATTACCAGCCTAGAGCGGGCAATCAGGCGAAAATTTTCTATCACTGAGCGGGATGAGATTCAGCGCATTCAAGAGCGGTCATACCAGAACGCCTTTCTGATCGCCGGGATGACTCACCCCAGCTTTAAGCAAAGTGTGCAAGCGTTGAGCGCCGCAGGATACGACCAAATTGCGGCCCTGGGCCACGATTTTTTATCGGACGACAACTCACTGTGCAGCGAGCTAACCACACAGTGATCTAATCGCGCAACGAATCCAAAACGAAATGGCTGCGGTCATTTCACAGCTTCGATTGTCTTTTTTTACCAAAACCAAGGAGTTTGACCTATGACAACCCAAACCGTGTACACCATCAATGGCTTTGCTCCCAGCGGCATTACTGACCTGATTGCCGCCATTCAGCAAGATACCGCCCATGCTCAGCTAGAGTTCCATGCCACTACGGCCTGGGTAGACGGTACGCGATCGCTGACCCGCATCAAATCTTTCGACTGGGCTGGGCAGCCCTACGCCCGCAACTTCTCGCTCACCATCGACGAGCCGGAGGAGCTGGGCGGCACCAACATGGGGCCAAACCCTCAGGAAGTGCTGCTGGCAGGGGTTAATGCCTGCATTATGGCCACCTTTGTCGAATTTTGCTCGGTAGAGGGCATTCGGCTAGAGAAGGTAGAGATCCACAGCACCGGCAGCCTCGACGTGCGCGGCATGCTCAAGCTAGACGCGTCTGTCCACGCCGGGTATCAAGACCTGCGCTGGACGATGACGGTCAAGGGCGACGCCAGCCCCGAAAAATTCCAGCAGATGTATGAGGCGACGATCGCATCCTCGCCCAACTTCTGGAACCTGGCCAACCCGGTCAAGATGGTGCCAACGTTGCAAGTCGAAGCCTAGATCCAACCTCCCTCGGCGACGATCAAACTGCCGCCGAGGGACTGCATCCCGCCAAACATCAGGAGATTGAGCCGTGCTGTGGAATTTTGACCCAGGTAAGTTCGCCATTGCAAGTGAGCCAGACCTGCAACCCTACACCTGGAAACTGCTCCAAGCCTTCTGGCGATTCAGTTGTTTTTACGGAAGCTATCACGCTCTGCCCTCAATCTGACCTGCCCCGCATTCTGGTCTTGTCGCTCGATACTCCTCCCCTCACAGAAGCTTATTTTCAAGCAATGAGGGCTAATCCTACTCTTCACCCCTGCTTAGCGATTCGCCGCATCCAAAAGCTGCGCACCTGATCTCAAAAGACCGCCGCCGCCGCATTTGCGAATTCAGCGCTACCGCCGCCGACAGTCTGCGCGAGGCCTTCCGCCAGGAAAACGTTTCCTTTGAGCGGGTGTGGACGGCCCGCCTGCAACCGCCCGCACTGCCCTAAGCTCCAGCCCTATCACACCGACAGAACCCCAGAAATGCTGAACGTTTCTGGGGTTCTGCGGTATTCAACGACGCAACTCGGGCTATAGCCCGGCGGCATTTTTCTCTACCAACGTGGTGTTTCAGGTCAAAGATGTGACCAAATTCGGAAGGGGTAAGCCATGTGTCAACTCTGCGGGTTAGTGAACAGGCTGCCAAAGGCGCGAGCGGCAAGCGGCGGCGATCGCCCCCATCAGCCCGGCCTCTCGGCTCAAACCCTATCGAGCTGGGGTGCTCTGAGCTTAGATCGGCCCCAGGTAGCCTCACCCAAAACCTAGCCACACTTAAGATCTCTCCGCCCCATTCTCTCTAGCTGCGTTCGATGCGGCTGAATTTGATGTGGCTGAACGGCAATCTCACGGGATGGGCCTGGTTCACGGCGGCAAAGAGTACCCGTGGGGGTACTGTGGTTTGCCGCTCAGTGCCGTCTACCTTAAATCTATTGCAACGGTTGAAACCCCACATCACTAAGGTTTTTAGCGATCGCTGGGGTTTTGCTCGCTGCTTCAGCGGTGCGTTCCCGGCTTAAGAATTCTGGCTTCCAGGTTCTGCCTTAACCCCCTATTGCCCTATGGATTCCAGGACGATGGTCAACTTTTTGCAGCGGTTATTTGCTCCCGAAGGGCCAACGATCCTGGCGCTTCCGGAGGCCGATTCAGAGGTTACCGCCCTCCAGTCCGAGGTTGGCGATTCACTAGCCCATTCACTAAGGAACATCCCCATGGTTGACTGCCAGTACAACAATGCCCAACAGCGCGACTACGAAGCTCGCCGCACCGAGGCGGCGGCCCTGCGCGACCAAGAGCGTGACGATGCCGCTGGCGACTTTAGCGTCACGCCGCCCGCCATCAACGGCGACGAAGATCGCTTTAAGCACATTGGCTTTCCGGGCTTTGCCTCGTTCTCTAAGGGTTTGGCCCACAACGTCAACGGTCTGGTTGACCCCAGCTCGTTTCAATCGCTGCTCGATGCGCTGCAGGCTGGTACCCAAGCCGCTCTCGAGCAGGTGCAGCTGGGCGGCGGCAAGCGCAAGCTGGTCAACCCGCTGAATGCGTTTTCTTACCAGCAGATCGGCAATGACTCTAACGGGGCGCGCATGGCCGCTGCCCCCACCTTTGACAGCCGCAGCACCGCCATCGACATGGTCGAGCGCTACTGGATGGCCCTCTGCCGCGATGTGCCCTTTGACCAGTACGCCAACAGCGGCCTGATTCAAGCCGCCTGCGACGACCTCAATGCCGTGGGCTTTGACGACCAGTTTGGCTTTGTCTGCACGCCCCAAACGCTGTTTCGCGGCCCCTACGCGGGCTGCAATGTTGGCCCCCACGTGTCGCAGTTTTTGCTGCAAGACTTTAACTTTGGCAACCAGCCCATTCGTCAGCAGCAGCGCTACCCGCGCCCCGGTCTCGACTACATGACCGACCTCGACACCTGGAACCGGGTCAACAATGGCGATATCGACCCCAGCAATACCGATATTATCGACGGCACTCGCTACATCACCACCCTGCGGGATGCGGGGCAGTGGGTGCATATTGACTTTCCGCACCAGGCCGGGCTGTGGGCTACCATCCAGCTGCTGGGCCAGAAGGCGGCGTTGTCAAAGGCCGTGCCCTACGGCAGAGACATCACCACATCGGATGCTTTTGGCAGCCTGGGCGGGCCAGACATCAGCATTCAGGCTGGGCTGGCCGGGGTCTATGCCCTCAAGCACGCCTGGTTCCAGAAGTGGTGTGTGCACCGCCGTCTGCGGCCTGAGGTCTATGCCCAGCGCCTAGAACTGTTTCGTCGCGGTGTTTTGGGCCACAGTGAAAACCCCTGCGACAGTGAGAAGTTTAACGACTTCTTTGGCGAGGGGGCCGATGTGTGGCGGCGTACCCAGGTGCTCGATCGCATCTTTGAGCACAACCGCCAGCAAAATGTGGCCCAAAACCGGGGCGATTGCCAGGGTAACTGGCTGCTGCCCATGGGCTTCCCCGAAGGGTCGCCCACCCACCCCGCCTACCCCGGTGGCCACTCGGCCTTTGTGGCGGCGGCGGCGACGGTGGCGAAGGCCTACTTTGCCGATGGCCCCTTCCCCAACCCCAAGGTGCCGGTGGATGGTGGCTCTAAGCTGGCCGACTACCGAGGCGAAAAACTCACCATCCACGGCGAGCTGAACAAGCTGATCGCCAACGTTACCCTGTTCCGCGATGGGGCGGGCATGCACTGGCGCACCGATGGCACCACCTCGGGACCCAATGCGGGCTGCGATCGCCCCGGCACCGGCATCGAAACCGGCGGTAACCTGCTGGGCGAGCGGCTGGCGATCAGCATGCTGCGCGACACCCGTCGCACCTACCGCGAGGCTGTGGGTGAGTTTGAGTTCCAGAGCATTACCGGCAGCACGGTGCGGTTCTAGCGACTGGCGCTTGAGCGCTGCTAAGGTGATCAGCCCCGTCACGTTACCTCGGCAACGTGACGGGGTTTTTATGCTGCGGGGGAATCAACTGAATCACAGCTACAACCCCAGGAGAAGATCAAAAAGAATGCCGCTGCCCTCGCCTACCTCTTCTCGCCAGGCGTTGGGTCGAGGGAAGTTTTTGAAGTGGCAGAAAAACGACTGATAGGGCGTAATCAAGGGGTAACTTGCCCCTATGCTATCTAAAGCCAGGTAGCCTTCATCCGTCTGTTTGGTGCCTCGGCTTTTGCCCCTTATGGAGTCAGCTATGGACCCCTTTCAGCAGCCTGGTGCGTTTAGCTGGTGCGAGCTAATTACTCCCGATGTTGCCGCTGCCAAGGAGTTTTACGGCCCCCTGTTTGGCTGGACGCTCAAAGAAGGCCCTCTTGGCGACATTCCCTACACTGTCATAGAGGTGGGAGGAAAGGAGATTGGCGGTATGGCCCCACCGCCACCCAACCAGGCCAATATGCCGCCGACCTGGGGAGTGTACATTACGGTGGAAGATGTGGATGCGATCGCCGAACAGGCTAAAGCCTTGGGGGGCCAGGTGTTGTTGCCACCGATATTGATTGAGGGCACGGGCAAGTTTACGCTGATTCGAGACCCGCAGGGGGCAACGTTTTGCGCCATTGAATATACCCAGCACAGCTAAGGAAAGCCTGCGATTGCTCTTCGGCTCTGACAGCGCGCAGCCCAGGCCGTTGGCTACAAGAAAAAGTCTGAGCACAAGCGCCCGCGCCGCCGCGCCGCCTAGGCCAACCGCCGCTGCCGCTCAAACCCCTCCCTGCGGATGGCACCTTTTAAAGCGGCTCCTTTGACCTGGGCAGGCAGGCAAAAGGGGCAATATTACAGCAGAGACAGATCGGGCTGCGCTCTCCCCAAGTCTTGAGGAAAGAGCGCAGCCCGGTTGGCCGTTGGTTAGGTGAGCAACCAACCTACTGTTCAGCGCTGGCCGCGATCGCTCGACGACCGTTGCCGTTAGTGACAGAGGGAATCGCCGGGAGACTTTCCACCGTTGCGGCCTGGGGTGCCCCAAACCCTTGCAGGGCAGGGCGTTCCACAAAGGTGACCAGGTGGCGCACCCGCCACACCGGGTTGGGTCGCACCATGCTGATCTGGCGCAGGGCGCGGGCCTCTTCGTCGTTGCCCATCAGCCACTCGGGGTCAACCACCTGATGAAAGAAGTCGCTGAAGTGGCTGGTATTAGGCTCCAGATAAAAGCTGGAGAAGCGGTAGCGATCGACCTTTTCGCCCGGAATGACCGCCGTGTCGTCGGCGCGGGTGATGCCCCGGCTCTCGCCCGCTAGCTCTACCGCCAGGCTGAAGCCCCGGCTGCGGCTTTCGGTTTTGGTAGAAACCTGGGTGATGTGAGCGGTAGCCAGGGCCGTCAGGTTTACCCAAACGCCGAGCCCCTGCACAAACCCGGTAATGCCGAGCCCCCCATCGAGCGAGAAACTGCCGCCGATGGTTTGCTCGATGGTGTCGGCAAACTCCTGGGTTTCAGAGCGCAGACCGCCGTCGCCATCCCACACGTAGGTGTTGACGATGTTCCGCTTGCGGGCGTCGATCAAGAGCTGCTCTAGCCGCTGCTGCCAGCCGTCGGCACTGCCGCCAGAGCGCACCGACTCCACCGTCGAGGCGATCGCCGACCCCACATTGGCCGCCACCTGCTCGATATTGTTTTCGTTGGCGTTATCGGTCGAGCGGTTGGCGGCCCCCCCCTCAATGGCGCGGCTGTTGTAGTTGACAAAAATGGCCTCCCGCTCCCGGTCTTGACGGCGAATTTGGGCCTCTAGCTCGGCGGCTTCGCGGATGCGGAAGTAGCTGGCCGGAAACTGGGAGCCGTACTGGGCACGCAGGCTGGGCACGGCGGCATAGACGCGATCGTCGGCGGCCTCGGTGCCCACCTGGCCGTCGAGGGTGCCGTTTTGCTGGTAGGCCGGGTTGATTAAAAAAGTGACGGTGTTGACCTGGGGCGGCAGATCGGGCACCGGGGCCACCTGGTACGACACCATGCGCCGACTGCGGCGCAACCGCAGCACAAACACATCCGCCAAAGAAGACACGACCAGGGCGTAGCCCACGTTTTTGGGCACGTAGCGCCGTCCCAATCGGGGAAAGCGCGCGGTGGTTTCCAGGCTGCCTCGCAGGGAGAGCCGATCCTGCAGGGCCGTGGCAATATCGAGGGTGACGGTGCCTTCGTCGAGCAGGCTGTAGGTGCTAGACAGATTGCCGGTAAAGCCAAAGCCACCGGAGACGGAGGTGGTGACTGCCACCCCAAAGGAGGCCTCGGCGGCGGTCCCGAGAATGGCATTGACATCAATGCCCAGCCCCGCCTCCTGGGCGCGAGTCCAGCTGTAGCGGACGTTTTCGGTAGCGTTGAGCTGAATGGCGGCGGTGCCGTCGTAGCTCTCTGCCTCGGTGAGGTTTTCGCTGGGTACGGGGGGTGCCCCTTCGATGTAGCCCAACAGCGTGGGGTCAAACTGGGCATTGCCCACCCAGCGCACCTCCAGACTTTCGATGCGCTGGTCTTGCAGTAGATAGATTGCATCCGCCTGCAAAAAGGCATAGAAGCGTCGCATCAGCCCTTCCGCCTGGCCCAGGGCGTTGACCGCCTGGGTGGGGTATTCGTTGGCGACGACCAGGGCGGCTTCGGTCGCGATCGCACCAATTGGCGCAGTAGACGGAGCCAGCTGCACCGCGCCAGCCAGGGTGCCGTGGTAGCCGTGGGGGGAGCGATCCAAAATTTCCGCTCGACCGACATCCTCCAGAGGCCAGTAGCCCAGCAGCCCCGGTTCGTTGCCGGTCAGAGGCAGGTGCTGGCTGGCCTCAATCTCGTCGGCTCCCAATACCTGATCCCACACCTGCATACTCTCCAGAAAGCCAATCCAGGGGTTTGCGCCATCGACATCGGCCCCGAAGGTGAGGGTGCCGCCCGCCCGCAGCCGATCGCTGGGGGAGATCTCGCCTGTGTAGGCGATCGCACCATCCACATAGATTTGCAGCTGGCCGTCCTGCCCGCGCCAGGTGACGCTCAGCCAGTGCCACTCGCCATCGACCAGGGCAATGCCGGTAGGCGGCGTGGTCTGATCGTTAATGGTGACCTGGAGGTTTTGGGGATTGAACACCCGCAGGCGGCTGGCCGCCTGGCGGTAGTCTAGCCAGGTGGCTGTGGCTGTGGTTTGGGTGCGCACCCAGCCCGACAGGGTAAAGCGGCTCAGGGCGTCGCCGCCAAAGGGGCTGATCTCCAGCCGACCGGGATTGGCGCCGTCGGCCTCAAAGGCGAGGCAGGTGCCGGGCAGGTTGGGCCGCCAAACTTCTGCCACGGCATCGTAAACGGTGGTGCGAAGGCGATTCCGCCGATCCAGGAAATTCAGATGCACAGCACCCTCCACACTTTCATAGCTGGTGACGGCCCCGGTCGGAGCGGCAAAGTCGAGCAGCCCCCCCTGCACGGTGCCGCCGTCGGTGGTGGGGAGAATGGGCAGCGTCTGAGCCTGGTTGCTCAGGGCCGCCACAGCATCCAGATAGGTCTGGCGCAGGGTGCGAATGCGGTCTTGCACCTCGTTCAGCCGCAGGCGGGCGGCGGCGAGCTGAGGCTCTAGCTCATCAATGCGGGCCAGGCGGGCTTCCAGGCGATCGAGGTCGGCCTGGGCAACGGCGAGGTCGGCGGTGAGGCGATCGAAGGTAGCGCGGGCAGAGGCGATCGCGGCCCTTCCCTCATCGTGCAAAAGGCCGGTATTGATCAGCAGCCAGTCGCCGACGCTGCCGCTGCGGGCAAAGCTGTCTACCGGTTCGGCGGTCAGGCTGCCGCTGGCGCGCACCACCAGCAGGTAGGTATCCAGCACCGGGTTAGCGGTATCGGGTTGACGAGTTCGGAACTGCACGCGGGCCGGGTTGCCCTGCTGCAAAAACTCCAGCGACCAGTTTTGGTAGACAACCCCCGGCGGCTGCCGCAGCGGCTGCACCGAGAGGCCAGTGTAGGTGCCGCTGCCGCTGTTGTCGGCGGTCAGCACCGCCGCCAGGTTATTTTGGGGATGAATTCTGACCAAAGTGCGCCCGGTGGCCGTCACATTCAAGGGCCGAATTTGCCAGCGCTGGGCCGTGCTAAAGTCGCTGGGCCGTAGCGTGAGGTCGGGGCTATTGGCGCGGCGAATGGCATCGTACTGCAACCGCACCCCGGCGCGATCGCCCGGATTGATTTCAGTATAAAAATTGAACGGGTTTAGCTCCTCGTCGCCCAGGCGGCGGGAGGCGGCCCGCTGCTCGGTGGTGAACTGGGCCACAGTCTGTCGCTGGGCGGCTACCTGCTGGGTCAGCACATCCAGGGGAACATCCTCGGCAATCAGGGCTTCCAGTTCCCGCACCTCGCGAATCAGCCCTGCTTCCTCTTGTTCTAAAGGACGCAGTTCATCCAGGGCCTGCTCGGCGGCGTCAAACCCATTCGCCAGGGCGGGCAGCAGCACCTCATCGACAAACTCGGCCTGGGTGACGGTGCTGGCCAGTTGTGCGACCCGGTGGCGGCGCAGCTCCAGGGTGTCCCACCTGCCGCCGGGGGCGGTGGTGTGGAATAGCCGCAGGTGAGTCATGCCCTCTGGGATGGTGAACCGGGCCTGGGCTACCCGCCAGCCGTCGTCGCGGGCCGCATTCAGCGGGCGAATCTGGGCGGGGACGATCGCCGGGTCGGTAGGGTCACCGTTGCGTCCACCCGTCAGCCCCTCAAACACAAACTCAAAGGCTTCTGCGCTTTCATCAAAGGGCAAAATCGGCGCGTCGGTGCGGTACTCAAAGCTCTCTAAGTAGGTCGCCCCCTGCACCACGCTAAACACCTCGCCGTAGCGGTAGGCCTCGGCGTTGCGCCGCCCCACCCGTCGCCCAATTCGCCGCCCGGTGGGGAAGGCCCCCAACACGCGCCCGGTATTCGACTCAGGCGAGAAATCCACGGTTTCGCCGTTGGCCAGGGCCATCAGCGGCCAGTAGCCCACCAGGCCCAGCTCGCGCCCCAGCAGGCGATCGCCCATCCGCTGCTGAATCTCGGTCTCGCTCAGCGCCACGTTCCATACCCGTACTTCTGACAGCCAGCCGTCCCAAAAGCCCTCGCCAGAGTCAGGGTTCTGCACGCCAATTTTGGCGCTAAAGCCGCTGGGTCGGGCCGGGGTTGCGCCTTCGTAGGTATCGGCCAGTTCACCGTTGACGTAGATGTGTAGCGTGTTGCGGCGATCGCACACCACCGCCAAATGCGTCCAGGTCTCCAGCGGAATCGAGACATTCTCCATCTGGTAGCGCGCGCCGTCGTAGCTGGTGAAGACGGGGTTGCCGTTTACCAAACCCAGGGCGTAGCTGTCCTGCTTAGCAAAAATCCACTGTTCTTTTTCGGCAGCAGGATTCACCCAGGCTTCAATGGAGAAATTGCGGGTCAGATCGAGGGAACGGTCTGAGCCTACATCAATATAGTCATCCACACCGTCGAAGGTGAAACTGGGGCGGCTGTCGGTATCGGGGTCAGACTCCTGATTGCCGCTGACGCCGCGCACCTGTTGCAGGGTATCGGCGGGCAGCAGAATGTCGCGGTTGTTCTCCAGCCGCAGGGTTTCTTGGGGCTGGTCGTCGATCTGGGCCAGGGTGCCGTCGGTGCGCACGCCAAAGATCAGCGAGGCCAGGGTAGGGCTGGGGTCTGCCGCACCCATGACCTGCACAGGCACCGCCAGCATCACCCGCACACCGCCTTTGATAAACGAGGTGTCGCCGTCCTGGGTGGTCATTTCGCTTTGCAGGCAAAAGCGGGTGGCGGTGGGGGCCTCGGTGGCGGTCAGCTCCTCGCCCGCCGCATCCCGCAGCACCAGCGTGCGCTGGATCAGGCCGGGAATCTGGCGGGGCTGGGGATCCTCCAGGCTGCCCTCTTCCACGGTGTAGTCGGCCAGCTCGAACAGGCGATCGCGCGATCGGCGCAGCGAAAACAGCTCGATCCGCCCGCTCTCGCCATTGTGGGCAAAGAGGTGCCAGCGGCTGACCTCGTGCTCGCTGGTGGTAGTCAGCACTACGGCAAACCAGCCCTGGGTGAGGTTCTGCGCCAGCCGAATTTCCTGCGTGGGCTCAAAGAAAAAGTTGCCCGCAAAATCGCGAAAGTCGGGCGTATCGAAGGACTGGCTGCCGCCTAAGCCCTGGGGCTGGGCCGGGGTAAACCGCTGCCGACTGCGCTTAAAGCGCACCTCCAGCTTCGGCACCAGCCGCTCAGTGCCGCCGTCGAGCAAAAAGCGATCCGCTAACAGCGTATTTTCGGTGGACTGGCGGAAGACGAAGAGATGTTCGCCGTCGGAGAGCACCTGAATAGGGGCCAGGGCGGTGCGGTCGGCGGTGCTGTACTGCGATCGCACCCACTGATCCACGCCTTCTTCTCGCTCGCGCTGAAGCACCGATTCGTCGGGCTGGTCGGTGGGCAGGGGCAGCCGCACCCATTCGCCCCACGGGGAAGGCGGCACCGGGTCTGCTGACTCTGCGCTTGCGTCAGCGTCAGCTGATTCGGGCAGAACGGCTGGCTCCGTGGGCGCTGGCGGAGTGCGCCGCACCGCATAGTAGATGTCGCGGCTGGTGTCGATACCAAACAGGAACACGAGGCCCTGGTGCTGCACCGAAGTCAGGTGCTGGAGGTTGTTGCGGTTAATCTGCATGGGTTGGTCTCCTTGGGGGTTATGGAAATTTGGTTGATTGCGCTGTGGGGCGGTTGGGTTTTGCTGGCGCACCACCCAACCTGCGGTTTGTTTTGAGGGCACACAAAGCTGGCTAGCCGTCGCTCACCAGGTCGTCGCGATAGCTGACATGGCGAGGCTTGATCGGCACCACAGAGGTTTGGTGCCGCAGAGGTGGCCGATTGGCCTGCGGTTTCTGGAGCTGAGAGAATTTCTGGCTGTTCATCGGCAATCTCCGTAATCGATCGGTAGGGTGGGCATTGCCCACCATTGGTTCTGGCTGTCATCGGTTGTCCTCACTCGCTTTTACGCGAGGAAGGTTGGCTGTGTTGGGGGATAGAGAAATGGCTTGAGGTGGGCGGTGCCCACCCTACGCGGAATCAGGCGATCGCAATATCGATCGCAAAGGGTGCCAACTGGGCCGAGGCGGCTGATAGGTTGCCCAACACCGTCACGGTGTCGCCCGTGCTGAGGTTGGCCACCAGGCGATCGCTCAGTACCGCCAGCGAAAACTCGCCGCCTGCGCCCAAAAAGCCGCTGGTATCGATGCGATCGCTCGCCTCAAAATCGGTAATCACATCCGCGTCGCCACCGCCGCTGGCGATCAGGTCAGCCCCGAAGCGGAAGGTATCGCTACCGGGGCCGCCCGTTTTCACATCGCTGCCCAGGCCGCCGTCGAGACTGTCGTCGCCCGCGCCGCCGCGCAGCAGGTCATCGCCGCTGAGGCCGAGGATGTCGTCATTACCGCTCTGGCCGTTGATCACATCGTCGGAGTCAGCAAAGCCCCGTACCCGGTTATCCAGATCATTCAAAAAGGTGACGGTGTTGCGGTTGAAAATGCGCGACTGAGTAGAGTCGGCGTTGAACACATCGACACTGTCCTGAATTCTCTCGTCGCCATCGAACAGGATGTTGCCCTCGCCACCGGGCAGGTTGTCTAAATCCTCCAGGGCAAAGTCGCGCAAAATTGCCCCCGTGTCGGGAACGCCCTCAAAGCTGAGCCGTAGATCGCTGCCCTCCTGGGTCAGCCGCAGGTTCTCCGCCGTCAGCCCTTCGCCCTGGAACTGAAAGGTGTCGATTTCAGCCACCAAACCGCTATTGGGTACCGCGCCCAGACCTACGCCGCCAAAATTTTCCACGGTTAGCGTGCTGTTTAAGGGAATGGCAAAAACGTTGCGATCGCCGCTGCCGTCCAGGATATTTAGAGTCTCGATCGCGATCGCCAGCCCGGTCGGGTTATCCCCCGCTGCGATCGGCAGCACCTCGGGGTTGGAGCCGTCCAGATTGGCTCGCAGAATGCGATCGCCAGCGCCGCCGTCAGCCACATAGAGCTGTCCGGCCTCAGTATCTAGGGCAATGCCGTTGGGGTTTTCGAGAATGCTGGTATTGAGAATAGTTTCGATATTCGAGCCATCCAGGTTAGCGCGGCGCACCTCGTCGGTGGTGCCAGGGATTGTCCAGTAGATCTGGCCGTTGACCAAATCCAGCGCAATATCAGCGGGGTTATCGCCTGTGTCGGCGACGATCACCAGCGCCTCTGGGCCGTCGAAGCTGAAGCGGAGGATGCGATCGCCCGCGCCGCCGTCGGCAACATAGATGTGGCGGTTGGCAACATCCAGGGCAATGCCGTTGGGGTTGCTCAGCACCGCCGCAT
Source organism: Nodosilinea sp. AN01ver1 (assembly GCF_050565655.1). Taxonomy (NCBI): domain Bacteria; kingdom Bacillati; phylum Cyanobacteriota; class Cyanophyceae; order Nodosilineales; family Nodosilineaceae; genus Nodosilinea; species Nodosilinea sp. AN01ver1. The sequence goes on along the minus strand of NZ_JBNXVS010000051.1, from coordinate 11,067 downwards.
CCAGCACGGTTTCGACATTTGAGCCATCCAGATTCGCCCGCCGCACCTGGTCAACAACGCCAGGAATCGTCCAGTAAATGTGGCCATTGGCTAAATCCAGCGCAATGTCGGCGGGGTTGTCGCCCGCATCGGCCACAATTACCCGCAGGTCGGAGCCATCCAGGTTAGCGCGGAGAATGCGATCGCCCGCACCGCCATCGGCGAGATAAACATGGCCGTTCTCTAGATCGAGGGCGATGCCATTGGGGTTGTTGAGCTGGGTGCGATCGAGCAGGGTGGCCAGTTCAGTGCCGTCGGCATTGGCGCGTACCAGGCTGTCGATCAGTCCGGGGAGAGTCCAGAAGAGTTGGGGGTTCATGGGGAATTACAGAATTTTGGATTTTAGATTGGGGATTTTGGGTTTATCCCCTCCTGGGAGGGCTAGGGAGTAGCGTGGGTCAAGCAGCTCCAGGTGGGGCAATCGCCGATCGGCCCGATGGCGCGACCCACGGATTTTGGCAGGGTGTATCTCAGCTCCTTGCCGGAAAGATGCCGAACAGGGCGATGATGTAGTTCACCGCCAGGTAGGGTGGGCGGTTTTCGTGGGGGTGGCCATTGCCGGTGGGGGCCATCGCCCCTTTGGCCATTACTGCTGTGGGTTCGACGGCACTGTAAATGGGAGTTTCTTCGGGAATAGCCAGGGCGTGATTGGTGGGAGTGCGCTGGTCGCCGTTAGCGTCGCTGGCCAGCAGAGCGTGGCTGTGGGCGGGCAGTTGCTCGGTAGTGAGGGCAACCTGCTCTACACCGCCCCGGCTGCCGAGGGGGTAGTTGCTCAGGCCCGCCCCCTGTCCGGCGTGAAGGGGGATGCGGCCCTGCAAGTCGGGCAGGGCGAAGGTGACACGACCATCGCCGCCGTAGATGGTGCCGATTAGCGAAAACAACGCTGTGTTTTGGCTAATCGGTAGTAGCTGGCCGTTGCAAAAAGCCCAGCCACGGGGGGCAAAGTTGCCTGCAAACATGCGAATCTCGCCGACAAAAGGATCAGACATAGGATGATTTTTCGAGGTTTTTTATTTAGGGACAGGAAGGTTTTTGGCTCAAGATAGAAAGTTTTTTGAGCCCATATAAATGGGACAAAACACTTTCTTAAGCAAAACTCATTGGTTAAATAAAGCTACAAACAGAATTCGCTTATCTACGGAAGAGAATGAACTTGCCAACTGAGAAGTTGCTGAGAAAGCCATGAGCCAAGCTAAAGAAAATGAGATTGAATAGACTAGTAAATTTGCCAATTGATTGGCATGAAAGGAGTTGAAGAAATCAGGCTTATTTCTCTCAATACTCAATTAAAAAAGAAATGTAAAGACGTGATTTAAGATTCTCTTGTCAAGCAAGGCAAAGCATGCGAAACCAGCGAAAAAGCTACGGCTTGTCCGCCAAGAAAGTAATTTGATTTTTCGGTATTGTCAGCAAACAGATGGCGTCGCGGCTTCTCTTCTAGGCAGCGAAACCCCAGGTCAAACGACTCTAGCTAAAGTATGGCTCGGATGCGATCGCCTGAAAAGATCAGCTCCAGATCACATTTGGATCAGCAGCCCTTGCCTAACTCTGATCTTGACAGCGACAGAAATGTGCTGCGCGAGAAGCCCGTAGAGTTGCAAATAGGATCTTTAGGTTGGTCGATTTGGAAAATACTGGGCTAATTGATTTCTCCATAGTTTGAGATATTTTTACTGGCGCGAGTCTGGGTCACGACCGCTGGTGAAAATGTCAGCTCAGGTTGCAGAATCTGGGTGACGCAGTCTAGTTCCCACTTGCCGGTTGGCGCAAGGGTATTGGGAAGGGTGGTGCAAACCGCGATCGCGGCCCCCGTCAGGTAGTGCAAAATATCAATGAGTAGTTTGCCTGCCTCCGTGCGGGCGGCCTGGTCGTTGTAGATCAAAATTTCAGCCTTGGGGGCCAGTCGCGATCGCCATTGACACAGCGCGCTGGCGTAGTTTGGCACAGTGTCGTAGCGCAGCAAGACGCTGCCTAACTGCAAGCCTTCACCACGGCTGGGCGTTACCAGGTGAATGCGATGAATTGGCGGCAGGGCCGCTAGCCGTTGCCAGATCGCCGCTAGCCCATTTTGCTCCTGGCACAGCCGCAGCACAGCCGCTTGGGGCGGCGCATTCTGCATGAGAAAGCGGTTGTCCTGCAGGTCAGGGCTGATGACGACCAGCTCGTTGATGGCGGGTAGCTGCGCCCTGGCGGCGGGAGTCTGCGCAAGCGTCATAGCAGAGACCTCTCGGCGGGGAAACAAACCATATCCAGGTTCAGACCTAGAGTTTTGCCGGTGAAAAAACTCCCGAGCCCGAGCTGGACTTGGCACAGGTAAAATTGCCTCTTCATTCCTAGAGTGTGGCCGAATGCCTGCGATCGCGAAAGATCAGAATTGGATCAGCACGGTAGATCAGCCCCCTCGCTGACACTGATCTACCGCTGATCTTGACAAGCCCTGACGGCACCCAGCACCGTAGAGGCACTGCACCCCCCAAAGCCATGCGCCTAGCCAAATCGTTGCAAACCACCAACCGCCTGTTTCGATCGCCCCTGTCGCAGCGCATCATTGCGGGCATGTTCGTCAGTTTGGTGGCGATTGAGGCAATTTTGCTGGTGCCCTCGGTGCAGCGCCGCCAGGGCGAACTGCTCGACCAAATCGCAGAGGTTTCCACCGGCAAAGTGCGCTGGATTGTCACCACCTACCCCGCCGCCACGGGGGCAGACCTGGCCCAACACTTGCAGCAGCTACAGAAGGATCCTATGCTCCAGGGCATTTTGGGCGGCGCGGTGTACGACGGCGAGGGCAACCTGGTCGAAACCTTTGGCGAACCGCCTGAGCTAACTACGCCCAGCACCCCTCAAGACCGCAGCCAGCTTTTCACCACCGCAGCGGGTCGCCGCTATGACATCGCCTGGACGACGACGGGCATCGGCGAAGGCATGCTGCCCAACTTGACCGAAAACCACTGGATTGTGCTGCGCCACGATGCCGACGGCACCCGGCAAGCGCTGATGTTTTACATGCTGAGAATTGGCGGGCTGGTGCTGCTGATCGCCGCCTTTATTACCCTGGCGATGATGGTGCTGCTCAGTCGGCTGCTGATTACCCCCATTCTCACCCTGCGCCACGACCTGGCCCTGGCCGGAGAAACCGTGGCCTGCGACAGCAACGCTCCCGAATTTGCCTCGCTGCGCTACCGGCGGCAGGATGAGCTGGGGGAGGTGATTGCCGCCTTTAAGCAGATGTACGGGCAGATCTGCGCCGAAATTGGCGATCGCAAGCAGGCCGAAGCCACCCTGCGCCACCAAAACCACGAAATGCAGCAGTACATCGAGCAGGTCGATAAAGTCACCGCCGCCGCCACCGCCGTCGATGCGGGCACCTTTGACCCGGCAGCGCTCGATGACGTGGCCCAGCGCGACGATGAACTGGGCCAGCTGGCCCGCATGTTTCAGCTGATGGCCGCCAGCGTCGAGCGTCGCGAAACCCAGTTAAAGCAGCAGTTGATGGAGCTGACCATCGAAATAGACCAGGCGAAGCTGCAAAAGCAGGTGGCCCAGATTACCGAGAGCGACTATTTTCAGGAAATCAAATCGGAGCTAAAGCATTTGCAGGTCGATGAATTTTGGCAGTCTTGAGGCGATCGCAGCAACCTGCTCGCCGCAGAAACCTGGTTTCTCGTTTAGCCCGCTAGCTTTGCCGCTCATGCAGAGAAGAAACCGGGTTTCTAGTGCAGCGGCAATACTAAAAACTAGGGTTCGCGTAGATTGGGTGGAACGCCGTGAAACCCAACAGTGGTTAGCCTTGTTGAATTCTGCTAAAGCGCCACCCAACCTACAAATTTAGTCTTGACAGATCGCTAGGCCCGGTTTCTCATTCCAAGCACCCCACCTGACGTTTTCTGGAGAACACGCATCCCATGACGGTAAGAGCACTGTTTCGCGCGGCAACGGTCGAGGGGCACGCCGCTCCGTACAACACCCTTCATCTCAAGGTGTTTTACCCGGCCCAGCTGTCTGGTGGCACGCAAGAGCAGAATATGGGCATTGTGCCGGCCAACGCAGAGCAGGCTCCCTTTCCGGTGGTGATTTTGTTTAACGGCATTAACTGCGGGCCAGAGCTGTACCAGTGGCTAGCGGTTGCTCTGGCAGAGCGGGGGCTGGTAGCGGTTACCTTTGCTTGGGTGGCCGAAAACCTGCCGGGTATGGTGGCCCTCACCCCAGGGGTCGATCTCGCTATGCTGATGCCCGATCGCTACGGTCAAGGCCCCACGGCATCGGCGGTGCCCGCTTTGCTGCACGAACTGAAAACGCTGAATGCCGCTGGCGTGCTGGCGGGCCTGCTCGACTTAGACCACGTCATTTTGGGTGGGCATTCTGCCGGGGGCCGGGTCGCCATTGAAAGCGCCAGCCCCGAATTTTTCCCTTCAGTTTGCGCGGCCTTTGCCTACGGAGCCCACACCGCTGCGGTCATGCATCTGGGCTACCCGGCGGGCACAATTTTGCCGCTGCCCGATCGGCTGCCCCTGCTGTTAATGGGCGGCACTCAGGATGGGGTGATTGCCAACAGCAGCGATCGCTACGGCATTACCTGGGAGCGGGCTACTACCCCAGTTGAGCGCACCTTCCGCGAAAGCATTCAGGGCGGCAGAGACGATAGCTATCTGCTCTTATTAGAAGGGGCCAACCACTTTTCCTTTGTCGATCCCTTCGATGCCACCACGGGCCGAGCGTTTTTAGATTTTTCGGCCACCCAGCCCAACGCAGACCTGCGAGAGCTGATGGCGGAGGCGATCGGGCTATTTGTGAAGGCCTACGTCGGCAATTCTCGTTCTAATATTGAGGCTCGCGAGGCGCTGGTGCAGCGACTGGCCGCGACCCAGCCGCCGATTGCCCACTTTGAGCGCAAGTGATGCCCTAAAACGTCCAGCGGGTAGAAATGCCCAACTCGGTAACGGTGGTTTGAGCGTGGATGGAGAGAGATGCGATCGCGCGAGGGGTAGCCTCTATGGCCAGCAGGGCCAGCAGCCCGCCGAGCACCGTCACCGCTGCGGCAGACCACAGGCCGGGGCGAGGGGCAGAGTTGGCTGGGGTGGGGTAGTGCGACGACAGCTCTGCATCACGATACACCTCTAGCAAAATGTAGTTGCCCAGCGCGGTTTCGAGCACCTGGGCAGAAAGGTCAGAGTTTGGCCGATGAGAGGAAGACATAAAGTTAGCTCCTGGGGGCAGTGCAACTGTGCTCTACAGTGCCCGCTCTCTCTGAAGCCCCCGTGACCACTCCCTGAATGTTGCTTAAAAGCCGCCTGAGAAATCTGAGTAAAACAGATCCCCTCGCCCATCCTCAGAAAGCCGATCTGCAAGAGGCGTTTGATGAGAGCGATCTACCCTTTAGGGTTGAGCTGCTGGTGTGACATGAGTGGCCAGAGCAATTTCACCAAACCATTGCGGCAGACTATGCGGTGGTGCAGCAAGATCTGGGCTGGAGATTGCCAAACTGCTGGGCCACATTAGCGATCTGCTGTGCCACATCAGCGATCTGAGGGTGTAGATTGCTTCGCAACGCTGCGCGAACATTAAACTGCTGTGCCACATTAGCGATCTACTGTGCCACATTGGCGATCTGCACCCGCAGATCGTTAAACTGCTGTGCCAGTTTCGCCAAACTACTGTGCTACATTGGCGATCTGCTGTGCCACATTGGCGATCGCAGGGCGCAGATTACAAATAGGAGCGAAAAGGTATCGGGTTCCTGGCGCTGTTGCCTAAACCAGGCCACGCGCAAAGGAACCCGGTACCTGCAACGAAGAGGCTTACTCAATCAGCACGGTTTTGGTGAGAATGGCCATCCACAGTTCGACTCCGCTCACTGCTGGCGTTTCGACTCCGCTGACTGTGGCTCGGCTGCGGTTGCTGGCTGTGGCTTGGCTGCGGTCGCTGACCGTGGTTCGGCTTCGGTCGCTGAGCGGAGTCGAAGCGATCGCGTCTCGGCACCAGACGGCGCGGGGATGGGTTCGCTCCAGTCGTTGGGGTCGGCATAGCCGAGGGCGTGGAGGATTTTGATGGTGCGGTCTATGGCGGACAGGCTGCCGTAGAGCATGTGGCGCACTTTTTCGGGGGTTGGGGGCTTTAGGGACCGGGTCCCTCTGTCGTTGCCCCCGGCCCCTGACAAAAGCGGCAGGGACCCGGTCCCTGGATTGGTCTCTTGAGTGTCTTGGTTGTGGTTGGCTTCTGGCTCTTGAGAGCCAAACATCGGTTCTGTTTCCTTGTAGTGGGTACGGAAGAAACAGAACGCGAAAACCCTAGCCGCCCGCAGCGCAAGTGCAAACTGAGGGGGCTAGGGTACCATGGGCCTAGCCTCGCAATCTGCTTCGGAGATTTGCGGGGTTAGCTGTCTGTTGGTGTTACCAGCACCTTCAGACAGCGCCAAGATTTTCGAGTTCTGTGAAACCACCGCTCGGGCTGAACGGCTTAACGCAAAATGATAGTGGTACAAAAGCTCCCCGTCAAGCGCATAGAGGCAGGGGCATTGCTGGTGAAGATTTTCTTAAAGTACCTGAATAACATCTCTGAGAAGCTTATTATGCCGACTAAGATATGCATAACACCCCTATGCAAGGTAGTTATCAAGACTCTGTTCTGCATAACACCCCATTTTGGGGAAATAGCCCGATTAAAATCTGCATAACACTTCGTTTTAGGGAGTTATACGGATAGTTTTCAGCATAATGTCCCCATCTGGAGTCGATATTCAACTCAAGATCTGGCTAATCACCCTGACCAAGGGTGTTATGCAGAATACGGAGACAGAAATCGGGCTAAACACAAGTTAGGTGTCCGTAGCTTACTACCCATCTGTCCAAGCCCTCTTCCTGTAAACTTGTACTACAACCTGTGGAGTAGTCGAGAGAACTTCAATGGCTCAAGTGACATGCTTAGAAATCTGTGCTGGTGCTGGTGGTCAAGCTTTAGGTCTAGAGCAGAGCGGGTTTGAGCCTCAAGCACTAGTTGAGATTGACAGCGCTTGTTGTAATACTCTCAGGTTTAATCGACCTCAATGGAATGTTATAGAAGGTGATCTGAGAGATTTTCAGGGTGAATCTTTTGTAAATATCGATTTGCTAGCAGGCGGCGTACCCTGCCCACCATTTTCAAAAGCAGGCAAGCAATTAGGCAAAGAAGATGACCGTGATCTTTTTCCCGAAGCATTACGGTTAGTAGATGAATGCAAACCTCGGGCTGTCATGCTAGAGAATGTTCGAGGATTTTTGGATGCTGTTTTTGAAGACTACCGAGGCAACTTAAAGCGACAGCTTGAGAAGATGGGGTATATAGCAGATTGGAGGTTGTTGAATGCCTCTGATTTTGGCGTGTCACAATTAAGACCCCGCGTTGTGATAGTAGCTATACAAAAAGATCTAGCAGGAAGTTTCTCATGGCCTAAATCTTATGGCCAAAATCCACCAACAGTCGGAGAGCTTTTATACGAGCAAATGGCATCAAGAGGATGGAAAGGCGTTGACAGGTGGAAACAGCAAGCTGATGATATTGCTCCTACCATCGTTGGAGGCTCCAAGAAGCACGGTGGGCCTGATTTAGGACCTACTCGTGCTAAGCGAGCTTGGGCAAGTTTGGGCGTGGATGGCATGGGAGTAGCCAACGAACCGCCTAGCAAAGATTTCGTAGGGATGCCCAAATTGACGGTTGAAATGGTTGCTAAAATTCAGGGTTTTCCCGATGATTGGCATTTCACTGGTAAAAAGACTCCAGCATATCGCCAAGTAGGGAATGCTTTTCCACCGCCTGTAGCTCAGGCTGTCGCACAAGAAATCTTTAATTGTTTGACCACCAAAAAGGTATTTGCAATTGCTAGTTGAAAAAATGACTTATGCCAGCAAAGAAAGGTGCAAGGGCAAAACTTAGGGAACACTTTCTTAACAACATCGGAAGAGTTATGGATTCTGATGAACTTAGAGAGGTAGCCGGAGGTATTACAGAATGGGCAAGACGAGTGAGAGAACTACGGTCTGAGGAAGGCTATCAAATTCAAACCCATAACGACAGGGGCGATCTCAGACCTGGACAGTATATCCTTGAGGATCCTAAACCAATACCTGCTTTTGAGAGAGCAATCTCTAAGGAGACTCGTGCCTATGTTCTCGATAGGAATGGATTTACGTGCCAGATGTGTGGGGCTGTAGCTGGAGAACCACATCCCTACGATCTCACAAGAAAAACTCGGTTACACATCGGTCATATAGTGGACAAGTCCCAAGGAGGGACTGACGATTCATCCAATCTCCGTGCAATCTGCTCTGTGTGTAATGAAGGCGCTTCAAATTTAACTTTGGAAAGGCCATCAAACCTGAAACTTTTAGCACAGGTTAGACGAGCTAAAGGCAGTGATCAAATTGAGCTTCTAAAGTGGCTTGCTCGGAAGTATCCAAAGCAAACCAAGGAGTTCCTGGGTGAAGATGACACCTAACACTGCGTTGGTGCGGGCGAAACAAAGGTTGCTTGTGAGTGCCCGAGGTTATCTGCCGCCGCTGCACTTCACCGTTGGGCTTCCTTTGCCAGACCGACCGACAAACTGTGGGTTTGGTAGACCACTAATCCAGGCTGTAAACCGATCGCGACGACTCCTGCGCCTCAGCATCTTCCCGCAGCCACACCTGGCGAGGCGAACCAATCGCAATGTGGTGGCGATCGAAAGCCATCTTCAGCCGCCGCCGAAACTCCATCCCCACCAGCCACTGCTTGAGCGGAACGGTCTTAATCCAGATCCGAATCAAAATGCCGCTGTGGGAAATATCCTGCACCCCGAAGAATTCTTTGGTGTCTAAAATCTGCGGTCCCCACTCCGGGTCGGCGGCCAGGTCATCGGCGGTTTCGCGCACCACCGCCAGCGCCTGGTTGACATCGGTGTTGTAGGCCACCTCCACATCAATGGTGGCGCGCGACCAGTGGCGGGTCATGTTGCGAACGTGGGTGATCGAGCTGTTGGGCAGCGTAATGAGCTCACCAGCCGGGTTGCGCAGCTGGGTCACCCGCAGGTTGAGGTTTTCGACAAAGCCATCGATGTCGCCCACCATGATTACGTCGCCAATGCGGAACTGGTCTTCCAGCAAAATCAAAAAGCCGTTGACCAGGTCTTTGACCAGGTTTTGGGACGCAAACGACAGCACCAGGGCCACCAGCGTCCCCAGGGCCAGCACCGACCCCGGCACCAGGTTCAGCCACTGCAGCACCCAGATCAGACCAATGATATAGACCACCACGGTCTTAACGCCCTTGATCACCTGAGCGATCGTGTGAATGCGCTGCAGGTTGGTCGAGGTCATCGGCTGCCCCTTGGCAAACTTTTGAATGAAGCGATCGATCGCCAGGTTGATCAGGCGATCGCTGAGTCCCACTACAAACCAGGTCAGCAGAATTACTACCGGGGCCAGCACCATTTTTTGGGCCAGCTGGCGGGTCTGCGGAAACAGGTTGAAGCTGTAGGCTAAGCTCAGCGCCCATAGCGACGCCACACCCCAAAACAGCAGCCATCGCCCCAGTCGCACCGCCTGAAGCTGGTGTTCGAGCTTGAGGTGCTGGTACAGCCCGTGGCGCAGCAGCGGATCTTCGTGGCCGTGGGGTGGGCGATCGCCCCCTTCGGCCTCGTGCAGCTGAGCTTCAATCAGCGCTGCCTCTGCGGTGCGGCGCTGGTGCAGCCGGTGCTCATAACGCCCCAGCCATACCCGCAGGGCAAACATCAGCAGGCTGAGCACCAGGGCCACCGCCATCACCTTGACCACTACCGTCACCTGCCGCCGCAGGGCCTCCGGCTGGCGCTGGGCCACCGCCTGGCGCAGCTGCCGATCCAAAATTGCCTGCCACTGCTCGGCCAGGGCCTGCTTGCTGGCCGCCCCGTGATACTGCACATCGGTATCGGTTACCGTCAGCAGCACCCTGGGTTCGGCCAGGCTGGCATCTTGGGCAAACAAAACCGGGTAGTTGTCGACCGCTTTAACGACGACCTCCAGGGTCTCCGGGTTGAGCGGCTCGGCAGCCGATTGACTATTTGGAAACAGGCGCTGCAGGTTGGCTTCGATCTGCCTGGCCCGCATTTCTACCGGCAGCTGGTTGCCAATCTCGGGCCGATTGAAGACGGCCGGTGAGGCAATCTGAAACAGTTCTTGGCCATCGAGCTGAACCGTTGCCGACTCCAGGTTGCCGCTGCGCTCGACATTGATGGGCAAAGACTCGCTGCTGCCGCTGGAGGGAGGAATGGGCAGCAGCTGGGCCACAGCGCTGGTGGGGGGCAGCACCGTATGGATTACTACCACTAGCAGCAGGGCAATGCCCGCTATGGCAATCCGACGCTGCCGTCGGCCTCGATTCCAAAGGTGAGATTTATACATAGGGCAGGCTTGTTCGCAAGCTTTCCTAACACAAGTTAACCCTTAAGTCCAAAGTGTCAAGTCAAATTGCGAACAGTTCGGGGCAACCGTCTAGGGCGTACCGCTGGGATCAATGCCATACAGCTCTCGCACCGACTCCTGCACCAGCACCGCCAGCGTCGCCACCCCCAGCACCGTACCCAGGGGCGTAAAGGTCAGCGCCCCGCAAGCCACTACGACGCTAAACCAGTAGTGTTTGTGCCGCCGCAAACAGCCGCCCGAGACAATCAGCGCGATCGCCAGCACCAGCCCATAGACAAACAGCGCCAGCCCGATCGCCAAAAAAATCAGACCAGCGGCAAAAGGCGGCAGCTCACTGTCGCCGCTGGTCATACTCTCTGGGGCCAGCAGCACCACCCCACCGATCGCCACAAACACCAGCGGCAGCAGCGCCAGGGCCAGCACCAGCCCCGCCACCACGTAGTGCAGCATGGCCAACACCTTCAGCCGCTCAATATCCTGACTGGGAGGCAGCGAGGTCATATCAGAGAAACTCTATTCGCTATCCTTGAAGTATCCCCCATATATCTCCGTCCTCCTTACCTTCCTCATCCCCTCACCCACACCACCCTCATCCCCTCACCCACACATCCACCCCATGCCC
>NZ_JBNXVS010000050.1:0-36347 GCF_050565655.1 Nodosilinea sp. AN01ver1 | reverse complement strand
GTCAACTATGGCAGCCACCAACCCTAAGTGGTCCAGATTCTCTATCTTCAAAGCGCGATCCCATGGATTGCTCTGAGCTTACCTCAGTCGCCCTAAATATCCCTTTTGTCAACCTGCGGAATGTCGGTTACCAGCTGATGCGGGTGGGCTGGAAGGGGGCTAAGCCGGGTTTACCATACGGTGCTTCATTTCGATATTGAAAAATGGCAAAATCTGGCTTCAGCAAAACACAACGGACATTGATGTTGGCCAAGAACTCGTTGACATGGGTATTGCTAAGGAAGATATTGTTCTCGGATTGCATCCCAGCTATAAGCGCCCCTACACCGGCTACGGAGTCGCCTAGAACACCAGGCGTGGCGATCGCCGCAGCGGGCAAATTGCCAACTCTGAGATGTTGCCTGGGCTGGCGATCGCCACTGTAGAAGCAGCCTTGAGGCGATCGCCCACCGAAGACGATGCCACCATCAACCGTTGGCTTCTGGATCTGTTTAGCCATGACGAGCAGGAAGGCTAGATAGGCTCGACGCTGACGAAGCCCCAAGCTCACTTGAGTAGCAGTGCGGGAGACTATATTCAAGATTGGAGGCCGAAGCGCTAGGAGCTAGCTAATCATGCCGAAGAAGAAAACTACATCAGTTGTCGGAACCTGGCACATCTACGAAATGGAACAGTGGGATGAGGATTATTTCAATATGGAGGTGCAGGCCAATATCACGATCAACCAAAGTGGGATTGGAGATTTTCAATTCGGCTTGGTCGCTGGAGGTTTGGATGGAGAGTTTGTCCGAGAGGGCGACACTGAACGGTTTGAGTTTACCTGGGAGGGTAATGATGAGTGTGATGAAGCCTCTGGTAGTGGCTGGCTGAGGCTAAAGTCAGCGGATGAGGTGGAGGGAAGCATTGTGTTGCATGGGGGCGATCGCTCTGCCTTTGCCGCCCGGAGAGCTTGATAGCTCGATCGCCGCCTTTAGAACAGAGCGTTTGCTGCACAGTTCAGGTATGAATCACTGTTAAACGCTGATGGACTCATTGATCGGGAAGGGGCGATCGCGCTTGTTAGTAGTTTGTATGCTGCTGCGGTTAGCCAGGTGAGTGTGGCGGGGGAATGGGGCGATCGCTCTTGCTAAAATAAGTCAACCAGTCAGATTGGTCTAAGCATGGCAACCTATCCTGTCAACCTGCCGCTTCAGCTTCAGCAAGAAGCCTTGCAATGGGCCACTGATCAAGGCATCGCTCTGGATGACTTTATTTTGTGGGCAGTAGCCGAGAAGATTGCCGAGCTAAAGCACCAGTTCAGCGATCGCACATTTCCCAATGTTGCCTATCACCAGGGGGCCAGCGGCCAACAGGTGCCTGTGGTTGCAGGTACCAATATTCGGGTACAGACGATCGCGATCGCCGCTCACCAGTGGGGCCTAACAACCGAACAACTGGCAGAAGAATACAACCTGAGCGCAGCACAAATTGATGATGCTCTAGCGTTTTATGCGGCCAATCAGGCCGAGATGGATGGTGCAATTGCCCTAGAGGCTGCGATCGAAGCATCGCATGTCTAGCCCTAAACTGCATCTGGATGCGGATGCCTCAATTAAGGCATTGCATTCAGCTTTAATAACACGAGGGCACGATAGCCGCTGAATTAGTCAAGCGTAAGCAGGCACAGATTGCAGAGCTATGCCGCATCAACCAGGTCGCTCGGCTCAATCTCTTTGGCTCCGCGACTCGATCTACCTTCGATGCCCAAACCAGCGATTTTGATTTTCTAGTCGAGTTCGCTACCGATAACCCAGAGGGTGCTGCCGATCGCTTCTTCGGGTTAAAGCACGGATTGTCTACAGTCCTGGGTCGCACAGTAGATTTAGTGACCTTGCCGCCGCCAAAAACCCCTACTTCTTAAAAGAGATCGCCAGCGATCGCCTTATAATCTATAGACATTGAGGTTCAGCGGTATCTCTACAACCTTCAAGCGGCAGATGCCATCATTCTCAACCCTCAACAATTCTCCTTAGCCGCGATCGCCTACTCCCCACCCGCGATCGCTTATACCCTAAGCCTTAACCCATAAGCAAACCAGCTTAAGGCCTACTGCTTAGCCGCTAACGAGTTCTCATTAGCCGTTAACCAGTTCTGCTTAGTCGTAAAGCAGTTCTCGTTAGTCGTTAACGAGTTCTTTGTAGTTGCTAATCAGTTCTGCTTAAGCGTAAACGAGTTCTCGTTTGCCGCTAACGAGTTCTGCTTAAGGGCAAAGTAGTTCTGTGTTGCCGTTTGCGGGTTCTCAGTAGAGCTTAGCCAGTGCCCTACCCGCGTTAGCACTTAGACCTTGGCAAGGGTTGCCAAAACAGCCGAGAGTACTGTTTCTTTTTCAAAAGACTAAGCGTAAAACTACAGAACTCCTCTGGCCCCTTTTGAAGAGTTCTCGCCCCCGGCATAAAGCTTTCATGTCTCTTTAGCCATCAGGATGCTTTTGAAATCTGGGCGTCAACTCTTAACCTACGTTGATCACCCGGTCAGCCCCTCCAGCCCTTTAATTCAAACTCCCAAGGAGGGAGTACCACCATGGCACGAGCCAAACGCACATCTACCTCTCTACAAAAAGCAGAGCGTCGCGCTTCCGCGATGGGCTCCATTGCTCGCAACCTCGACCTGGGTAACGGCATGACCCTCGCTTCATTCTGGGCCGATATTGACGCTATGCGCGATCGCCAGAAAAAATACAACGAGCTGCTTTCCACCGTCGATCAGCTCTATAACGAAATGCTCGATGCCGAAAAAGCCCTGGCCGAAAAGTCCGAAAGAATGCTGAATGCGGTAGCCGTAGTCTATGGTCGCAAAAGCTCTGAGTATGAAATGGCGGGCGGCAAGCGGCGGTCTGAGCGGCGACGGTCTAGCCAGTCTGCTCCCGATCAGCAGTCAGTTGCTTAGACACTTAACCCAAATCCAAGACAGGTTGAGGGGCGATCGCATGGCAGTATGCGATCGCTTCTTTTGTTTTGTTCCCTTGACGGATGCTCAAAGGGTGGATGGTGGGCGGTGCCCACCCGACGGAATGGCGTTGCACTATTGCTCATCACCCAAATACCGCTGCACGAATGCCTGTGACGCGTCAGGATTTAGCTTTTTCAGCGATCGCACAATCTCCACCACCGTTTCAGCCGTTGGGTCGCGCTTCTCGTTGACCCAGCGATAGACATTATTACGCTCCACACCCATTGCCACCGCCAGAGCAAACTGGCTGATGTCGTACTCCTCTAAAACCTCACCCCGACCGCGAGTCTGTCAAAATTCTCGTTATCGGCAGCAAACAGTCCGTCAGCTCCATCGTCGTTGCCCTGCACCAGCTCGGCTTTGCCGAAATCTTTGAGTGGACAGACTTTCTCAGCGCCCCCAACGCCGACAGGCCAATCCAATTTCAGCCTCACGAGGTGATGAAAGCCTTGGTGAAGTATCTGCCAAAGGGCGAGGGGTGAAGGATGCGGGGGTAAGGGGGGTGAATGGCTTTCACCATGATGTGGTTATTACCACCGTCAAATATTCCCGTCAGCAGTTTGAGGGTAGCCCTAGGGCTGTCATCAGTTAGCTGCTAAACGTTCAAAAATCAAGGGTTACAGCCCCTGGTTTGTCTTTTAGGTCGGGCGTGGCAAGGCTTGATATGCCGAACTTTTGGCCACAATTGATGACACGCCCTAGGGACCATTGGCCTCAACCAGTTTGGGCTCGAACGCCGCGCGGTTCGCTACGGCCAGGCCCTGGCCCAGAGATCGCTGTCGCTGCCCCGGCTCCGGGCGGCTCGCCCCTACGGCATTACCCAGGTGCTGGTGATGGCCAGTGCCCAACCGCTGCAGAGTGCCCTCCGAACCCTGCGGCGAATTGCGCCAGAGGTGCGCGGTAGCACCAGCGAAGCCTCCGCCAACGAGGTCATACGCGATATGTTTGGAGCATTAGACAGTCGTCGCGGCAGCACCGACAGCCATCTGCCACCCGGCCCTCGTCTGATTGATGCCAATGCCGTGGCCGTGCTGTCGCTATTGTTTGATGTTGTTTCCGCCACCTAGTCTCCCCACCTCCCCCGCTTGAAAACATGGACACCGCGCATCCGCTAGAACACTCTGCCAACGACTACCGCCAGTGGGTTAGCAAACTGGTGAGCGATGCCGATGCCTGGAGCGAAGAAACGGTGCTGGCAACGCTCCACAGCCGCGATCGCATCCAGCACCAGATCGATCAACTGGCCGAAATGCCCGACGAGGAAACGCTGCCACCCCGGTTTTGGCTCGATCTGGCCGAGGCCGATGCCGCCTGGGGCCGCCAGAGCGATCGCCTGCGGGCCATACCCGCGCTGGCTGGCTGGCGCAAAAGCGTTCACCCCCCGGAGCACCACTGGTGGTGGTACCCGCCCGATCCAGAACCGCCCAAGGAGGCCCTGGCCTGGCTGTGGGGCGGTCTCACCATTGCGATGCTGACCATTAGCCTGGCCCTGGCGCAGGATATTGCCAGCCGCTTTACCGCCGACACGCCGGGGGTGTGGAGTTCGCTGGGGGCGATCGCGCCTGTCGTACTCACTCTATTCGCCAGCGGCGGTGCTCTTACCAAAGTGGGTCAGCAGGCGCTGGAGAATCTTCTGTCTACCCGTGGTTCCGCCCGCAAAAACTGGGCCAAAATCAAGTTTGCCCTCGCCTTTGCCCTGGCCCTGGGGCTGTTTTGCTTTCACTCCCTGGGGCTGCCCCGCATTGCCGCCGCCTATAACCAGCAGGGCGAAGAGCAGTACGAAACCGGCGACTGGGCCAGCGCCCAAAATAACTTTCAGCAGGCCCTCAGCCTGAAGCCCGACTACCCCGAGGCCCAGTTCAACCTGGGCGTGATCTACGAAGAATTTCAGGAGTACGACAAAGCTCAAAACGAGTATCTAAAAGCCGTACAGGGGGGCTACCTACCGGCCTACAACAACCTGGCCCATCTCTACATGCGCGACGGCAACTACGACCAGGCTATTCCACTGCTATTGCTAGCTTTAAACTCCCCTAAGCTGCAGCAGCAAACCTCTGAACTAGAGTACGTGCTGCGCAAAAATCTGGGCCAGGTGCGGCTGGAGCAGGGCCGTCTGCCCGAGGCCGAAACCGAGCTGCTAGAGGCTATTCGCATTGGTGAGGAGATCGACCCATCTCGCCCAGATGCCTACTGTCTACTGGCTCAAGTGCTGGAACAACAGCCCGAGGGGGCAACCGAGCCTACCGCCCCCATCCCCACCGCCCGAGAGACCTGGACCCAGTGCCTGCAATACGCCAATCGCCCCGAAGACGATCGCTGGGCCGGCCTGGCCCGAGCAGCCCTAACGACAACGGAGACCCCAGCCTATGCTGAGCCATCGCAATAGCCATCAAGATTGGCCCTCAGACCGGCGGCGGCATCAACCGCTTGCTTGGAACCGACTCTGGCGATCGCTGCTTACCCTCTCCGTCGCCGGGCTCGGTCTGGCGCTACGGCCTACCGTCGCCCACGCCAGCCTGGCCCGCATCATGACCATCAGCGGCAGCGTACAGCTGCGGCGCGAGGCCTGGAGCGAGTTTCGTCGGGCCAACCCCGGCACAGCGCTGTACGGCCCCGACCTGCTGGAACCGGGCCGGGGCAGCCGTATTGTTGTGATCTGCTCAAACGGCAGTCGGTGGGTTGTGCCCGCAGGCACGATTTCAGCGGTCAACAACGGCTGCCCCGGCACCCTATATACCCTGGTGGTAGAGACCGATACAGGCGCGCTCTCCACCGATGACCCGCCCACTCTGCGGTTTAATCTGCTGACGGGCGATCGCGTTGAAGCCGCCCAAACCGATATCGCCGCCGTCGAGGCTATGGACTTACCCGATATGGTGGCCACGCTGATTTTGGTCGAAGATGTCTACCCCCGCTAGGAGCTGACCGGGGTCGCCATTGAGGCCCTGGAGGGATTGGTGGCGGCGGGCTGTGAAACCGCCAAAGTGTGGCGACTGCTGGGCGATCTCTACCTCAAGAGCGGCCTGCGTCTGCTGGCGGAGCAGAACTATGAAACCGCTCTGGCCCTGGCGACGGACAGCCTTGAGGAACAGGCGCTAACCCAGTATGGTCTGGACACGCTCTACGCTCGGGTGGAGAAACCGGAGAAAGCCACCGAATATTTAGAAGCGGCTCAGGCGGGTGCTCTAGAGCTGGGGGATGATGTGCTAGCGGCAGATATCGCCGCTGAACTGCCGTAGCGGGCTGGCGAGGTATTCCCTAACCGTTTTTTCAGACAAACCAACTGGATTTTTTTCAATTACAGTGAAAATTATTCCACCTAATGGTTTCCCTTAGCCTGGAGTACGACGGTACGACAAGCGTTTCGCGCTTTAAAATTGTTTGACCGTATTTTTAGTCACTATTAACCGTTTAGCTATGCCAACTCAGCCTAAAACTAGACCCCTCGGAGAACTGTTGCAGCAGGCAGGGTTGCTCTCCCAAGCGCAGCTGGAGGTGGTGCTTCAGGACCAAAAATGGCAGCCTGATCTGAGAATTGGCGACATTCTTGAGCTGCGCGGGTGGGTCAAGCGCGACGCCATCGAGTTTTTTGCTGAGCAGTGGCCAAAGTTGGTGGCGGGCGGTCGAGACAACCCCATTGGGTATTATTTTCAGCAGGCGGGGCTGCTCGACTCGCAGCAGGTAGATGCCCTGCTGCGAGAGCAAAAGCAGGCGGGGCTAAGAATTGGGGCGCTGGCGGTTTTGCACGGGTGGCTTTCCCAAGAGACGCTCAACTGGTTTCTGCAATCGCTGGCCCCAGAGGAGTCTGCGTCCTCAGCCTTTATGAAGCGGAAGGCGCGGAATGAGGGCGAGCGCCTCAGCCCAGCCGCGCCGCTCAGCCAGCCAAAAACGGTTGCAGACCCGCCAGCTGTAGAGCCAGCCAAGTCTGAGCCGGATGATATTCACTGGGTTTAACCAACTTAACTGCCGCGATGGGGCCAACTACCAGTTGCGCTACCAGCTCGTCGCCGCGCCCGATGCTGACCCGGTTGCCAGTGCGATCGCCGCCTTTGAGCAATCCTCCCAGCCGTTCTCAGGCTTTATGGATGTTCTCATCCAGGTGACTCTGGCTGTGAAACGCCAACTATACCAATGGCCATTGCGCTGAGGCGTCAACCCTGGTTATGGCTAAAAATTGGGGAGGCCCAACGGCTTATAGCCATCACCTCAAAGATGTGGGTCATGCTCTAACCGCTCTGGTGATGGCTGTACCCCCTTTAGCGATGGCTGGCGCGCACGATCCAGTAGCTGATGGCGAGGGCAAAAATAGCCAGGGCAAGCCCAATCAATGTCGTACCCGACACCTTATCCAGGTCCAAAATGATAAACTTTCGCCCCACGGCCGTCAGGGCCGTGGCGATCACGAGTTCAACCTGCACCACGTGCTTTTGAATGTAGGCGGTGATATTTTCTAAGATCTCCAGGGCGATTAGCACCGTTAGAAAGAGGCCAAAGACATCGATTACGGTTTGGCCCAAAAACGCGCCGGGAGCGGTGGTAAAAATGGCTTCGACCAGTACCACAATCAAATCGAACACGATCGCCAAAATGACGACCACCATGGTCAGGGAGAGCAGCTTAGAAATGCTGCCCTCAAACTGGTGTAACCGCAGTAGAAACGTTTCGTTTTTGAACTGATTGATCAGCTGCTTGGCCCGGTTCGCCATGGAAGTTCAATGCTCAGGGGGTGGGTGCTGCTGAGAGAATAGACGATTCTAGGGCCTGGGGTAAAGCCTCAGGCCGGGCGGATGGGTCTGGGCTGAGGCGATTGAGAGGCACCACCTGCACAGCGCAGGCCTTCAGCTCGGGCTGGCCTGAGATCGGGCAGGCCGTTGGATGGGTGAGGGCATTGCACTCGGCATCGTCGGCCCACAGGCTGCCCCAGTGCATGGGCACAAACAAACTGCCCCGGCGAATATTTTGAGTGACCAGTACCGGCAGCCGGACGCTGCCACGCGGCGATCGCACCTCCACCCACTCGCCACCCTGTACCTCTAGCTGCTGGGCATCGCGGGGGTTCATTTCGAGAAACGGGGCCGGGTGCATTTTTTGAGTTTTCTCAATGCGCCCGGTGCGGGTCTGGGTGTGCCAGTGGCCGTAGAGCCGCCCGGTGGTGAGCACAAAGGGGTACTGGTCGTCGGGCGGTTCGGCCAGCCCGTTGCTGTGCAGGGCGGCGAAGCGGGCGCGGCGATCGGGGGTGGCGAAGATGCCCCTAGTGTAGAGCCGCTTGTCGTACTTAGATGCAGCGGTCTCGGGCGTTGCGGGATCGGGGCAGGGCCACTGGATGGGGCCGTGGGCGGCGAGGCGATCGTGGCTGAGGCCGGTGATATCGCAGGGCTGGCCCCGGGTGATGGCGGCAAACTCGCGGTAGACCTCGGCGCTGTTGGCAAAAGCAAACTTGTCGGCAAAGCCCAGACGGCGGCCCACCTCAGCAAAAACTTCCCAGTCGGGGCGGGCCTCGCCGGGGGGCGGACGAAAGGCGGGACAGAACGTGACCACCCGTTCAGAATTCGTCATGGTGCCGGTTTTTTCGCCCCACTGGGCGGCGGGCAGCAGCAGGTGGGCAAACTCGGCGGTTTCGGTCGGGTAGTAGGCGTCTTGGTAGACGGTGAAGGGAGACTGGCGCAGGGCTGCCTTGGTGCGGTTGAGGTCGGGCAGACTGACTGCCGGGTTGGTGGCGGCAATCCACAGCAGGCCTACCTGCCGCTGCTCCAGGGCCAGCATCATTTCGCCCACGGCTAGCCCCGGCGTCGCCGAGATGTGCCCGGCGGGCAGGCCCCAAAAGGCCTCGACCTGGCGGCGGTGGTCGGCGTTTTTGACCAGGCGATAGCCCGGCAGAATGTGCGATAGTCCGCCCGCCTCGCGACCGCCCATGGCGTTGGGCTGCCCGGTGAGCGAAAACGGCCCCGCCCCCGGACGGCCAATGTGGCCGGTCATCAGGTGCAGGTTGATCAACGCCCGCACCTTGGCGGTGCCCTCCGACGACTGGTTTAGCCCCATCGACCACAGCGAGAGTGCCGCTTTGGCCTTTGACCAGGTGCGGGCGGCGGTTTCGAGATCGGCCACGGTAATGCCGCAGCGATCGGCCACCAGCTCGGGGTCGTAGTGGCGCAGCACCTCGGTATAGCCAGCAAACCCCTGGGTGCAGCCGTCGATAAACTCAGGGTCGATCGCCCCCCAGCGCAGCAGCAGGTGGCCAATGCCGTTGAGCAGAGTGATATCGGTGCCGGGGCGAATGGCCAGGTGCAGGTCGGCGGCCTTGGCGGTGTCGGTGCGGCGGGGGTCGACCACAATCAGCTTGACGTGGCCGTTACGCTTGTGGTGCTTGCGCAGCCGATTAAACACAATCGGGTGGCACTCGGCGGTGTTGGTGCCGATCAAAAAGGCGCAGTCGGTGGCCTCCAGGTCGGCGTAGCAGCAGGGGGGGCCGTCGCTGCCAAAGCTCTGAATGTAGCCCGCTACCGCCGAGGACATGCACAGCCGCGAGTTGGCGTCGAAGTTGTTGGTGCCCAGGCAGCCTTTGACCAGCTTTTGGGCCACGTAGTAGTCTTCGGTTTGAAACTGCCCCGAGCCGTAGACGCAGATACCGTCTGGCCCCAGCTCCCGCCGCACGGTTTGAATTCGGCCCACGATCGCATCCAGCGCCACATCCCACGACACTCGCTCGAAGGGAGCGTCGAGCGAGGCCCGCAGCATGGGGTACTTGAGCCTGTCGCGATCGAGCGACTCGGCCACCGTGGCCCCTTTAACGCACACCATGCCCTGGCTAGACGGGTGGGCGCGATCGCCCCTGGTCTGCCACAGCGGGTTTCCCTGGGCGTCACGGTGGGTGGGCTTGTTGGGCTGGGCCGGCGGCAAGACTTCCAGGCCGCAACCCACGCCGCAGTAAGGACATAAGGTTTTGGCGGGGTCAGTCATAGAGGGGCGAGTAGGAGAGTGGATGGGTAGCGGTCCCTGAGCGGAGTCGAAAGGGTGGTCCCTGAGCGGAGTCGAAAGGGTGGTCCCTGAGCGGAGTCGAAGGGGTGTGTGACGCGTTTGGGAGTGGCCGTAGGTTTAAAATCAGACCCGCTTTAGGAATCTATGATGAAACCCTGATGCCTACTCTCGCCACGGCCCCCTGGCCTGTGCTACGTTTGCCTCAAATGCAAACTGTGTGTCCTGGGGCCGTTGGCCGACAGGGCATTTTTTTAGCCCGATTTAGTCTGCCGTCACCACTACGCCGTTGCGGGATGGGCTGAATTCTTTGGGCTGGGCTCCGAAGTTTTCGATTAGCAGCGATCGCAGCACGTCGTGCAGCTCGTCACAGGGGATGCCCTGCTGTACTTTTTCGCCCAGGTGGGCCTCCTTGCCCACTTTGCCGCCCATGAAAATATCGACCCCTTCAACGGTTTTGCCGTCCTTGCGCACCTTGGTGCCCATCAGGCCAATGTCGGCTACCTGGGGCTGACCGCAGGAGTTGGGGCAGCCCGTCCAGTGAATGCGTACCGGCTGGGTCAGGGTGAGTTCGGCATCGAGGGCTTTGGCCAGCGCCAGGGCGCGCTGCTTGGTTTCGACCAGGGCAAAGTTGCAGAACTGGGAGCCTGTGCAGGAAACCAGCGATCGCGTCAGGGCCGAGGGCGAAATTGAGAATTTCTCCAGCAGCGGCTCCTGTAGCAGCACCGGCAGGCGCGAGTCGGGCACGTTGGGGATGATCACGTTTTGCTCCACCGTCAAGCGCAGCTCGCCGCTGCCGTAGACCTCCGCCAGGCGGGCCAGGTCAAACAGGTCGCTGGCCATCAGCCGCCCCACCGGCACGTGCAGCCCCACGTAGTTGAGCCCCACCTGCTTTTGCGGGTAGACGCCGATGTGGTCGCGCTTGTCCCAGTCCATTTCGTCCTTGGGGGCGGCAGACAGCAGGGGCTGGCCGTAGGCCACCTCCACCGCCGCCCGAAACTTGTCCAGGCCCCACTCGTCGATCAGCCACATCAGGCGGGCCTTTTGGCGGTTGGTGCGGGGGCCGTGATCGCGGTAGACCTCCAGAATGGCCCGGCACAGCTCGACCACGCTGTCATCGGGCGCTACCCAGGCATTGAGCGGGATCGCCGCCTCGCAGCGCCGGGCCGAGAAGAACCCCCCTACCACCACGTTAAAGCCCAGCACACCCTCGCGGTAGGCGGGCACAAAGGCGATGTCGTTGATTTCGGCGTGAATGGAGTTGTCGCGGCCCCCCTCGATCGCAATGTTGAACTTGCGAGGCAGGTTGGTAAAGGCCGGGTTGCCCTCGCCGTTGTTGGTAATCATGTCCTGAACTTTGCGCACCAGCCCCTGGGTGTCGATCAGCTCGTCGGCGTCGAGGCCCGCCACGGGCGACCCGGTGATGTTGCGCACGTTGTCCATGCCCGACTGCACCGAGGTGAGGCCAGCGGCGTGCATGCGGCGAAAAATATCGGGAATATCTTCGAGCAAAATGCCCCGCAGCTGCAGGTTTTGCCGGGTGGTGACATCGGCGCTGCCGTCTTCGCCGTAGCGCTGAATGATCTCGGCCAGGGTGCGCGCTTTGTAGCCCGTGAGCAGACCGTTGGGCAGGCGCAGGCGCAGCATAAACTTGCCGGGCGTGACCGGGCGAAAGAAAATGCCCAGCCACTTGAGCCGGTGGGTGAGGTCGGTGTCGTCGACGGCTTCCCACCCCATCTGGGCGAACTGCTCCAGCTCGTGCTTGACCAGCAGGCCGTCTTTCTCGGCCTTAAACTGTTCAAACTTATTGAGTTTGGCGGTGGCCGTTGGGTTGGCCGTGTCGATGGAAGTGGTCACAGGCTACACCGTTGTTGCAAGACGTCTGAGGCAGGGTTTGAGGCAGGGGCGATCCCAAAAGGATCCGGGTTTATCTATCAAAAAACCAGTGTGGTTAGCCTAGTCTCGCTCTGGGGTGGTGTTTGTATAGACTCATACGTTTTTGGTCAGTCCATGCAGCCTCCGCAAGAGCTATCTGC
Source organism: Nodosilinea sp. AN01ver1 (assembly GCF_050565655.1). NCBI lineage: Bacteria > Bacillati > Cyanobacteriota > Cyanophyceae > Nodosilineales > Nodosilineaceae > Nodosilinea > Nodosilinea sp. AN01ver1. The sequence continues at coordinate 24,351 of NZ_JBNXVS010000050.1, read as the reverse complement.
GCGAATCGCATAGCCTACCATTGGGAAAATTAGGCGCTGCGCCTATGGTGTAGAAGATCGACCTAGGGCGTTGTCAGGAGCGTGGCTGTGTCTGCATTTAATGAGTTTTTGCCCAATTCAGCCGCCGCGACCGGGGCTACCATCGCCGGGCTCTGCCAGGGTGACTTTCATGACCGCTGGGATCAGGCCCGACAGGTGGCCCACCTGGGCGAGGCGGCCCTGACCGACCTGCTGGCCATTTTGAAGGATGAAGACGGCGACTGGGAGGCCCGCTGGTTTGCCGCCCGCGCCCTGGGTGAGCTCAACCATCCCCAGGTGGTGCCGGCCCTGATCGCCACCTTTGCCGCCACCACCGACGACGATCTGCGCCAGGCGGTGGCGGCGGCCCTGACGCAGGTTGGCCCGCCTGCGATCGCGGCCTTAGGCGAGCAGCTGGCCCAACCCGCCCTCCGCCCCGTGGCGGTGCAGGCCCTGTCCCGCATTCCCCACCCGGCCACCCTGCCCCTGCTGATGGCGGCCACTGACGACGAGCGATCGCCCGTGCGCGCGACCGCCCTCGATGCCCTCTGTCCCTTTGCCGACATCGCCACCTGGCCCGTGGTGCAGCGGGGCCTGCAGGACTCGGCCCCAGCGGTGCGGTCCGCCGCCATTCGCGGCCTGCTGAGTCTGCGGGGCCACCTGAGCGCCGACCAGCTGGTTGAATTTCTGACGCCGTTAGTCGATGACCCCGACGAGACTATCGCCCAGCAGGCCGTCTATGCCCTGGGGCGGCTGACGGGGCCTGCCGCCGCCACGGCGCTGCTGCGACTGCTGCCCGCCAGCAACCCGGCTGCTCAATCAACGGCTGCCCTGCAAACAGCGGCGGTGCAGGCCCTGATCTGGCACAACACCACCCTGGCCCTGACGGGGCTAGTCGCCGCCTGGGACGACCTAGCTCCGGCGGCGCGTCTGGCCCTGGTGCAGGGGCTGCCGACTCTGGTTCCAGAGCTACAGCCCCCGGCGGCTCAGGCCTTAGCGGGGTGGCTGGGGGCAATGCCTGCCACCTCCGAGCACAGCCTGCTGCGCCGCCACCTGGTGCTGGCCCTGGGCCAGGTGGGCCGCGCCGAGGCCGAACCGCTGCTGCGATCGCTGCTTACCGACCCCGACCAGGGGGTACAGCTCCACGCCGAGGCGGCCCTGCGCCAGCTACAGCGGTAGTACCGCTGCGCGGAATGCAAAATTCAAAATGCGAAATCTTTAGAGCGGTTAAAGCACCAGCCTGTTGTTTGGGTCAGCGTGGCGGCACTGGTGATCAAGGGTTCTTGGCCAGAATTGAGGGTACGCCCTGAGTCTCGCTACTTTTGATACCAAGACTGGGGACACTATCTGTTAATTAAAAACAGGGCTGTCTGGCGTACCGTCGCCAGAGATGCCCTTGTTTAGCAGTGGCGTGGATCCCGCGAATGCGCATAGAGCAGCTCCAAGCATTTTTGTCGGTGGCCGAAACCGGCAGTTTTCAGGCGGCGGCCCAGCAGTGCCAGGTGACACAGTCTACGGTCAGCCGCCAGGTGCAGGCCCTGGAGGCCGAACTCGATGCGCCCCTGTTTCATCGCGGGGCCCAGGCCAAGCTGACGGTGGCTGGCGAGCGGCTGCTGCCCAAGGCCCGCCGCATTCAGCAGGACTGGGCTCAGGTGTCTAAAGATATTGCCGATCTGATGGCGGGCAAGCAGCCGGAACTGTGCGTGGCGGCGATTCAGTCGGTGTGCGCCACGGTGCTGCCCCCGGTGCTGCAGCAGTTTTGCGCCGAGTACCCCCAGGTGCAGCTGCGGGTGACGGCGCTGGGCAGCGATCGCTCGCTCAAGGTGCTGCGCGACGGCCTGGTCGACCTGGCGATTGTGATGGATAACCCCCGCCTCACCACCCAGCCCGAGATGGTGGTCACGCCCCTGTTTGAAGAGCCGGTCGAGGTGCTGATGGGGGCCGACCACGATCTGGCCCGCCAGCCCGCGATCGCCTGGGAAATGCTGTCGCGGTTTCCCCAGATCTTATTCAAAGACGGCTACGGCATGCAGCGGCTGGTGCAGCAGCAGTTCCAAGACCGGGGCGAAACCTTTAATGCCGCCCTCGAACTCAACACCCTCGATGCCTTTCGCGGCGTAATTCGCCACGGCAATTTTGTCGCCCTGCTGCCCCAGTCGGCCCTGGCCGACTGCCGCGATGACCCCACCCTGGCGGTGCGCCCCACCGAAGCCCCGGTGCTGACCCGCTCGGTGGTGCTGGTGACGACCCGCGATCGCCTGGTGATTCCGCCGATTCAGCGCTTTCACGCCCTGGTGCAGAGTCTGGCCAGCCCCGGTCGGCCGCGCCGACCCGCCGCCGTATCCTATAGCTAGCGCCAGCGACCAAGGCGAATCGGGCCGACCATCGGCCCTGACAGGGTATGATTTGCAAACCCTGCCCCCCCCTTATGGACCGATCAGGAGGGACAGATGAGGAGGGACAGATGAGGGACAGACAACCATGAGTAACGAGTTTCGGGAATTGCTCAAGCACGTGGGCAGCGGCAGCCACACCTCCAGAGCGCTCACCCGCGCCGAAGCCGCAGCCGCCACCCGCATGATGCTGACCCAAACCGCCACCCCGGCCCAAATCGGCGCGTTTATGATCGCCCACCGGATCAAGCGCCCCACCGCCGAAGAGCTGGCCGGTACCCTCGATGCCTACGCAGCCCTGGGGCCGACCCTGCCCGCGATCGCCCCTGACAGCGCCTACAGCCGCCGCGCCCTGGTGCTGAGCTGCCCCTACGACGGGCGATCGCGCACGGCCCCGGTCACCCCCGTCACCGCCCTGGTGCTGCTGGCGGCGGGGATCCCTGTGGTGCTACACGGCGGCGATCGCATGCCCACCAAAGAGGGCATTCCCCTGATCGAACTTTGGCGACAGCTGGGGGTTGACCTCAGCCCCCACAGCCTGGAGCAGGCCCACACCCTGCTCAACCGCACTGGCCTGGGCTTTGTCTACCTGCCCCAGCACTTCCCTGCCGCCCACGGTCTGGTGCCCTACCGCGACCAGATTGGCAAGCGCCCCCCCTTCGCCACGGTCGAGCTGATGTGGTCGCCCTACGCTGGCCCCCACACCCTGGTGATGGGGTTTGTGCACCCGCCCACCGAAGAGTTTGCCAAGGGCACTTTTGGCCTGCGCGGGCAAACCGACTGGATTAGCGTCAAGGGGCTGGAGGGCAGCTGCGACCTGGCGCGGGGCCGCACGGCGATCGTCGGCGTCAGCCACCAGGGCTGCTTCGAGCGCCTGCTGCTGCACCCCCGCGACTACGGCTTTGAGGGCGATGATGTGGAGCTGGGCGATGAAGCCTCCCTGGGCGATCGGCTGCTGGATGTGCTGGCGGGTCAGCCCTCGGCCCTGCAAAAAACCGCTCTGTGGAACGCCGGATTTTACCTGTGGCAGGGGGGGGCGGCGGCTTCCCTGGAGGCCGGGCTGGCCCAGGCGGAGGAGCTGCTGGTTACAGGCAAAGCGCTGGCCCAGCTAGAGACCCTGCGCCAGCAGGCCGCCCTCCTGAGCCAGACCCTGACCTATAGCCACAGCTAGAGCACCAGTTCAGTATCTGATCAGGTTGGGCGGCAGAGCCGCCGCTGAGCATTCCCATGCAGAGCATTGGAACGAGGGGATAGCCGTTCCCTTTGACTCCGCTCAGGGAACGGCTATAGCTGTCTTTTATTGTTAGGGTTGCTGCGCTAGCGGCATGGATGTTCGGTATGAGGTGGGTCAGCGCTCACGGCGCTGGCGGCGCTGGCGGCGTTTGACAATCCAGACAACGGCGGCGATCGCCAGCGTGATCAGCACAATTTTGCTGATTGGAGAAATCCACTGCTCCACCCGATCGAACTGATCGCCGAGGATGTAGCCCGCCGCCGCCAGCGCCCCCGTCCACAACACGGTGCCCAGAGCGGAGTAGGCCAGGTAGGGCAGCAGCGGCATGTGGCTGAGCCCCGCTGGCACCGACACATAGGTGCGCACCCCCGGCACGATGCGGCCGACCCCGACCACCCAGCTGCCGCCGCTTTTTTGAAAAAAGTCAAACGCTTTGTCAATATCTCGAGGCTTCAGCGTCAGCCAGCGACCGTAGCGCTGCACCCAGTCCATCAGCTGCTCGTGGGTAATCAGCCGCCCCAGCACGTACCAGGCCGACGCCCCCAGCAGCGAGCCTAGGGAGCCAGCGGCAATCACCCCGGCCAGGTTGAGCCCGATGCTGCGGCGGCTGACGAACCCGGCCAGGGGCATCACCAGCTCCGACGGAATGGGCGGAAACAGATGCTCCAGCACCATCAGGCCAAAGATGCCCAGGTAGCCAAGGGACTCAATCCAGGTTGTAATCCAGTTGAACATGGGACTGCTTTACCGCTTTGCTTTGCGCTCGAACAATACTTTACCCAGCTGCCCCACCACGAGCGGAATTAGGCTGGCCCCAAACACCAGCCCCCAGGCGCGCCCCGACAGCCCGGTGGTGCCCAGGGCATCGGAGAGGCCGGGCACGTAGACCGCCGCCAGCAAAATCAAGGTGCAGATAACCAGGGCACCCCAGACGAAGGGATTGCGGGTCACTTCGTTGTGTAGCGGGCTGGTGCCGCGACTGCGCATGTTAAAGATGTGCCACAGGCGGCTAAACGACAGCGTCATAAAGGAGATGGTAACGGCCTCGGTGCCGTCGAGCTGCCAGACCCGCAGGGCGATCGCAAAGGTACCCAGGGTAGTGGCCGCAATTAGCAGGCCGTACAGCCCGATCGCAATCCAGTGGTCCTGGGTGAGCACGGCCTCGCTGCCCTTGCGCGGCGGTCGCTGCATCATGGTGTCGTCGCCTTCGCCCAGGCCCAGGGCCAGGGCCGGAAACACGTCATTGACGGCGTTGATATAGAGAATTTGCAGGGGCAGCAGGGGCAGCGGCGCATTGGCAAATGAGGCCAGGGCGACGGCGATAATTTCCCCCGTGTTGCCCGAGAGCAGGTAAAAGGTGAACTGGCGAATGTTGCGGAAAATTGCCCGGCCCTGGGCCACCGCCGCCACAATGCTGGCAAAGGAGTCATCCTGCAGCACCATGTCAGCGGCTTCCTGGGCGACCTGGGTACCGCGCTGGCCCATCGCCACGCCGATGTCGGCCTTTTGCAGGGCCGGAGCGTCGTTGACGCCGTCGCCAGTCATCGCCACGATCGCCCCGTCGGCCTGGTGCAGCGCAATCAGGTTGAGCTTTTGCTCGGGGCTGACGCGGGCAAAAATCGACACCTGCTGCAGCTCCTGGCGGTGCTGGTCGGTGAGGTCGTCGAGGGGTTTGAGCGCCTTGCCGGGCAGCGCTTTGGCCTCGCGATTGCCCACCAGCCCCACAGCCAAACCAATGTTGCGGGCCGTAATTTGCTGATCACCCGTCACCATCACCACGCGAATGCCCGCCTGATGACAGGCCTTAATCGAGTCTTTGACGCCCTGGCGCGGCGGATCTTCGAGCCCAACCACGCCCAGCAGGGTCAGGTCGCTGTAGGGGTCGTCCTGGGCCGTGTCGGTGGTTTTGGTGGCAAAGGCCAGCACCCGCAGTCCGGCCTCAGCGGTGGCGTGCATGCGCTGCTGCCAGCGATCGCGGTTTTCCCGATCCAGCGGCTGCACACCCTGCCCGGTATGGTACTGGGTGCAGCACTCCAGCACCGCCTCGGGAGCCCCCTTGACGGCTACCCAGTAGCCGCCTTTGGCGCTGTGGTCTCTGGCGTTGTGAATGGTTGCCATCATCTTGAGGTCGGGGTCGAAGGCGACCTCGCGCTCCTCAGGATACTGCGATCGCAGGTCGTCGCGGTGCAGATCGGCCTGCTGGCCCAGATTCAGCAGAGCAATCTCCATCGGGTCGCCAATGGTGCGATCGGGGGCCTCAGAATCGGGCGGCTCGGCGTTGTTGCAGAGCACCGCCACCCGCAGCAGCTGCGCTAGCGCCTCGTGCTGCGGCGGCTCGACAGGTTGATTGTCGAGGCTAAAAGGAGTATCGCCACTGCTGCCCACCTGGACGGTGCCTGTTTCTACTACGACCTGGCTGGCGGTCATGCGGTTTTGGGTCAGGGTGCCGGTTTTGTCGGTGCAGATAATGCTGGTCGAGCCCAGGGTTTCGACCGCCGAGAGGCGGTTGATCAGGGCGTTTTGCTTGGCCATACGCCACATGCCTCGGGCCAGGGCCACCGTGGCGACAATCGGCAGGCCCTCGGGCACGGCGGCGACGGAAAGGGCGATCGCCGTCTCGACCATCAGCATCAGGTCTTTGCCCTGCACAATGCCGCTGATCGCCACGATCGCCGCAATCACCAGCGTGATCCAGATCAGCCGCCGCCCCAGCTGGTCGAGCCGCTGCTCCAGGGGAGTCTGCTCACCCCCGGCCTGGGCCGCCAGGGTCGAAATGTGGCCCAGCTCGGTCTCCATGCCGGTGGCGGTGACAATGCCCTCGGCTGACCCCAGCCGAATCGCCGTGCCCTTAAACACCCGGTTGGTCTGCTCTGCCAGCGGCAGGTCAGGCTCGACCGGCTGGATGGTTTTGCTGGCGGGCAGCGACTCCCCGGTCAGGGCCGACTCATCGGCCTGCAGGTTAGAAGCGCTAATCAACCGCAGGTCGGCGGGTACAATATCGCCCCCCTCCAGCACTACGATATCGCCAGGCACCAGCGCGTCAGCCCCCACCTGCTGCACCTGCCCCTCGCGGCGCACCTTGGCCTGGGTCTGGCTGAGCTGCTGCAGCGACTCCATCGATTTCACCGCCCGCAGCTCAGTGACGAAGCCAATCAGGGCGTTGAGGGCGATCGCGATCACCACCGCAATGCCCTCAATCCACTCCTGAAAGGCAAAGGCCAGCACCGCCGCCACCGCCAGCAGGCCAATAATGGGGCTCTTGAACTGGTCTACAAAGATTGCCCCGGCCCCGCGCTGTTTCGCCTCTTCGAGTCGGTTCCAGCCGTACTTCTCTCGCTGGCGATCGACCTGCCGACTGTTCAGCCCCTGGGCGGCATCCACGCCAAAGGCCTCAAGCACCTTCTGCGGCTGGGATTGCACCACCTCAGCAGGCGAAACGGGGCTATTCATGCAAACTTCCTTTAAGGATTAATACTGAACTAAAGGTAGGCAAGCTAAGCAGAATTAACCTCTACCGATCTATAGAAGATCAATCGGCAACAACTGGATTTCTTCCCTTTGAGCGATGTTAGTCTTTGCTGCGATCGCTACGTTAGAATTTTGGTGATTAAGGATTTCTAGCCATTACAGCAGCTCAATAACTGAATAACCGACATGCCCAACGGATTTTTGCTCAGCCGCGCCCTGCTCAACTTTCAAACCGATTCGGAAGATTTATTAGCCGAACTATCTGCCGTAACGCGTACCCCCGACGGCAATCTCTGGCTGGGTTCCGACGAATTTATTACAATTGAGCGGCTGTCGCCCATGGGAGACGGAGTCTACGGCAACCACAAAACATTTCACCTTAAAGACTTTATTAAGCTCTTTGATCACGAATCTGAAATTGATATTGAAGGGCTTGACTACTGCAATGGCTATCTTTGGGTAGTGGGCTCTCACAGCTTAAAACGCAGTCAGGCGAAGGGCAAAAAGCAGCACAAAGATATCGAACGCCTGACTGAAATTGAAAGCGATCCAAATCGATCGCTGCTGGCTCGACTGCCCGTTCTCAGCGGTGAAATTGTGCCCACCTATGCCCGTTCTAAGGGTGAAAATGGCACTCTGACGGCGGCTAGCCTCAAGCAGGTCAACGGCCATAATGTGCTGCTTGAAGCTCTCGCTGAAGATGAGCATCTGGGGCTATTTCTAAAAATGCAGCTGCCCTCCAAAGACAACGGTTTTGATGTGGAGGGGCTAGCCGTCAACGGCAACCAAATCTTTTTGGGGCTGCGCGGTCCGGTGCTGCGGGGCTGGGCCATTATTCTTGAGATTGAGGTAGAGGACGGCGAACCCGGCGAGCTTGTGCTCAAAGATTTGGGCAACGGCTGCCTCTACCGCAAGCACTTCCTCGACCTCAACGGCCAGGGCATTCGCGAGCTGTGCCTGCACGACGGCGACCTGCTGGTGCTGGCTGGCCCCACCATGGAGCTAGAGGGCGCAATGCAAATGTTCCGCCTTGAAGACGTGCTGGAGCACACCAACGACACCCTGTGGAGTCAGGATTCTGGTCAGCTCAAGGTGCTGTTTGACCTGCCTTTTACCATTGGCTCAGATCATGCCGAAGGGCTGGTGCTGGTGCCCTGTATGGGCTACGACAATAGCCTCATGGTAGTCTACGACTCTCCCGACGATAGCCGCCGCCCCGACCCCAAAGCGGTGTTTGCCGACATCTTTCGCCTGCCTCCAAAAGGCTGAGCGGAGCTGGGTCTTGAACCTAGGACTCGGCTCGACTAGCGGCTGCGGCTACAAACCAGGGCTGCCAGTAGCACGCTATGCGGTGGGTAAAGGCGGCGGGATCTTCGCAGTACAGCCTGTGCCCGAGTTCGTTGGCCTGCTGGTGCAGTCTGTGCTGGCGATGCTTCATCAGGGGCAGCAGCACCTGCATGTGAACCGCTTCGATCGCGATTTCGGTTGGTGAGCCAAGCAAAAACGATCGCAGGGCTGCAACGTCGTGCCCATCGCCCAGGGCCTGGGCCAGCTGATCCATTTCTGACTCAAAGGCAGTCATTACACTGGGCCACAGGGGCTTGAGTAGACCGGTGATGTGCCACAGGTCTTTGACCCGCTTGCGCCAGTCGTGAAAAGCATCGTCGCTGCCGTCTGCGTAGGCGATGTGGTAGCGCGTTTGTCCCTGGCTGTAAATTTGCTTCAGGTTGGCAGAAAGGGCTTTCCAGCCGGTTTTTTGGAGGGAAAGCTGGTTGAGACGGCCCTGGCTGTCTTTAAGGTCTGAAACAATGGCCGCAATGGGGGTATCGCCGTTGGTGAGTTCTTTAAGTCTGACCTGATGCAGGTCGCCTAGGCTCGCTTGCAGCTTAGAGAACTCCCCGGTGTCTAGGTCAAGGCCGTAGGCATCAAGCAGGCCGTTCAGGGTCTGCTGGTAGACTTCGCTGTCACGGGCCAGTGAGAGCGATCGCCCCAGGTCGCGCAGCCGGTTTTTCTCTCGATTGTAGGTGTCTTTATCGATCGACTTTCGCACCAGGCGCAGCACCGATCGCACCTTTTTTAAGTGCTTGCGGGCGTTGTGAACCGCCTCCCCTGGGGTTTGCTGAAACTCTTCGCTGAGCTGCTGAACGGCCTTCTCCAGCTGTTCACTGAGAATGCGGCGAATGTTGTCTTCAACGGTGCTGTCAGCAGAGAGTTTATAAGCCATAGAGCCTAGGACATAGGATCCTTAGAATCGGGATCAAGCTCAAACCGATGGTTGTCGCGACGCTCCATTTCGCGTTTGACCGCGACAGGGTGCTCGGCCTGAGTATTGATGCCCACAGCCGCCGCAATATCGTCGACATTGCTTTGATCGGGGGTGGGAGTCGTGCCACCAATGGCCTCTTCACCTACAACCTTGGCTTGCTCAATCATAGCGTCGGGGTCGCCTGCGGTGACGGGGCTACCCGATGCCATCTGGTTGTGATCGGGAACTTCGGCTCCGATCATGGCGCTGTTATCTTCTCGCCCGGTGCGAGCCGCTTCTTCAGCCGCTTGGGCCGGTGACAGATCGGTCACAGGTTCGTCGGCGGCAGGAGGCGTTTTATCGATGGCCTGGGGCGAAGAAACCTGGGCGGAATCTGCTTTTTTCGGGCTCGTCTGGTTGGGGTTCATAAAATTACTTGATTGAGTCTTTTTGGAATATTTGTGGGGAAGGGTCGCGCTGTGCGATCACCGCTGCGTATTCACAGCATAAACCGTCAGAATTAGGTCAGTGATGCTGCTGCAATACTAAGCCGTCAACGGTTGCAGTTAGCTGTTTACTCAAGGCCACCGCTTGTGACGACATTAGATGAGAGTTTGGGCCGCAAATCCTATCTGCTACCTTAGCAGTCGCTTCAATGGAACCTGTCACCCCACCGGTAGATTTTTTTGAGTCATGCTAGTTGTCTATGTCGCTAGCGCCGCCCCTCAACAATAAAAACAACCATAGCCATCCCCACCGACTGTGCCCTGAGAACGGTTATTTCTGGGGTAATGGGCATGTCAATAGCACAGCACTCCAAGCGATAAAAACACCTCCAGTCGTCCCTTTGACTCCGCTCAGGGAACGGCTATTTCCAGGGTGAGTTCTGCTCAGAATTCGACGTTTTCCTGATCAAAAAACTTCTTCAAAACTCAATGCCTGAGTTTGGTTTAGATCCGTTTCTCGGCAAATTTCATTAGGCGGAGAATAACCAAGGCAAATATAGTGCTCAACAGGCCCAGCTGCCACTGCCCTAGCCCAGCCGCGACCCCAACGCCAGCAGAAATCCAGACGGCGGTGGCTGACGTTAACCCCCGCACCCGATCTTCGCGCAGAATTGAGCCTGCCCCAACGAACCCAACTCCGGTAATAATGCCCTGCAAAGTGCGCGCCATCGAGCTGCTGTCAGCTTGAACCAGCCCGCTTTGAACCGTGACCAATACGAAAAGGGCGGCCCCTAGCGACACCAGCATATTGGTTCTAAGACCAGCCGCTTTGTTGCTGAACTCGCGATCGAGGCCGATGATGGCCGCGAACAAAATGGCGATACCTAAACGCCCGGCAACATCTAGCCAGGAGATGGGGGATAGAGGGTCCATAGTCTAGGTCAGTTGAGGAGTTTCAGGACGGGTATACCAGTAGGCCCAGGCAATTAGCACAAACTGAAAGGGCAGACGAATAGCATGAAACCACCAGGTATCTGGAATGCCAGAAATTTGAATGTGGTTAATCGCCATATTGAGGTTGGCTGGATACACCGCGATAAATAGGAGTACCAAACCCCAGGCCGAGAACCGCCGCGTTGATGGCAACAGCAACCCTAAGGCCAGCAAGATTTCAATGACGCCGCTGATGTAAACCAAAGCCGCCGGGGCCGGCAAAAACCCCGGCACAATGCGAATAAACGGCTGCGGCACCACAAAATGGAGCACGCCAGCGACTACCATGCAGACGGCCAAAATGACCCGCAGCGTAGCTTTGTTGTCGTTAAGAAAAGTCATCGGAGGTCAGGGTAAAACGGCGATCGCATCTATCTATTATTGAGCGGGTAAAGCGTACCTTTTTGAACGCGCATCCCTCATCCTCCGTCGCCGACTGGGTGCTGTCTTCCTGCCAGCGGCAGATTTTACAGCTGCATTTGTGCAGCCAAACCCTGCTACAGCCTGTTTTAGTGCAGGGCTCTCTCTATGGAGAGATGCTGATCAAATCTCAGTACGACACTCTGCGGGGTGGGTATTCCTACCCCCCTGATGTTTCTGCGCTTTTTGCCAATTCATTTTTTTAGGGTCTGTTGCTCAGACTTTTACAGACCGCTTGTAGGTACAAACGGAACAGAAGTTGTCCTATGCGAAGATTTTTTCCCGCTCAAATAACCCTTCGGCTGTGCCGAATTCAGCAATGGATGTTGTCTTGGGGGTGGCGATCGCTGCTGTTTATCAGCACCTTATTTTTAGTTCTCTCCAGCGCTCTGCCGGGTAGCGCTACTGCGGTCCTGGCCCAGTTTCCGACGGCGGCGGGCGGCGGCAGCAGTGCCTATTCGCTGGGCTGGGTCGAACTCGATGGTTACGACACCTTTCAGATCTCGGCCCCCGGTGCGGCCCTGGGGCAGCGCCGCCAGCAAATTCATCAAAACCTGGAGGAGATTCGCGACGACTATTTGGCGCTGGAAGACCCTGTCGCCAACGTTACCACCAGCCAAACCGAGAACGGGCAGACGAAGGTCTACGTCAACGATCAGTACCTGATGACGATCACCTCAGAGGATACCAATTTGCAGGGCATGACCACCGAGGGCCTGGTTGAGCACCTAAAAGATGTGATTCCAGAAACCCTGGAGCGGGCTTACCGGCAGCGACAGCCCGAGTACCGCCGCCAGCAGTTCGTTCAGATCGGTGTAGCGCTGGCGCTGGCTGTCGGCGGGATGGTTGTGCTTCAGTACGCCTCCGAACGATTGGTGCGCTCAACCATTCGTCGTTTAGGCCCATCCCTAAACCAGGCCAATACGACCGACAATCAGCGCCACCAGGTGCACGACCTGCGCGATCGCCTGCTGCCGCTGGTGCAGGGTCTGGTGCTGGCCAGCACCCTGCTGTGGGCCATGGGGCCGTTTCCCGAACTGCGGGTGATTCAGCAAGAGCTGCTCTCAACCCTCAAGGTGCCCATCATTATCGGCATTGTCGTGGTGGTGGCCTACGTCGGCATTCGCCTTACCTACACCGTGGTCGATCGCCTCGCCCTGGGCCTCACCGACGAAGCCGGGTTTAGCAGCCACTACTCGCGCCGCGCCCGACTGCGCATCTCGACTCTCTCCAGCGTGATTAAAAACATCACCAACTTTGTCTGGATTGCGATCGGGTTTTTGGTGGCGCTTTCGATCACCGGAGTGGATATTGGGCTGCTGCTGGCTAGCGTTGGCCTGATCGGCTTAGCGCTGTCGCTCGCGGCTCAAAACCTGGTCAAAGGCGCGATTCAGGGCTTTTTTATTGTGCTAGAAGACCAGTTTGCGATCGGAGATGTGGTCAAAATCGGTGACGACTCAGGCGTAGTCGAAAAGCTCAATCTGCGCATTACCCAGCTGCGCGACACCGCCGGACGGCTGATTACCATTCCCACCAGCGACATCAACCGCGTCGCCAACTATTCGCTGCACTGGTCTCAGGCCGATCTCAAAATTCCGGTTCACTACAACGCCGACATTAACCACATGCTGGAGGTCACTCGCCAGGTGGGCGGCGACCTCCAGCACGACCCCGACTGGAGCCCGCTGATTCTGGATGATCCGCAAATTTTGGGCGTTGACGACTTTGGCGATAGCTCGCTGATCATTCGGGTGTGGATTAAGACTCAGCCGATGAAGCAGTGGGATGTCTCACGAGAATACCGCCGTCGCTTTAAGCTGGCCGTGCAGGAAGCGGGTACAGACATTCCCTTTCCCCAGCGCGACGTGTGGCTGCATCCCTCTGACGAATTTCGGCTCACCCTGCAGGGGGCTCTCAACGATGGGCACTCCCCAAACCAGGCTGGCCAAAACGGCAACGGACGGCAGGCCCAGGCCAGAACCGATGCCCAACCCCCCAACGCGCCCGATGACTACGATGGCGCAGCGACGGCAAGAGAAGCCTGACCCCTACGGCATGGGCCTGGCCGCTACAGGCCTAGGCCGATCGCTAAGCATCACAACACCTCGGCTTTATCAGGACGCTGGCGCAACTGGTAAAGCCGACGCTTTTGAGAGCACCTGCGATTATGCATACCTATCGATGGATGAGAAGACCCAGGCAGCTTTACTAAACTTCACATATAGAGCGATGAAAATTAAACCGAGGACATGACCTATGCGTTTTTCAACCACCCGTCGCAATACAGCGATCGCCGCTGCGGTAACTAGCTTTGGCCTGCTGCTAGGCGGTAGCGCCCAGGCCGACAACCACACCACTGGCGGCATGATGGAGCCGACGACCCAGCAGCAGACCGACCCCATGGGTGACACCATGAACGAGGCCGGCACTATGAACGAAGCAGGCACCATGACCGACACGTCGAGCATGTCGATTGTGGATGTAGCCAGCGGCAACGATTCTTTTAACACTCTGGTACAGGCCGTCCAGGCGGCAGGGCTGGGCGACACCCTGACTGGCGAAGGCCCCTACACGGTGTTTGCCCCCACCGATGAAGCCTTTGCTCAACTGCCCGACGGTGCCCTAGAGTACCTGCTTCAGCCCGAAAACCAGGATCTGCTGGCTCAGGTGCTGTCTTACCACGTAGTAGAAGGCTCTGTGACCTCTGATCAGCTCAGCACTGGCGGCGTCAGCACCCTGGGCGGTGGGGTTGCGGTTGCCGTTCGAGATACGGGCATTGTTGTCAACAACGCCAGCGTTGTCACCCCCGACATTCAGGCCAGCAACGGCGTTATTCACGCCGTTAACCGGGTGCTACTGCCCGAAACTCTGCAGCAGCAGCTGGCCTCGCGCCTGGGCGTAGACAGCATCTACTAGAGCCAGCCTCTAGCTGGCGAATGGTTTGCTCTCAGGCTGCTCACTTAGATGGATGAGGCCTAACCAACGAGCAAACTGCGCCGTCAAATCGGCTTTCCCAAGCCAACTATTGGCCCCGCCTGTCCACACGAGCGATCGTTCCTGCCGACCGGCGGGGTCAAACTTGATACCCCAAGATGTTCCAGTATCCCATCAGCACCGCAAACCCTACGGCGGCTAGGGTCAGCAGACTGTAGTGGGCGCGCCTGGCCCAAGACCATTCCTTTTGACCGTAGACCCAGATCGCGATCGCTACCATGGCCACCGTTAAAACAGTCGCAACAATGGGCAGCGTTAGCAGCGCGAACCCAAACCAGGGCATGCCATAGGCTAGCTTCCACCCTCCATACAGCCACAGCGACAGGGGAAACCCGATTACAAAAATCAGATTCAGCATGCTAACCCCGCCCGCCATTCGCCAAACCAAAGGCGTGGGAGGCCCTGTGTGCCCCGCCCTGTTTCGCAGACGACGCCAGAGTGGCCGTAGGGGCCAAACCCACAGACCCGACAAAAATAAGAACGCAGCGGCAACTACAACTGCCGCATGTAGCCAAAGATTTTCGTACCAGGCAATTTTGCTAAAGGTCGCCATTTTGGCGAAGATCGGGTTGTAGGCGTACACGATGTGCCCTTCATCGTCGGCCTCAAAAGCCGTTAGGGTACCGTCGTCACGATGGCGAAAGAGCAAGGGACCCACCGGCTCCAGCTGACTATTGGGCATCGGATAGCGAAAAAAGAGCGATGGCGTTTGAATATTCAGCCCGCTCTGGCTCTGTCGAATGACGATGTGCGACAAAGGAGCCGACAGCTTCACAAGCGTGTGACGCGGATATTCCAAATCGCGGTAGGTGCCAACAAACCGACTGAGATCGACCTCAGCTGGGTCAACAGCCGGTAAATCGGCGGCTGTGCCATCGACCGGGGGCGGAAAATAGCGATCGAAAAACTGCTTTAAAACCCGGCTATGAACGCCGCTGAAGCTGTTGGAAACAATGAAAATGCCGATGTTTTGGTCAGGCATTAGCGTGAGCGAGCTGGAATAGCCGCGCAGGCTGCCCAGGTGGCCAACGGTGCTCAGACCATTGACGCGTCGCTCACGAAAGCCGTAGCCCGTGCCCGGTAGCTGAGGGTGCGATCGAAAGTGAATGCGCTGCATAGCGGCCACCGATTCGGGCTGTAGAATGCGGTTGTTTTGATACTGGCCTCCCTGCAGCTGGGCAATCATGAAATGCGCCATATCGGTGGCGGTGGCGCTTAGGGCGGCGGCTGGCCCAATGTTGAGGTAGAGGTAGGGGACGGGCTTAAACTGACCGCCCTGCTTTTGGTAGCCCGTAGCCAGGTCGTCTACGTGCGGCGGCGGCTGGGCAAAGCTGCTGCGGTTCATAGCCAACGGCTGTAGAATGTGTTCGTTGACGTAGTCGACAAAGGGTTGCCCAGCAATGCGCTCGACTAGATAGCCCAGCAGCGCGATCGAGTGGCTGGAGTAGCTGAACAGTTCCCCTGGGGGATAGACAATCGGGGGCAGATGGTTGCTGAGGTAAGTTTGCAGGGGCTGTAGCTCCGCCTCGGTACGAGCGGCCAGGCCAATTCGACGCTTGGTAGAACCGTCGGTGTGGGTCAGGAGTTGGGCAAAGGTAACGGGTTCATCGAAGGGGTTTTCTAGCTGCACCTGGTCGCCGAGGTAGCGGTTGACAGTATCGTCAAGGTCGAGGAGTTTTTGCTCCTGTAGCTGCATGGTAGCCGTTGCCGTAAAGAGCTTTGAGATTGAGGCCACTCTAAACAGCGTTTTATCGGCATCTACAGGAATTTGCCGCTCTAGATCGGCGTAGCCATAGCCTTTGGCAAAAAACAGTTCCCCGTCTTTAACGACGGCAACAGCCGCGCCAGGGGCGGTTTGGGTGGCCAGCTCCTGGTCAAAAAGACCGTCGATAAAGTCAGACAATTCGCGGCGATCGCCCAATCCAGGTGCCGTCGGCGATGCCGGAGCAGAGGCCCCTCCTAAGTCGAGCGCCGGTTCTGCTTCTATGGATGGGGGCACTACGCCTGCTGGCTTTGCCAGGGCAGCAACCGTCAGCAGCATTGCCAGCAGAAAACCCACTGCTCCATAACAGAGCCATTTCCATCCCGTGCTTACCCTATACACAGCTTTCCTCCAGTCATCCACAGTTCATCCATTGCTCTAATTTCGGCTGAGCATGCGATCGCTAAAGCGCCGCTAACCGGCCAAGAGGATCCCATTCGCGCCAGCGATGAAAAAAATTGGGCTACTACCACTGTGGAGAAAATCGGTGCCGCTGATATCTTTCTGCCGATTTAAACTGAATTAGATCGCTCTTGGGCAGAGGGCTCGCTCAAAACGGCATATTTGTTGGGCTGAATGGGGGAGCCAAAGCGGCGGCTATAGACCTGCGTGAGTTCGGCACCGTAAAACATAATCTGGGCTGAGTAAAACACCCAAATGAGCAGAATAATAACTGACCCTGCCGCTCCATAGGATGAACCAAAACCGCTGTTGCCCAGGTAAAGGCCGATTAGATATTTGCCGATAGAAAATAGAATGGCGGTCGCGATCGCGCCAAACCAAACATCGCGCCAGGAGATAACGGCATCGGGCAAATACTTAAACAGAGCGGCAAACAGTAGGGTAGTAATGCCAAAGGCCACCACAAAGTTAATCAGCTGCACCACCGCATCCAGGCCTGGTGCAAGAGACTGGAGATAGGCCGAAAACCCGGAGATAACGGAGCTGACAACCAGCGATACCAGCAGCAAAAACCCGATCACCATGACCATGCCCAGAGACAAGACCCGCTTGCGCACCATATTCATCAGGCCGATGTCAGAGCGGGCTTCGAGGTTCCAAATGGTGTTGAGCGCTAGCTGTAGCTGGGTCAGCACTCCGGTAGCACCCACCAGCAGCAGCACAATGCTAATGATCGAAGCAACCACACCAGAACTTTGACCAGGGCGATTGGCGTTGTCGAGCACGGTGCGAACAAATTCGGCACCGCTGCCGCCCACCAGCGATTCGACCTGACTCATGAGCTGGTCGCGGACGGCCACACTGTCAAAAAATAAGCCCGCGATCGCGATCGCCAAAATTAGCAGCGGAGCCAGCGAAAAAAGCGTGTAGTAGGCCAGTGCTGCGGCCAGTTGCGATGCTTTGTCCTTATTCCATTCCTGGAAGGCTTGCTTGAGCAGTCGCAAAACTTGTTTCGGGCTCATTGTAAAACTCTTGTCGATGTATTGATTACGGTTGGCTCTGCTCTAAATAAACCTGAAAGCGACTTCAGGGGTTGTATTTAAAGTCAATCAAGCCCGACTTTGAATATGCAAGTCTCGCCGCTTCGGCAATGCAAAAGAGCTTTTTATGAGACAACAAAAGCTCTGGATTTAAGGCAGTCTCAAAGCGGCTGCGATCGCCCCATAAATGCGTCAGCGTCACACAGCTGAGCACAGGCAAGAAACCTGTTTCTACAAGTTCTCACCATTTGCTTAGGAACGCTCAAGGCCAGACTTAGATTGGACTTAGCATATAACTTTAGCCTGAAAAAAAGTCTCTACCGTAAGACGCAAACCCGATTAAAGAGCCCTGGTGTCACTGAATTATAGTGCGGCTCCAGCGCAGCCTGCGCTGGAGCCATAAATGGTTGTACGGTCACCACCTGCGGGTTGCCGACGAGAACGCTAAACCTTGGCAGCGAGGGTTATAGTAGCGCGAACGACTTGCCTGGGCTGTATTCAGCAATTTCAACACCCTGGGCAACGATTTGACCGTCACTTTTTGCTGCCATCTTTAACGAAGCGACAGACATATTCCTGGCTGACTGACAAACATCAGGCGTAGGTTAGGTGAAACGCAGTGAAACCCAACAGCAGTCGCCCTTGGTGGGGGGCAGGACTATTTACGCATGGCTAAGTTTGCAATGACTAAAATACCGTACAGTTCTGTCAACCGTACGGTATAAAATGTTCTGACGATTTTCTTTAGGCGACGCTCTTGCGGGACACGGCCCAGAAAATACCCGCATTGCCGGGGGCTCTCAGCTTACAGGCCGGGCATTCGCAGGTTGCGCCTCCGGCTACCAGGCTGAGATATTTGATTTCTGCCTGAATGGAGAGTTCGCTGACCGGCAGCCCCAGCAGTTTTTTGATGTGTGACTCTAAGGGGCGGCAGGCTCGTCGTGCATAGCCCTGGCCTTCCCGCTCAGAGTAAATAACGTAATCTGAAAGCCAGCTTTCATTCATAGCGCAACTCTTCTAGGCAACTTCGCATCCGTCAAAAGGTGTAGATTGGTCTACTTCCTTCGGCAGATGTCACTTAATCATGCCCCAAAGTGATCCGGTTTTCTCATCGACTTTGAGAGCAATTGTGGGTTGGGGTCGACAATTTTAGCGAGCCGATGGGTTAGGGATGGCTAGAGCGCCAAGGAAGCGCTCATGGAAGGCTGCAGCCGTTGCCAGGCGAAGCCTTTCTCTGCTGAATTCTTTTGATTATGGCCGAACGGCTCTAAGCGAAGTTACCTATCCCTGATGGAGGGCCGTTTTTTGGTTTGTTTCTGCCTTAAGACCGAAGGAGATTGCTGTTTTGCCTCCTAGGCTGAAGCCATGTTTAACGGGTGAGTTCTAACTGCGACTGGCCGCTGGTCGGGCCAGTACTGACGACAAAAGGCTTGCCCTAGCCGACAGGTTGACTTGACTGATGTATCGCAGCCCTGCTGTTAGGAGGCACTGATATGGAAAACGCTATGAGTACCCAAACCTCTGCCGATAAACAGGCGGGTGATCTGGAACGCTGGGCTTCGATTATTGGCGGCGGCGCAATGGTGCTAACGGGTTTGCAGCAGCGATCGCTGAAGGGCATTCTCACCGCCATTGCTGGCGGGGGGCTGGTGTATCAGGGCACCCAGGGCAAAAGCACGGTCAAACAAGTAGGAGATGCTGTGGGTTTGGATCACGCTATTCGAGTTGAGAAGACCGTCACCATTAACCGTTCGGCTACCGACCTCTACGGCTTTTGGCGCAACCTCAGCCAGCTACCCACCTTCATGCGCCACCTGAAATCGGTGCAGGTGATGGACGATCGCCGCTCTCACTGGGTGGCCAATGCGCCCCTGGGTCAGGACATCGAGTGGGATGCCGTGATTGTCAACGACGAGCCCAACCACCTGATCGCCTGGACCTCTACTGACGATGCCCCGGTCGAAAATTCTGGGTTTGTGCGATTTCAGCCCAGCGCTGGCGATCGCGGCACCGAGGTCAAGGTGGTCATGGAATATCAGCCGCCGGGCGGCATGTTGGGCACTATGATGGCCAAACTTTTTGGCGAAGAACCCGAGCAGCAGATCGGCGACGAGCTAAATCGATTTAAGCAGCTGATGGAGGCTGGCGAAATTGCCACCATCGAAGGCCAGCCCAAGGGAAGCTAAACGCCCAGGGTCACCGTCGCCGCCGGTAGCCCACTATTCAACTTTTGACGTTTCTGAGTAGAACCATGTTTACACTGTCTCGTTTTCGCTTTTTTTCCGTTTCATTTCGCAGCCAGTTTGCGGCCCTCTGGCAGCGGCTTAGCGCTGTTGGGGTACGCCCCCTGGCCCGTATGGCCACCCAAACCGTGGCTGTAACTATGCTGGCTATGGTGCTCTGGCTGGGTACCGCCGGTATTCACGCTCAGCCCGCCCAGGCCGACGACAACCTCGATGGCAGACGCTACGAAGCCGAGGCCGTTCGCCAGTCGCGCAACCCGCTGAGCAACGAAAACTACAGCGGCGGCGTTGACCCGGCGGTGGCCGCAGACCGCATGCAGGCCCCCGAAGACAAGGCCAATGGAATTCTGGAAAGCGTCAAGGACGCGGTGCAGGATATTCTGCCCGGCAGCGGTGGAAGTGCAGGTGTTGGCCAAAACGCCTATAACCCCAACACTAACCCCCAAACCCAGCCTACCCCCACCGCCAACCCGACCCTGAAGCGCTACGACTCGGCGCGATAGTTTATATAGCGCTGGCCAGTTCGCTTAGGACAATGCTGACCGCCTGTAGCCAAGCCTGGGATAGTGAACTGGCGTATAGCCATCGCCCATAGGCTATGTACGAAAACGTCCTAACCGTTGTGGCGACGGCTATAACTCGCCCGCTCTTCCCTACCATCGCGACTCTAGCCCCTTGTCCTGGCCGTTTGGCCACCCATCCAGGAGTAATTGATGAAAGCTGTATGCTGGCACGGTTCCCAAGACGTACGGGTTGACACCGTACCCGATCCCAAGATTCTCAACCCCCACGACGCCATTCTCAAGGTGACCTCGACCGCCATCTGCGGGTCTGACCTGCACCTCTACGATGGCTACATTCCCACCATGCAGTCGGGGGATATTTTGGGGCACGAGTTTATGGGAGAAGTGGTCGAAACTGGCCCTGAAGTGACCAACCTGAAGAAGGGCGATCGCGTCGTGGTGCCGTTTACGATCTCCTGCGGTAACTGCTTCTTCTGCAACCGCGATCTGTGGTCGCTGTGCGACAACACTAACCCCAACGCCTGGATGGCTGAGAAGTTCTACGGCCATTCGCCCTCAGGGCTGTTTGGCTACTCTCACCTGATGGGCGGCTACGCGGGCGGGCAGGCCGAATACGTGCGGGTGCCCTTTGCCAATGTAGGTCCGCTCAAGGTGCCCGATGGCCTCACCGATGAGCAGGTGCTGTTTCTCACCGACATTTTCCCCACCGGCTATATGGCCGCCGAAAACTGCGACATTCAGCCTGGTGAGGTGGTGGCGGTGTGGGGCTGTGGCCCCGTTGGCCAGTTTGCCATTCGCAGCGCCATGATGCTGGGGGCCGAACGGGTGATCGCGATCGATCGCATCCCTGAGCGACTGGCCCTCGCCGCCGCCGCCGGAGCCGAAACCCTCAACTATGAGGAGATGGACGCTGGCGTTGCCCTGAAGGAAATGACCGGCGGGTTAGGCCCCGACTGCTGCATTGATGCGGTCGGCATGGAGGCTCACGGTACAGGCGTAATGGCCCTCTACGATACGGTCAAGCAGGCCGTGCGCATGGAAACAGGGCGAGCGATGGTGCTGCGCCAGGCGATCGTGGCCTGTCGCAAGGGGGGCAAGGTGTCGGTGCCCGGCGTCTACGGCGGCTTTATCGACAAAATGCCGATGGGGGCGTTTGTGAACAAGGGGCTGACAATGCGATCGGGTCAAACCCACGTCCACAAGTACCTGCGACCCCTGATGGAGCGCATTCAGCAGGGCGATATCGACCCCTCGTTCTTAATTACCCACCGGCTGCCGCTAGAAGACGCTCCCCGCGCCTACAAAATCTTTCGCGACAAGGAAGAAGACTGCATCAAGGTGGTGCTAAAGCCGTTTGAAACCGCCGCTAGCCTGCCAGCGACCAGTGTAGCTAGTTAAGTCAGCTCCCTTCAAAGCCAACTTTACAGGTGCGTCATCGATCGGGTGACGCACTTTTTTCGCTAGTGCCGTGGCTATGTTGATAGATGCAAGCCTTGTAACAAACTCTAGTTGGTTGATCCCCCGGTTCTGCCTTTTGGGAATCGGAGTGCTTGAATTTGAACTTGCTCAATATATAGCCGTTCCCTAGCCCCTTTGGGGCGGCTGAGTGCCCAGCACTCGCTTCGCGAACACCAACGACTTCGCTCAGGGAGCGGCTATGGCTGTTTTATGTTTGGGGGTGCCGTGCGAGCGGCATAGGGAATCGGTATCGGTTGATCAAGCCGGATGGGCGGCCCCTACGGAGTCGGGGGCGAGCAGCTGCTGATAAACCGACCGGTGGCGATCGCAAATGGCATCCCAGGTAAAGGCCTGCACAAAGCCGTGCCCTGCCGTGGCCAACCGCTGCTGTTCGGTCGAATTTTGCAGCAGGGAGGCGATCGCCGCTCCCAGGGCAGCCCCATCGCGCGCGGGCACCGGAGCGATCACCTGTTTTTCGACCAGAATGGCGTCGGTTTCGGCGGTGTGGGTGGCGATCGTGGGCAGGCGGTGGGCCAGCAAGGCCAGCAGCGAGCCGCTCTTAAGCGAAATGCCGGGGTTAAAGGGCAGCACGCCCAGGTCGGAGCCGGAGAGGTAGCGCGAGGCCTGATCGGCGTCAATATAGCCGGTGCAGTGAACGTAGTCGCTGAGGTCTAGATCGCGGATTTGGGCCTGGATCTTTTGCCAGTACTGCTCGGCATCCTGGCCGCGCAGGGCCAGGGTTTCGACGCCGCCCATCAGCAGCAGGCGGGCCTGGGGCTGAGCGTCAACCACCTGCCGAAAGCCCTGCACCAGCGGCTCAATGCCCTTAACCGGGTGCAAGAAGCCAAAGAAGGTGACAACCTGGGCCTGCGCGGGCCAGCCGCAGTCGTGGCGCAGCTGCTGGCGGGCGGTGGCGCGATCGATGGGGGCGACAGCCAGGTTGGCAGCAATGGGAACGGTGGTAATGCGATCGCGCCGCTCCGGCAGCCGCTCTTTCATAATTCGCGTGATGTTCTCGTTGGTGGTGAAGATGGCGTCGCTGCCGGTGAGCAAAAAACCGTCTTCGCGGTCCCACCAGGTGCGGGCCTGGCCCCATTCCTTCAGCCCTTCCAGCCAGGGGGCCGGAAACCACTTCGGCTGCCAGTCCCACCAGCCGTACTCATGGGCGGTAGTGACAATGGGCCGCCGGTAGCCCGCCAGCTTTAGCAGCAGCGGCAGCAAGAACACCGATCGCTCAAAGCGGTAGCTGCCCGCCGCGTGCTGAATGTGCAGGATATCGGTAGGGGTAGCCAGAATGCGCTGCACCAGCGGCACCAGCTGCGGCACCTGCCACTGAGAAATGGCCCCCTGCACGGTGGGGTCAGCCATGGCGCGGGCCGAGTCGTGGGTGGTGAGCACTGTGGAGGTGATCTGGCGCTGGTGCAGGCGCGATCGCAGGTTGGCCAGGTAGTCGGCGACGCCGTCCTGGTCGGGGCGGTAGCTGCCGGTGAGGTAGGTGATGTGCATGGGTGGGAGGGTGGATGGGTGGATGGGTAGGCGGGTGATGAGGGGATAAGGGGATGGGGGGATGAGGCGGGGGCAACTCCAAAATCTAAAATCAAGATGAGTTGTAGCGTGGGTTAGGCGGTCGGGGTTAGAGCTGTGGCAAGTCCCTCAAGTGCCGCCGTAACCCACGGAGGGGGAGATGGGACGGTCAGGAAGTTCGAGTAAAGAGAGGGCGGCGGTGACGACTTCGGTGGGGGGAATATCGAGGCATTCCATGTGGTAGGGGCAGGTGAAGGCGTAGCAGGGGCTGCACGGGGTGGGGCGGCGCAGCAGGTGGGCACGGGTTTGGCGGGGCTGCCACTGGCGCTCTAGCTCGGTACCGGCAAAGAGAATGACGCTGGGGGTTTGGGTGGCGTCGGCGATGTGCAGGGTCGAGGTGTTGTTGGAGAGCATAAGCCGGGCCTTGGCGACCAGGGCGACGAGGTCGGAGAGGGTGGTTTTGCCGATTAAATCAATGGCGTGGAGGCCGAGGGTGGCGAGCAGGGGCGCGGCGGCGACGCGGTTTTTGTCGGTGCCGGTGACGACGACGGGCCAGTTGGTGGTTTCGGCCAGGGTGCGGGCGGCGATCGCAAACCGCTCCAGGTCGTACATGCGCGAGGGGCAGCTAGTCCAGGGGTTGAGCAGCAGGTAGGGCTGGGCGGGGATGTGAGGGGATGAGGGAATGGCGAGGGTGAGGTGGCGATTTTGCACCGTGAATCCTGCTGCTTCCACCAGACGCAGGTTGCGATCGACCTGATGCAGGTCGTCGGGTAGATCAGCCACGCGGTGGGTGAGGCATTCCCCGGTTTCTTTGGAGGCTCCCAGCCGCAGCGGAATGCCCGCCATCTGGCAGATCAAGGCGGCGGGGTGCGGGCTTTGCTTGAAGCTGGTGAGCGCGATCGCCCCGTCAAACTGGCGGGCTTTGAGGGTTTCGATTAGCTGCCACTCCTGCTCTAGGCCGCCGGGGGGCCGATCTAGCGCCTGCCAGAGAGTGCGGTGGGTGATCACCTCATCCACCCAGGGCAGCACCGCCGCCGCCAGCGACCCCGCCGGGCTGGCCAGCAGCGTGAGGCGAGTCTCGGGCGACGTTTCTTTGATCGCTCGCAGGGCGGGGGCGGTCATCAGCACGTCGCCAATGTTGTCGGGGCGGAGGAGGAGGAGGCTGCGAGTTGCGGGGAAGGTGAGGG
>NZ_JBNXVS010000004.1:0-210494 GCF_050565655.1 Nodosilinea sp. AN01ver1 | reverse complement strand
CTCCGGCCACTGCCTCAAAACCATCCAGGGCGGCAGCGCCGGTCTGCGCTCCATCGCCTGTCACCCTCACCAATACCTGATCGCCAGCGGCGGCCTGGGCGGCACCATTCGCCTGTGGAACGAGGTCGGTGAATGCGTGCAAACCCTGACCGACTACGAAGGCAGCATTTGGAAGGTCTCCTTTCACCCCCGGGGCGACCTGCTGGCCAGCGCCAGCCTCAGCGGCGAGGTGCGCATTTGGGAGCTGGCTACGGGCCGCTGCCGCCACCGGCTGCGCCGCGAAAACAACTCGTGGATTCAGGCCTTTGGCTACACGCCCCAGGGCTATCTGCTCAGCGCTACCAGCTCCGACGCCACCATTCGCTACTGGGATAGCGACACGGGCGATTGCCTGCGCAGCATCGTGCTCGACCCGGATGCCTATCTGCTGGGCCTGGCTGTAGAGCCGCAGGGGCAGTACTTTGTCACCGTTGGCAACGACGGTGCCCTGCGCTGGTGGGATGTAGAAACTGGCGCCAGTCTGCGGGTGGGCGGCGGCAAAGAGGGCCACACCTGGGGGGTTGCCATTCATCCCCACGAGCCGCTGATGGCCACTGTGGGCAACCTATCCGACATCAAGCTTTGGAATGTGGAGACAGGGGAATTTCTCCGCCAGCTGGAGGGGCACACCGGCATTCACGGCGGGCTAGTGTTTAGCCCCGACGGGTCGCTGCTGGTCAGCGGTCGCAGCGATCGCACCCTTCGCATCTGGGATGTCGCCACCTGGGATTGCCTGCGGGCGATCGAGGGCCATACCTCTGTCGTCACCGCCGTACTCTTTTTGCCCACCCTGGCCCCCGGCAGCCGCTACCCCATGCTGGCCAGCAGCAGCCTCGACGAAACCATTCGCCTGTGGAATGTAGAGACTGGGGCCTGCCTTGCCGTGCTGCGCCCCGATCGCCTCTACGAAGCGATGAATATCACCGACCTCACCGGCCTCTCGCCCAGCGAAATCGGCATTCTCAAAAGCCTGGGCGCGGTGGAAGAATGAGGCCAACGCCGCCATACCCGCCGCTGGGGTCTGTCATAATGAACAGTGGCATTTTTGGGCTGGAGCGGGGCTATGAGAATCAACGGCGAGCCAACCAGAAGCATTCGTTTGCACCCAGACAACCCTTCCGTGGTGCAGGTGATCGACCAGCGCCAGCTGCCCCACCAGCTCACCTGGATGGACCTGACCTCGGTGGATGAGGCCGCCTACGCTATCAAAGATATGGTAGTGCGCGGTGCCCCGCTGATTGGGGCTACCGCCGCTCTGGGCATGTATCTAGCGGCGCTAGACGCCACTGAGGCGGAAGACTTTCGCGACGTTTTGCACCAGGCCGCTCAAACCCTGGGCCAAACTCGCCCCACGGCGGTCAACCTGCACTGGGCGCTGACATCTCAGCTCCACGCCCTGCGTGAGGTGGCTACCGCCGCAGAAGCCGTCGATCGCCTGCGCCAAAACGCCGAGGCCATCCTCGCTGCCGACGAAGAGCAGTGCCGCCAGATCGGCCTCCACGGCGTCAAGCTGATTGAAGACATCCACGCCCGCACCGGGCAGACCGTCAACATTTTGACCCACTGCAACGCGGGCTGGCTGGCCTGTGTTGACTGGGGCACTGCCACTTCGCCCATCTACCACGCCCACGATCGCGGCATTCCGGTCCATGTCTGGGTCGATGAAACCCGCCCCCGCAACCAGGGGGCCAAGCTCACCGCCTGGGAACTGGGCCAGCACGGGGTGCCGCACACCGTCATTCCCGACAATGCTGGGGGGCACCTGATGCAGCACGGTATGGTCGATCTGGCGATCGTGGGCACCGATCGCACCACCCGCCAGGGCGATGTGGCCAACAAAATTGGCACCTACCTCAAGGCGCTGGCCGCCCACGACAACGGCGTGCCCTTTTATGTGGCTCTGCCCTCTTCCACCCTCGACTGGACTCTGCGCGACGGAGTGAAGGAGATTCCCATTGAGCAGCGCAGCCAGGATGAAGTGAAGTATATCGACGGGCTGTCTCCCCACGGCATGACCTCGGTGCTGATCTGCCCCGAATCTTCCCCTGCCGCCAACTATGGTTTTGATGTCACCCCCGCCCGCCTGGTGACGGGCTTGATTACCGAACGGGGCATTTGCTCTGCTTCTGAGGACGGGTTGCTCGGCCTGTTCCCAGAGATGGCCTAACGGCGATAGTCATGACTCTTGACGAAGGGGTAATCAAGTACGTCAGCGATTGGACTCCCGGTGCGCCGCTGGAGCAGGATGAACTGACAGAATTGATCGCGTGGCGCGATCGCCTGCATCAGGCTCAGCTAATCGGCCTCTACCCCAACGGCATCGGCTACGGCAACATCAGCCTCAGGCGATCGGTCCACAGCTTTGTCGTATCGGGCACCCAAACCGGGCACCTGGCCCAGACCACGCCCCACCACTACACCCTGGTCGACACCTGGGATATCGATCGCAACACCCTGCACTGCACCGGCCCGATCCAAGCCTCCTCAGAATCGCTTACCCACGCCGCTCTCTACGACTACAGCGACGCCATCCAGGCAGTTATTCACATTCACAACCGCCCGCTGTGGCAGCGGGGCCAGGGGGTGTTGCCCACTACCGCCGCCAGCGTTCCCTACGGCACCCCGGCCATGGCCTACGAAATGAAGCGGCTGCTGGATGGTTCAGACCTGATGCAAACCCGCATTTTGATCATGGCGGGGCACGAGGAGGGGGTGCTGGTGTTTGGCCCCACCCTAGAGGCGGCGGCCCAGGTGTTGTTCCAGCATCTAGACAACTAGCGCTCCCTCGGCCTAATCTAAACAGCCACCGCTGCCAGCGCCTGGCGTCCCTGGGCTATGACCTCGTCGTAAACGGCTTCTAGGGCTGGGTTGCAGCCCCGGCACCCGGCCACCACCCGATCGGCCCAGTCTAAGTACTCTTGCTTGCGCTCTAGCGACCAGCCGTCGGGGGGCGAGGTGGTGAGGTTTTGCACGTTGGCGGTTTTGTCGGCAATTTTCAGCTGCTTGGCCTGGGGCGACAGATGGGGGGCGTGCTCGACCTGAAGTTGTTTGCGCTCGGCCTTGGGCAGGCTTTTGTCGTCGGTGACTTCTGCCACCACGCGCCGCACCTCTGGGCCAAAGCGACGCTCGATTTCCTCTGGGGTGGTGTCGGTATCTTCTACCGTGTCGTGGAGAATGGCGGCCTGTAGGAGAATAAGGTCGCTCACGCCGCCCTCGGTGGCCAGGAGCTGCGCCACCCGAATGGGGTGGTTAATGTAGGGCGAGGCCTCTTTATCTTTGCGGCGCTGGTCGCTGTGCTTGGTCGCCGCAAAGTGCAGGGCCTCTAGCAGGGCGACGGCGGGGCTAGGGGCAGCCGAGGGAGAGTGAGTCATGGTGATATAGAAAAAGCGCTTTTCTCTAGCATGACCGATCGCCCCAAACGCCTGCATCTATTTTGGGGATGGCTGGGATGATAATTAGAACTGGGCTGGCCTATGCAAACCCAGCTTTTTGAAAAGGGGAGTCATAACCTAGCGTTCTTTTGCTGGTGGCAAACGGCGTTTGCCTAACCGTGCTGGGGCAGTTAACCAAGATTCGCCATTATCCTAGCCAAGAGCCGTCGCTCAAATTAAATTTAATCAAATTGTCATTTTGCTAACTAAATTGCCGCTAAGTTGAACACTAATCTCATGGCCCGTGGGTATGTATTTTTAGCCGCAAAAAGCGCCTGTGACTCAACAAATTGACATCCAACTTAGCTTCACGATCAATGGAGAGCCGGTCTCCGTAAAAGATGTCTCACCAGCGATCACCCTGCTAGAGTACCTGCGCCTGAGCGGGCGAACGGGCACTAAAGAAGGCTGCGGCGACGGCGACTGCGGCGCTTGTACCGTCGCCCTCATTGGTGAAGGGGCCAATGGCCAACCCCACTACCAGGCGGTGAATAGCTGCCTCATTCCTTTAGGGGCCGTGGCGGGGCGGCAGGTGCTGACCGCAGACGGCATTACCCAGTGTCAAATCCCCAAAAGCCCGCTGGTCAAGGAACCCGTCACCGCTGACCAACTCCACCCGGTGCAGGCAGCGATGGTGGAAACGGGCGGCTCCCAGTGCGGCTACTGCACCCCCGGCTTTATCATGAGCCTGTTTGCTGCCTACTACGACGGCACCCCAGACGACCTCTCGGTGGAGGGCAACCTCTGTCGCTGCACGGGCTACATCCCCATTCGCTGCGCTGCCCAGCTCGTAGCCGGTGCCACCCTTCAGGACCAATTCTCGGAACGGCTGGTTTCTGCGGCGACAGAGCTGCTGCCCCTGGCCTACACCACCCAAAACAACGGCCACAGCGAGCGGTTCTACCGCCCGACTCAGCTTGCAGAAGTCCTTGACCTGTTGCAGCAGCACCCAAACGCCACCCTGGTTGCCGGGGCAACGGACCTGGGTTTGGAGATGAGCTGGCATCGGCAGCACTACCCGGTGTTGATTTCTCTGGAGGCGATCGCAGAACTGAAGCAAACCTACCAAACCGACGACTACGTTGAAATTGGCGCAGCAGTGCCCCTCAGCCACATTGAGGCCAACCTGCACGGCATCTTCCCCAGCCTGGATGAAATGATCCACTGGTTTGCCGCTCGCCAGGTGCGCAACCGGGCCACCCTGGGCGGCAATATCGGCACGGCTTCACCCATTGGCGACCTGCCCCCGGTACTTCTATCGCTGGATGCGACCCTCAAGCTGGCTGGGCCTGAGGGCGAAAGAACGCTGCCTTTAGCCAACTTCTTTACCGGCTATCGCCAGACTGAGCTGCGATCGGGTGAAGTCATTGTCTCCGTCCAAATCCCCAAGTCGCCGACACCGGGGACGGCGCGGCGATTGAGCCAGTCCTACAAAATCGGCAAGCGCGGCACTGACGACATCAGCATTGTGGCGGCGGCTTTTGTGGTGGATCTGGATAGCAGCAACACTATTCTCCACGCCCGGCTGGGCTACGGCGGGGTAGCGGCGACTCCGGCCAGGGCGATCGCCATCGAAGAGTTCCTAATCGGCAAACCCTGGACGGCGGACACCATTCAGGCGGTGAAGCCCATGCTGCAAGAGGCGTTTACGCCCTTGACGGATCTGCGGGGCAGCGCCGAGTACCGCCAGCGCCTGGTGGTGAATTTATTTGAAAAGTTCTTTGTGGAATTTCCTTAAGCCTAGGCCTCTGCTGCGGTGCATCGCTTCGCGGATGCACCCTACGGTTGACGGCTTTTTGCAAACGGAGAAATCCAAAATCCCCAATCTAAAATTCAAAATTCCCTTCGAGGTACTCTATGAGCCCAGTCGGCAAGCCCAAACACCACGAAAGCGCCGTCGCCCACGTCAGCGGCACGGCAGTCTACACCGACGACCAGCGCGAACCGGCGGGAATGCTGTCGCTGTACCCGGTGCTGTCGCCCCACGTCAGAGCCAGAATTACCCGGCTGGAGGTGGCTTCGGCTCTGGCGATCGCGGGCTGTGTCACGGTGCTCACCGCTGCCGACGTGCCAGGGGAAAACAACACTGGGGTGATCGTCCACGATGAGGTGCTGCTGCCCACCGACGAGGTGAGCTACTACGGCCAGGTGGTGGCCTGGGCCGTGGGCGAAACCGAGGCCGCCGCACGGGAAGCAGCGGCAAAGATTGAAGTCGATTACGAGCCGCTACCGGCGATCAAGACCGTAAAGGAGGCGATCGCCGCCAATGCCTACCACAGCGATCCCCAGTTCATTCGTCGGGGTGACCCCGATGGGGCGATCGCCACCGCCGAGCACACCTTCTCGGGGGAAGTTGACATCGGCGGCCAGGACCACTTCTACCTCGAAACCCAGACCAGCTGGGCCATTGCCGATGGCGAGGGCAATCTTCAGCTCTACACCTCCACCCAGCACCCCACCGAAACCCAGGAAATTGTGGCCCGCGTGCTGGGGGTGCCCAAAAACCGGGTCGTCTGCACCTGCCTGCGCATGGGCGGCGGCTTTGGCGGCAAAGAATCCCAGGCCAACCCGTTTGCCTCGGCGGCGGCCCTGGCCACCTACAAAACCGGCAGACCGGCGCGGGTGCGCCTGCGCCGCCACCACGACATGCTGATTACCGGCAAGCGCCACGGCTTTTTGGGTCAGTATGAGGTCGGCTTTACCAGCGACGGCAAGATTACGGCGATGAAAGCGGTGCTCATCGCCGACGGTGGCTGGAGCCTGGATTTGTCGCCCCCGGTGCTGGGTCGGGTCATGCTGCACGTCGACAACGCCTACTACGTGCCCAACCTGGTAGTCGAAGGGCGCATCGCCAAGACCAACCGGGTGTCGAACACGGCCTATCGCGGCTTCGGTGGCCCCCAGGGCATGATCGTGATTGAGGAAGTGGTCGATCGCATTGCCCGCACCCTCAACCTGCCCCCCGACCTGGTGCGCGAGCGCAACTTTTACCACGGCGAGGGCGACACCAACCGCACCCACTACGACCAGGACATCGTTGACAACCGCATCGCCCGCGTCTGGCAGGAGGCCAAAGACGGGGCCGACTATATGGCGCGTCGGGCGGCGATCGCGGCTTTTAACGAAAGCAGCCCCTACAAAAAGCGCGGCCTCGCTATCACCCCGGTCAAGTTCGGTGTTTCCTTCAACAAAGTGCAGTACAACCAGGCCGGGGCGCTGGTGCTGATCTACACCGACGGCAGCATTCAGCTCAACCACGGCGGCACCGAGATGGGCCAGGGCCTGCACACCAAAATGATTCAGGTGGCGGCCAAAGCGCTGGGGGTCAAGAGCGATCGCATTCGCCTGATGCCCACCAGCACCGACAAAGTGCCCAACACCTCGGCTACTGCTGCCTCCAGCGGCTCCGACCTGAACGGCCAGGCGGTGAAGGATGCCTGCAAAACGCTGCGCGATCGCCTCGCCGGGGTCGCCGTGCGCATGCTCAACCTCGACGCGCCCGAAGATATGGTCTTCGAAGACGACTGGATCTACTGCCGCACCTACCCCAGCGCCCGCCTTGCCTTTGATGAGGTGGTGCAGCAGACCTACAGCGAGCGCATTAGCCTGTCGGCCACCGGCTTCTACCGCACCCCCAACCTCTTTTGGGATCCAAAACTCGGTAAAGGTCGCCCCTTTTACTACTTCGCCTACGGGGCTGCCGTCTCTGAGGTCGAGGTCGACGGCTTTACCGGCACCTTTAAGCTGCGCCAGGTCGATATCGTCCACGACGTGGGCGAATCTCTCAACCCGTTAGTCGATAAGGGCCAGATTGAAGGGGCCTTTGTGCAGGGCATGGGCTGGCTGACCATGGAAGAACTGGTGTGGGACGGCGAAGGCCGCCTGCGCACCTTTGCCCCCAGCACTTACAAAATCCCCACCATCAGCGAAATCCCTGAGCACTTCACCGTGCACCTGCTCGAACGCGCCGCCCAGGATGGGGTGATCTACGGCAGCAAAGCCGTGGGCGAGCCCCCCTTCATGCTGGCGATGTCGGTACGGGAAGCGATTCGCGCCGCTGTGGCCGCCTTTGGCAATGCCGACTACGTGCCCCTGGCCCTACCGGCGACGCCGGAGGCCACCCTGTGGGCGATCGAAGGGGTTCGTGCGGCAACATTTCAGGCGCAGCCTGTGGAGGTGTCTTGAACGGCGATCGCAGCACTGATGGCATCCCACCCACGCCTGGTAGGGGCGCAGCATGCTATGCCCCTACGACTCTATATTTAGCGTTCTAAGGTTTTCGCTGGCCCTATCTGTAGCTAGGCTATGGCAAAGCGATCGAAAGCTATAAGCTAGGAGCAATCTGTAAACCCCTTCTCACCCCCAAACCGCTCCCCATGCCCCTGGATATTAGCCTACTTAACCTGGGATCAGATTCAGCAGAGCGTGATATCACCGTCGGCCTGGCCGACTATTTTTATCAAAACTCGACCTATCACAAGTTTTTCAACAGCGATAAAACCATTCTGGTGGGCACCAGGGGCGCGGGCAAAAGCGCCATCTTTAAGTACATGGCGTCGGCTGAGGCCCGCAAAGGCAACCTGGTAATCGAGCTCTCCCCCGAAGAGTATTCCTACGAGCTGCTGTCGCAGTATTTGCGCAGCGAGCAGGAGGGCTCCTGGGGCAAGCAAAGTTCTTACTCAGTGGCCTGGCAGTATCTGCTTTTTAGCCTGGTTTTTAAAAAGATCGCTGAAGAAAAGCGAGGACTGCTGCTGGGGCCTCAAAAAGATATTTACAACCACGTTGTCAATAACCTAAATAGCCAAGACCTGAACTCCATTGGCATTTTATTTGAATATTTAAAGCGGCTTGAGCAGATTAAGATTGGCAACCACGAGAGTTTTCAAAAATCCCGTGAGCTGCAAAAACTCTACAGCCTAGAAGAAATCAAAGAGCTACAGCCCAGTCTGGAGATCATTCTCAAAAGAACGCGCATCAAAATCTTTATTGATGAGTTGGATAAGGGCTGGGACAATTCAGAGGATGCCAAGTACTTTTTGGCTGGGTTATTCCAGGCTTCCCAGAAGCTAAATCGCATCAGCCCCAACCTCCGCGTCTACATCTCTATTCGGCAGGAATTATTTGACAATATTCCCCAAATCTACGAAGATGCCCAAAAAATTCGTGAGGATGTTGAGGTAATTCGCTGGGGCAAGGCCGAACTGCTGGAGCTGATTGGTCTGCGCATTGCCCACTGTTTTCCCGAACTGCAGCAGCATAGCGGTCTACGTCGCTGGAACTCAATCTTTTGCTCGATGATCTCATCGCAGCAAATCAACTCCGTCGACTACATTATCGATCGCACCCAGCACCGCCCTCGCGAACTCTTACAGTTCTGCAAACTCTGCCTCGACTACTATAACGCAGGCAAGCGAGTTGAAGAAAGCGCGATTTTGGCGGCTGAGGAGGTCTACTCGGAGCAAAAAACTAAAGATTTAGCCTCTGAATATCGATTTAAGTACCCCTACTTGCTCGACCTGTTTGAGGTGTTTAGAGGCCGCAAGGGACGATTGAGCAAAGAAGATTTGGAATACCTGCTGCTGTCGGCAGTCTGTGGCGAACTGGATGTCGATCGCGCTGCCGACTGGGTACTAGAAATGGATTATCTTGAACTTAAAAAGCTGCTCTGGCACATTGGTTTTCTTAAGGCTAAGGTGCCCCAGGCCATGCGCAATACGTGCGGTGCCTATGTCGGTCACTATGAGCTATCGACCATTAATCTGGAGAATATTAGCTATTTCTCGGTTCACCCCGCTTTCTACAATTTTCTCAGCCTCAAAGACGGCGGATGATGTCGTCGATACAGGGTTGTTCCTCAGTGTCTTTGCCTTACCTGCTGCACTGGATATAGCTACTACGGTTCTTTTCTGGTTGTTCTTTTGCCCGTCGAAGCCTTTTTAATTGAGTACTACCTATGCGTTGGAGTTCGTCACATTATGTTCGACAGCTGGAAGCATGGGTGCAGCGAGTTCCCACCTGGCTGGCGGTGCTGGTGTCTGTACTGATTTTAGCGTCGGTTGCTGTCTGGGTGAATGAGGACGTTGCAATCAACTCTGTGGCCGATTTGTTCAAACGAGATACGCTGAAAATTTTCTTTGAAAATGCCGAATCGTTTGCGATCGTTGCCGCCGTTATTCTGTACTTCAAAGGGGCTCCTGACCGCAAAGCTCAGAAGCATTACGAAGCCTGGCGCACGATTGACAATGCTGCTGCCACCAAGCTATCGACCAGTTATGCCCGTATTCGCGCTTTAGAAGACCTCCATAACGATGGCGTGTCGCTGCGATTGCTGGAGGCACAGGGGGCCAATTTAGTCAAAATTCAGCTGAGTCAGGCGTACTTAATAGAAGCCAACTTGCAGGAGGCTGATTTACGGGAAGCCAACCTGCATGGCGCTAATTTAGCCGAAGCTCGTCTCCAGGGAGCTAATCTACAAAACGCGAATTTGCGCGGAGTAAATTTGCAGGGAGCCGATCTGCGATTGGCTAATTTGCGAGATGCCGATCTCACTGGCGCTAACCTTCAAAATGCCGATCTAAAAGGAGCGAATCTGCGCGGAGCAGAGCTTTGGAAAACTAAGTTTTTGGGCGCTAATCTTGAAGACGCCGAACTGAAATGGGCCGAATTACAAGGCTCAGAACTGAATGGCGCAAAACTAAACCGCACGACCATGCCCGACGGTAGCGTAGAACATCAGGCTGTGGAGTATTGGGCCACTCATTTGTAGCAGGTATGACTTTTTCGTCAGTCTGCTTTTTGGTGATCCCACGGCTTGAGATAGCGATCGCCTTAACCTGTAGCTTTTAGATCATGGTGACTTGTTTTCAGCAGCTGGCTCAGGCGCTCGACTATGGCCCTGCGGTTCTCGCTACCGTGGTTGGCGTCAGAGGGTCTGTCCCACGCGAAGTGGGGGCCAGGCTGGTAGTTGATGTCAACGGCCAGGCTTTTAACACCATTGGCGGCGGGGCTGGGGAAGCGAAGGTGCTGCTTCAAGCCCGAGAGATTTTGAAAACTGGAGCCAAGCAGTTTGTCGAGATTGACCTCTCTGGGGCACCCCAGCGGCAAACCCAGGGGATCTGCGGTGGTCACATGCGGGTATGGCTGGAGCGGTGGCAGGGAGAAGCCGCTAAGGGTTTAGTTCAGAAGATTTTGCAGGGGCTTCAGGCTGGGCAGTCTGTCACGCTAGTTACGCCCTTTGCGCAGGATGAAACCCCTTATCTGGGGGAGGATGCTGTTCAAACTGATGCGGCGATCGCCTTTGTCGAAACCCTGCAACCGCCGCCCACGCTGCTGATTGTCGGTGCTGGTCACGTGGGCATTCAGCTGGCTAAAGTTGCCCATCTAATTGGTTTTCAAATTGCGGTGCAGGACGATCGCCCGGAGTGGGCTAATGCCGACTATTATCCTCAAGCTAGCCAGATTTTAGTTGAGGAAATTGAAGCGGCGATCGCATCACTTACCCATCACCAAAATCTCTACGCCGCCCTGGTCACGCGCGGCTACACCTACGATCTTGAAGCGCTTCAGTGTTTACTCAAACGCTCTATTCCCTGTCGCTATATTGGCATGATCGGCAGCGAAAAGCGGGTGCGCCAGGTCTACAGTGCGATCGCGCAGACAGTCATTCCTAAAGAAAAGTTAGCCGCTATCTACGGCCCAATTGGTTTAGATATCGGGGCGCTAACGCCCGAAGAAATTGCTGTCAGCATTGGCGCTGAGCTAATTATGGTGCGGCGGGGCGGCAAGGGTCGATCGCTCTCCGAACGTTTGCGACAGAGCCTACTTGCTGACTAGTGTTGTGCAACGGAACAGCCCATTCAACGCAAAAATCAGGCAGATCTGCGATCGCTCTAGAGTGAGGCGATCGCCATCTGCCTGACGATTAGCTAGCTAACTAGCCATGCTAAAGCGCTATTTAAATCCAAGAATTATCTGTGTTTCAAATAGCTATTAGTTGCCGGGCATAGCGCCGGTTTGGCTGCGAGAATCGATCTTGTCAGCCTTGAAGCTCCACTCGCCGCTGCTATTTTGCATAAAGGTATTCTTCACAGAGTTCCAGGCAACTTCACGGGCACCGTCTTCGCTCATACCATCGCTTTCAGCCGCATTAAAGGCAGCCATAAAGATTTGCTTTGCTTCTTGAGGCAAAGAATGGGTTTCCTGGGGCAGATTATCAGTATTTTCGTAAGGCATGAAGTCTTCTCCTTGTCATGCGGTAGTTCTTGCGTAAAAGATAAACTATTGAACCCGCCCTCATCCTCCCTCTTTGGCCGTAAAAAGCGCTATTCTTTGCATCCTCAAGGCAGGGATCACGAGGATGATAGCTGTAGCATTACTTCGTTCAGACGCCGTAGAGGCGCAGGTTTGCTCTGCCCGCTTAGGGCCTAAACGAGCTGATTTTTCTGCCCGGCTTGACGGGCTACCGCAATAACCTGTCGCTCAAACTAACCGCCAAAATCCGACTTTCTCCAACGGCGGTTAACCCCTGACAGGGGCAAAATAGGTGCAGTCGATGGCTTAACCCAAATTTTTATAGTCGCTATGTATACTCAAAAATTTCTATTGCGAGCCGCGATCGCCCTGGTTGGCTTCGAGCTGGGGCTAGCTCTGGCCTACCTGGCAATGATTTATCTACGGGGTGAGGCGGTGCCGCTGCTCGACCTCAACGGTCTGCGATCGCTGCCCTCCTGGCTACAGGCAGCTCACCTGCTTGCCATGGGTGGCCTGTGCCTGGTGCTGCTGAAATTTCGCCAGCGCATGTCCCGCCCCGTTTCCTGGTTTTTGCCCAGCGCCCTGGCGGTTCTCTGTCTCTACGGCGCTCTAGACGAGCTGACCAAGCTCCACCTGGTACTCAACCAGTTTGACTGGAAGCTAATTTACCTGGGCCTTTTGGTCGCCATTCCGATACTGGGCTGGCGAGACCTGGTGTGGATCTGGCAATACCATCGCGCCTCGGTACTGTGGGTGCTGGTGGGGATCGGGGTGTTTTTGCTGGGCGGGTTTGGTGCTGAGGCCATGAAGGGCGCGATCGCGACAGAACTGGCGACCCACTCTTCTGCCCGGGGCCTTTTTCTGGGCGAACACCTCAGAATTACGGTTGAAGAATCTGGCGAACTCCTGGGGGAAACCGTCATCCTCTATGGCATAGCTGGCTTTGTTGGGCAGGTTTTGCAAATGCCGCTGCGTCTGCCCTATCGGCCTTGAAAATCGCTAAAAAAGCCGTAGCGTTCTATGCTGTGGCTCGCCGGATAGTTGGGCATAATAGCCGCTTAAAAGCGTTGGTTAGCTATGCGATCGCCCCTCTCCACCCTGCCCAAGGCCGAACTTCACATCCATATCGAAGGTTCCCTGGAGCCAGAGATGATGGTGGCCCTGGCCCAGCGCAACGGCATTGCGCTCCCCTACGATTCGGTCGAGGCCGTGCGGGCCGCCTACCAGTTTGAAAACCTGCAGTCGTTTCTCGACCTCTACTATGCCGGGGCGCAGGTGCTGCAAACCGAGCAAGACTTTTACGACCTCACCTGGGCCTACCTGCAAAAGTGCGCCGCCCAAAACGTGCGCCACACAGAAATTTTCTTTGACCCGCAGACCCACGGCGATCGCGGCATTCCCTTCGAGGCTGTCCACAGCGGCATCACCCAGGCGCTAAAGGATGCCAGGGCTGAATTGGGGGTCTCCTCCGCGCTAATTCTCTGCTTTTTGCGCCACCTCAGCGCCGAAGCCGCCATGGCCACCCTGGAGCAAGCCCTACCCTACCGCGACAGCATCATCGCCGTGGGGCTAGATTCCTCAGAGCTGGGGCACCCGCCCTCAAAGTTTCAATCGGTGTTCGACCGGGCGCGGGCCGAGGGCTGGCTCACCGTAGCCCACGCGGGCGAAGAGGGGCCGCCAGAGTACATTTGGGAAGCGATTCGCCTGCTCAAGGTGTCGCGCATCGACCACGGCGTGCGCTGTGTCGAAGACCCGGCCCTGGTGGAGTACCTGGTCGAGCACCAGATTCCGCTGACGGTGTGCCCGCTGTCGAATGTCAAGCTCTGCGTGTTTAGCGCAATGGCCCAGCACAACCTCAAACAGCTGATGGATCTGGGCCTGTGCGTGACGGTAAACTCTGACGACCCAGCCTACTTCGGCGGCTACCTAGCCGAAAACTTTGCGGCAGTGGAGTCGGCCCTGGGCCTAACGCCAGAACAACTAGTGCAGTTGGCCAAGAACTCCTTCAAAGCATCGTTTTTGAGCCCAGCAGAGCAGAAGCCCTATTTAGAAGAACTAGAAACCTACAATTAGGAAAAGCCTAAATACGGTGTTAATAGTAATGCTAGAAACCACGAAGTCAGGGATGTACATGGGGCAACCGACTAACCGTTGCTAGCTAGCTTCTTTTGAAGAATTTCTTCCATCACCTTTAAGTCGTCTTCAGTCTGGGGGAACGGATAAACTGGAGCGCTAGGATTGCCCATTCGGATCAAAGCCTCAATGGCTTCGTCATCATCTCGGTGGGCTAAAACATAGGATCTCAGCTCTTGGCGCGACATATGGCTGAAGTCAGGTTTCGTCATCGTTAAATCTCCACTGCCCACTAGCAAAGACAACAACTTCCAGGCTCTCGGTTACACCAGCAAGTATGAATACCGTTCTGGTGTTGGGGTTGTAGCGAAATACATGGATGGGCTGATAGCCATCGGAGAGCATTTGGCAGACCCTGACACAGGCCAAAGCCTGTTCTGCGGTAGGCATACACTGATACTGAATATGATAGCGAGACAACCATAGCGTAATGCTTGATGGGGCAAAGAAACAGCAAACATCGCCCCTGAATCAACTGTGCCAGCGGGTGGGTCTGACCCAGGCCGAGTTGGCTAGACGTATTGGGGTGTCTGACCGCGCGGTAAGGGCTTGGGAGAAGGGGGAGTATCCACCGACGTTGACCGTTCCGCAGATGCGATCGCTGTGTAAAGAGTTGGCAATCACTTTTGATGAACTGCCCGATGAGTTTGGGCCAGGTAATTCACTCTAACTAATTTGGCCTGCCGTCTTTGGACTGGCTCTGGCATTTTTGCGATTAGAGGTGGAATCTCAGCGGCGACATTAATCAAAATTGGCGAATGGCCCAAAACTGCAAGATGCTGAGAATGCTGTCCAGACTCAGCACCGACAGCACGCTACCGGCACTGCCAACGCTCAAAATGCTGCCCGCACTGCCAATGCTCAAGATACTGCCGGTACTGCCGATGCTGAGAATGCTGCCGGTACTGCCGATGCTGAGAATGCTGCCCGCGCTGCCCAGACTCAGCAGGCTAAAGTAGCTGCCTCGGCTCAAAATGGCGCGATGCCTTGGGGTAACGGCGCGACCATTGGCAGGGGTAGAGACGGTTTGCTGGCGTTCAAACATCGGGCGGTAACCTGCTCAAGCTTGGGTGCGGGAAGCGGTTTCTCGTAAAACCGAATGATCAAACAGTTTAGCTGTCCTCAATGCGTCCCGCCTTCACGGTCAAAATTTGCGATGAGGTCATCCACTGGCTACCAAACGCGCCCAGGTGAGTGGTGGTGATAATGGTTTGAAAGCGATCTTGAATCGCGTCTAAAAGCTGGTTTTGGCGATTTAAGTCTAATTCTGCCAGCACGTCGTCGAGCAGTAGCAGGGGCGGTTCGCCGATCACCTCATCGATCAGGTGCAGCTCTGCCAGCTTGAGGGCCAGTACCAGGGTGCGCTGCTGTCCCTGCGAACCGTACTGGCGGCTGGGGGTGTCGTTGATAGCAAACTCAATGTCGTCGCGGTGGGGGCCAACCAGGCTGGTGCGCTGGTGCTGCTCGGCGATCGCCCGCAGTTTAATCTTCTCCAAAAAGCTGGCCTGGATCACCTGGGGGTCATCTTCTTCCATCGGCACGTTGGGCTGGTAGTGAATCTGCAAGTCTTCGCGCTGACCGCTAATCGCCTGGTGCCACTGGTGGGCGATCGGGGCTAGGCGCGCGATCGCCCTGGCCCGCCGCCGAATTACTCGTGTCCCCAGGGCCGCCAGTTGGGCATCCCACAGGGCAAACTCGGTGGCATCGGCGGGCGCAGCTTCCCCCTCGTCGTCGCCGTAGGATTGCTTAATCAGGGCGTTGCGCTGCTTCAGCACCTGATTGTACTGGCTCAAGATGTGAGCATAAACCGGCTCTAGCTGAACCAGCAGCGTGTCGAGCCAGGTGCGCCGTTCTCCCGGCCCGCCCCGCACCAGGTCGAGATCGAGGCTAGAGAACTGTACCGCGTTGAGGGCACCCAAAAAATCGAGCTGTCGCCGCAGCTTTTCGCCATTGAGAATGGCCGTGCGCCGCCCCGCCTGCCGCAGCACCAGCGAGAGATCGGCCACGCCTAAATCTCTGCGAACCGAGGCGCTGATTTGGGCGACGGGCTGGTCTTGCTGCACGAGGTCGCGATCGCGGCTCGTCCGGTGCGACTTCAGCGTCGCCAGCAGCTCCACCGCCTCCAGCAGGTTCGATTTGCCCTGGGCATTTTCGCCCACCAAAATCGTCTTAGGAGCGGCAAAGTCAATCTGCTGCTCGCCATAGTTGCGAAAGTGCCTGAGCGATAGGTGGGTGAGGTACAAGGGTTAGGGCTGAGGCTTGACTTGGTTTAGGATACAGGACGGCACCGATGCCTCGCTCGTCCTACCGTCATCATGGACTTACCAACTTTTAAAAATCCGGCCCTGCTGCGGCAGGCGCTTACCCACAGCAGCTATGCCAATGAACA
This sequence comes from Nodosilinea sp. AN01ver1, assembly GCF_050565655.1. NCBI lineage: Bacteria > Bacillati > Cyanobacteriota > Cyanophyceae > Nodosilineales > Nodosilineaceae > Nodosilinea > Nodosilinea sp. AN01ver1. The sequence goes on along the minus strand of NZ_JBNXVS010000004.1, from coordinate 194,252 downwards.
TCCCGATGAACATCCCAAGGAAAATTCTCACTACGAGCGGTTAGAGTTCCTGGGTGACAGCATTCTAGAGTTTGTGGTGCGCGATTTGCTCTTTGCCCAATATCCCGCTATGTCCGAAGGCAAAATGTCGCAGCGGGCCGATCAGTTGGTCGATGAGTCGCGGCTGGCCGCTCTGGCTGTGGAACTGGGCATTCCGGCCCAAATGCGGTTGGGCGCAGGTGCCCAGCACGAACGCCATAACCCCAGCGTGCAGGCCGATATGTTTGAAGCCGTGATTGGAGCTTACCGACTCGATGCTGGTATTGCGGCGGCTTTGAGCTATGTTGAATCGATCTTTGGCCCGCTGGTCGATCGCGTCGTAGATTTACCAGCCATTGACCCAGTGAGCGAATTTCAGGAGTACGTCCATGCCTACCTAGGCCCTCAACCCCCTGAGTATAGAGACCGGGGCGATACTGGCCCCAGCCACGCCAAGGAATTTACTGTTGAAGTGGTGGTGGGCGAAACCAGCTACGGCATCGGCCAGGGGCGGAGCAAAAAAGAAGCGCGTAAGAATGCAGCTATTGACGCCTTGAGGAGATTGAAACGATGAAGGCTGCCATTTTAGGGTGTGGATATGTTGGTAAAGCCGTGGCCCAGCTCTGGAGCAGCCAGGGAATCAGCGTTACCGCCACAACGACCAGCCGCGATCGCGTGGATGATTTACGCCAGGTCGCGGCAGCAGTTCAGGTCGTGAACGGCTCCGATGCCGAGGGAATTGCCGCCCTGCTGCAAGGCCAAGACACCCTGCTCATTTGCGTCGGGGCCGGTCGGCAGGCCAACTACGAAGAGGTTTACTTAAACACAGCTAAAACCGTTGTGAACGCTTTGGAGCAGGCTCCTAGCCTAAGCCAAATTATCTTCACCAGCACCTACTCGGTCTACGGCAACTACGAGGGGGCCTGGGTGCGAGAAGACGACCCCGCTAAGCCTGCCACCGACAACGGGCGCACGATGGCAGAGACCGAAAAAACGCTTCTGCAAGCCGCTACGCCGGAGCGAAACGTCTGTATCTTTCGCCTCGGCGGCATCTACGGCCCAGGGCGAGAGCTGGCCAAAATCTACGGTCGCGCCGCCGGACAGACCCGCCCCGGTGCTGGGCACGAAGCCAGCAACTGGGTGCATTTAGAGGACATTGTGGGGGCGATCGCTTTTGCCCAAACCCACTCCCTCAGCGGCCTCTACAACCTGGTGCAGGACGAAATTCCCACCGTGCGCGAGCTGATCGATCGCGTCTGCACCGCCAACCATCTACAACCTGTACAGTGGGATCCTTCCCAGCCCAGCGCTCGGCCCTACAACGTGCGGGTGTCAAACCAAAAGCTTAAGGCGGCGGGCTACGAATTCTGTCACAGCACCTTCGAAGGAATCTAGACACATTCAAGATTTGTTGCGTTGGCCCAGTAGGTTACGACCAGCGTAGGGTGGGCATTGCTCACCACTACCTTAAGGATTTTTCCCCACAAACTCCATGCTGGCCAGGTACAGCTTGCCCTGAGCGGCCTGGTCAAACACCATCTCTACGCTGGTCACTGCCGCCAGGTCAACGCCAGCGAACTGCCCCAGGGGAATACGGAGAGAACTGGGATAGAGAGGGGCCGTGGGGCCGTAGGTGGGGTCAGGCTCAAACGATCGCAGCGCGGGCACCGTCGAGAGAATCTCAACCCGCGCCGCGTTGCCCTGCCGATCGCGCAGCACCACCGCAAACACCGGCTGCCCCTGGGGAACGGGCCAGGATGGGTCGGGGACAAGGCGCAGCTCCAGGCTGGCGAAGTTCCTAATATCCGTCTGCTCTAGGGGAACCTGCAGCTGCTGAGGGGTAGCATTCCACTCCAGGGTAAATAGGTCTGGAAAGTGGGGGTAGGGGCGGGGCGATCGCCCGCAATCCGCTAGCGCCTGACAAAATCCCGCGCTCAGCCCATCCGTCAGCGTGGCCACAGGAGCCTCCCTGGCGTGGAAGAGGGTATAGTGCTGGGTCGAAGGCGTGACCAGAGTTGTGAGCACCGATTGCCCGAACATTTTTGCTGGAGCGACTCGGTTGGCTGCTAACCCCACCTCAGCCAGGGCCAAATCATCCCCTGGAGACGACCAAACGGTTTGCAGAAAGGCGGTGGTGTACTGGGCCAGAAAGGTTTCCTGGGCCACCCGCGACAGCCGATCGCGCGATCGCTGCGGGTCGCACAGCGGCCCGTTGTTCGGCTGTCGGTAGTAGTCATCTTCGGCGACGGCGGCGCTGAAGTAGTGATGGTTGGCTCCGGGCAGCAGCAGGCCGACGACAGGGCTAGTCCGGGGCTGCTCACGAGCCGTTTCGACGTAGTACAGGCTGCTGAGGTCAAAAATGTCGCGATCGCACCCCCCGGCTATCACCGCCGTTGGCAGATCCGGCAGCTGGTAGGCGTCGGGTCGCTGGGCGATTGGGTAGCTGCGGGTGGGGCTGACCAGCACCAGGGCTGCGATCGGGCCCAGCCCATCCGCAATTTTGGCCTGCGGCGATGCAGTCGAGTCTACGTTAAGTCGCTGCAGGGCGTTCAGCGCCGCCGCGCCGCCCCCCATAGAGTGGCCCACCATCGCCAGCCGGGTCAGATCGACCCGCCCCGTTAGCGATCGCCCAAAGCCAGAATCATCCCCGCGATCGGCCTGGGCCAGGCGACTCAAGTGAGCATCGACAATTTGACCGCTGCGCTGGTCGGCTAGCTCGTTGCGATTGTCGGCATTGGCTCCGTAGGTTTCGCTAAAGGCGGCATTCAGGTTGGGAATGATTACGCCGTAGCCTGCTTCAGCTAGCGCCTGAGCCAGGTAGGCAAAGCCCAGGTCAAAGCGAGGCTCTGGCTGGCAGGGCCACTGGCTGGTGGCATTGGGTTGAAAGTGGCATCCGGCGTGGCGACCGTGCAGCACCACGACCCAGGGGACAGGGGAGTTGCCGGGGGGGAGGGCGATCGCCCCTGTTAGCGCCAGCGGCATGGTATCAACCTCTATCCCACTCTGGGATAAACTGGCCATGCCCAAATCATAGGTTTGCACCAGGGGAAAATTGGCCAGATTGGGGATAAGCAGGGTGTCGGAGGGCGGCTGCACCTGTCCCATTCCCCGCGACGCCCCCACGCTCAGCGCCAAACTGAGTATGACCAGAGCCACGAAACGGCCAGTGTTCACCAACCAGTGATTTGACTTAGTAGCCGTAGCTCCAGCGGGCTCGGTAGCCGCGCACGTCGATGTGGGTAAACACAGAAGAACTGGCCAACCCGCCCCGGCTACCCCACCAGCCATTCAGCCGCGCGTAGACATCAGAGCACCGCACGCCAGGCACCACAAAGTCCACCGCATCCCCCGACATGTGGCGCGACATAGACGCCCCGCCTACCGCCGCATTGGTGGCCGGATCGCGGTACCAGGAGTTAATTTGCAGCGGCTTGTCGCCGTACATTTTGCGAATTTCTTCCATCGCGTCGGCCACTTTCAAAATGTTGTAGACCACTCCGGCGTTAGCCGGGCGGCGATACCGGCCCGTGCTGGGATTGACGTGCAGCGCTTCGCCCCAGGTGAAGTTGCCCCGCACGCCGTAGCGGTTTTTGGGCTGAATGGGGTAATTAGAGTAGTAGGTGCCCGAAAACCCAGGGAAGGTTAGCGCCACGCCCCGATCGGCTGGGTTGGCAGGCTGCCCTGGCCCCTGATCGGTAGGATTATTGCCAATTTCAGTTCCCGAGATTTGAATGTCGGGCACATAGGCGTACCAGGCTGTACGGTTCTGAGGGCCTAAAAAGGCTCCCTGGAGGGCCACCCGCACGTGATTATTCTCGGGCTGAGCATAGGAATTGAGCAGGAACACGGTTCCCTTTTTCACCAGCACCTTCTCGGCGTCGGAGAGCTGATTCGACTGTACAGGGCGGGCTTTGAAGATGGTGTCGCCAGTAACCTCCAGGGTTTGACGGTTGCCGTCTACCTTGGTGTCGGGGCTGTAGACGTACCATTTGGTGTTGACTTCGGCCCCAACCACGGCGTCGGCTAGCTCGACCTCGTAATGGTCGCCCGCCGCTGGCTTAAAGGCCAGCAGTCTTAGCTGAGTGCCGTTTTTGACGAATACCTTTTGCGATTCGCCCAGCTGGGAGGAAATTTTGGGCTCGGTTTTGAACAGGGTGTCGCTGACTACGCGCAGTCGAACGCCAGTTAGCACGTCGATGTCTGGGGTGTAGACAAACCAGGTGCGGTTGGTTTTATCACCCAGGGTGGGCTCCAGCAGCTGAATCTGCCAGTGGTTTTTGCCCACGTCGATGTAGTACTGAATGTCGAAGGTGGTGCCGTTGGTAACCAGCACTTTTTCGGCATCGGTCAGCTCGCTGGCCAGCTTGGGCTGCAGCTTGAAGTAGGTTGTGCTTTTTACCCGCAGCGTTAGGCTTTTAGCCGGTTCGGGAGCAGGCTCGCCGCCGGAGCCGGGCTCCTCGGGTTCACCGCCGCCGCCTGTGGGCGGTGGGGTTTCTCCATCCGGCGGGGGAATCACTTCTTCCGGCGGTGGGGTTTCTCCACCGGGGGAACCACTGCCGACCTGCTCGGGTTCTGGCCCGCCCGTCCCGATCGATACGGTCATGGCTAGAGGCGCGTCCGATCGCAAGAACCAGTCCCGCATGCCCTCAACGTTGAGCACCTGCTCCTTGGGGTTGCCGGAGGAGGGACGCTTTTGGATGCGGGAGATCCACTGGTTTCCCTGCATCAGGTAAAAAGCTTCATCGGTTTCCTTAACCCAGGTACCCATGTTTGACTCCCGTAGACACAGTGCAGGGCTGGCCGATGCAGAGATGGCCGCCTAGGTATGAATATTAGAATCGAATGACCGAAATGGCGCAGTTTTGTGACCTAATGCCGCAGGTTTGTTACCTAAACTGAGCTGGCCGACGGTAGGCGCGGTAGAGGCTACTCCCAACAGGGTGCTCAGGTCGGTGTGTCCGGTTTCGAGAAAGCCCAGGCTGGTGAGGTCGGGCCGCGATGGTGGGGCGGTTTGGGTAATTTGACCCCAGCTGTGGTAGACCAGGGGCAGGGCGCTGCTGCCAATCAGAAGGGCGATCGCAAAACTCAGCACCCCGTCCATCCAAAACCAGTGAAACAGCGCCATACACAGCGCTCCGATAATTACCCCCACCGAGCTGGCCAGGTCGGCCACCACGTGCAAAAAGGCTCCCTGCCGGTTCAGCGACTCGTCGCCCTGGCCGTGGAGTAGCCAAACCCCAAACCCGTTAATGCCCAGCCCGACCAGGGCTGTACCGGCCATCGGTCCGCTGACCAGCGTGGTTGTGGGTGTAGTCAGGTGGTGCCAGGCTTCCAGGCAGATCAGCCCGGCCATAGCCAGTAGCCCAACGCCGTTGATCAGGGCGGCGATCGCTTCCAGATGGGGCTGGCCGGGTCGAGACGGGGCCAGGGTCAGGCGCGTCAGCCAGCTAGCCGACAGGGCCAGGGCGATCGCGCCTACATCGGTGAGCATGTGTCCTGCATCCGACTGCAGGGCTAGACTGTGGCTGTAGCTGCCCACCAGCCATTCCACCACCGCAAACCCCAGCACCAGGGTAAGAAACAGCCCCAGACGCTTGCGATCGGTGGCATTGAGGCCGCAGCGGCAGGGCAGGGAAGAGTCTGAATGAACCGAAAATGTCATTGACAGCAGACCACAGTTCAGGGAGAAACTAAATCCAAGGCCAGAGGTGGAGTTTTGCCGGGGGGAAACCCGTAGATCCCGAGCTGGGCTTGGTATATTCGTCTACGCATTTTGGCATGTTTCAGAAATTGTAGAGTTGCTGGTAGACAGTTTTGCCGCCATTTCTGCTGATATGTCGCCCCTGCTCTCCTCTCAGGTTGCCCCCAGCCGCTGACGTTATCTAAGCCGTTTCAAACTGCTGAGCCAGTTTCCCGAAGTCTATGCCCCCTCTCAAGCTGCTTTTAGTGCGCCACGGCCAGTCGGTAGGCAATGCTGAGGGCCGTATGGAGGGAGTCAGCTCTACGGGGCTGACTCCCAAAGGTATGGAGCAGTCGCTGCGGCTGGGGCGGCATTTGGCCACTAGGGGCTGGCACCCTACCCATATCTATTGCAGCCCGCTAGAGCGAGCTACCGACACGCTGATAGCACTGGTCCAGGGCTTCACAGCGTCAAGCGCGCCAGAGGGCGAGCTGCTTCCAAATATCCTCAGATTTAACTCTGGCGAGCGCATTTCTGATCAGATCACCCTGGCCCCCGATCAACCTGTGACGGTAGAGCTGCGCCCTGAGTTGATGGAGTACAATTCTGGCGTTTTCACCGGCCTGACCTGGGCCGAGGCCTGCGATCGCTACCCCGAGCTCTGCCAGCAGCTTGTAACCAGCCTCGACTGGCAGCCTATCCCCCAGGCCGAAACGCTGGAGCAGGGCCGGGCCAGGGCGCAGCAGTTTTTGGATCATCTCCTCAGTCGGCACGGCAACGGCGATCGCGTTCTCGTTATTAGCCATCACTGGATATTGCAGCAGATCATGGCTCGGCTGCTGGGCTGCGATCGCACCTGGGGTATGCCGATGGACAACACCGCTCGGTTTGAGTTTTGGCTAGACCGCGATCGCTGGGATCAACCCGGCCTCAATCGCCTTAACACCGAGCTGTGGCAAATCAAGCACTTCAACGACTGCACCCACTGCCTTTAAATCCAAGGTTCAAAACTGAATTTGGGCATCCAGAATAAACGCATCAGTCAGCTGAGGTACCCCAGCCGAGCTGGCTGGTTGCAGCTGCAGCCGCTGCCTGACCACGCAGCTGACCAAATCGTCTACAGCGCCATTGCCAGTACCCTGCAGCGGCCTCACCTGAGAAATTTCGCCACTGGGCTCCACCCGAATCTGGAGCTGCACCGAGGTGGCAGTCACGCCTGCCAGCAGCGCCTCCAAGTTGGCAAAGCCGCAGCTCGAGGCCAGCGGTCGCATGTCGATCGCTGTAGCGCCCAGCAGCTGAGGGGCAGAGTCAGGAATATCGCGGCCACTGGGATTGAGGCGAATGCCCACGGGCACCACCTGTCCCCCTGACCCTGATGCTCCTTCAAGGGCTGGGGCCGATGGGCCAGGGGCAGGTGCCACTGGGGGAGCTTCTCCGGCGGCTGGGCCGGGTGCGGGCGGGGCTGCAGCAGGGGGATCTGGAGCAGGGGAGGCCGGGCGCGGTGGTGCAGGAGTTACAGCCGGAGGAGCAGGCGCTACGGGAGCAGGCGCTGCGGGGGCTGGGGCCACGGGCGGCGCGATAGTCTGGGGCAGGGCTGAGGTGGTAAACGGCTCTAGCGGCGGGCGATCGCTGGGCGCTGTCTCGGCTGGAGCTGGCGTGGCCTGGGTCGCCAGGGGAGTCGGTGGCGCGGCGGCAGCGGGTTCTATAGAGGCTGAATCAGCGGCTAAATCGCTGGAGGGTACAACGTCTGGGCTACTGGCGCTGAGCTCAGCCAGGGGCGGTAGGTCGGCGGGAGGCGATACTAACTGAATGGGGAGCGGGGCCATCTCGCCCTCTGGCAGGGCTGGGGTTTGAATGGCCAGGGTGCGAACCATGACAAGGGCTACCCCGTGGGCCACGACCGAGGCTACCCCCGCGATCGGCCACAGCAGCTTGGGGTCGCGGTGGCCGGTAAAGCTGGTCAAGAAGGGGGAGATTGCCATGGGTGGCGGTGAGGAGGGGGTGAGGAAGGCGGGGAAAATGGGGCTGGAGGGGAAACTCGCCTTTTGATCCTACCCGTTGAGCGGGCGGAGAAGGGTATATTGACTGCAAGAGCGATTATCCTGACGCCCAGGCTTGGCTAATGCTGGGCATCTTTTTTGGGAGTCTGCCGCTGGGGTCTATGGTACAAACCGATTCAAACTCGCCGCCCTCGCCAGCTGTGGCCGCTGCCCAGCCGCTGATTCGCCCAGCCCGTCTGCAAGATGTAGAGCGGCTCACTGACGTACTCACCAACAGCTTTTACGATTGCTCGGGCTGGCGGTACTGGGTGTACCCCTTCATTCGTCTCGGCATTCAAGAAGACCTGAAGCAGAGACTCAAGGCTCAGTCGCCTCGGTATGCCTGTTTGATGGCGATGTCATCGGCTGGGGCTGCTCCTATCGATGAGGCCGCGATCGCAGGTACGATCGAAGCCTCGGTGCGCCAGCCTTGGCCCTGGCAGGGCGATCGCCACGTGTACATTTCAAACCTGGCGGTGGGGCAGAGCTTTCGGCGTCAGGGTATAGCTAGCGCCCTGCTGCAATCCTGTGAGCAGCTGGCTATACAGTGGCGTATCTACGAACTGCGCCTCCACGTTATGGAAGACAACCTGGCGGCTCAGGCGCTCTACCGCAAAGCTGGGTTCAGGGTGTTTCAAACTGAAGATACTCCGGCCTCCTGGGTGGGGCTACAGGCGCGTCGACTGCTGCTGCGCAGGACCATAACGCCTCCTGCCCCATGGCCCTAATCACCTCAACCGGATCACTTCACACAAACCTTAAACTTTTAGGATAGAAATTTATCCCTCCTTCAGCGGAGCTAAATACTTCTGCGGGGGTCGGCTGGCCGTTTACCCTAGAATAAGTACCTGAGGTGCTATAGCTCTTAAGTAGCTCATAGACCGAAGGAGTGGGTACAGATCGTGGCTGGTCGAGCCGTTGTCGCTATGATGTGGCGGGGATGATCTCTAATTTTGAGCAGAATAGTTCAGGTCCAGGCCCCGGAAACTCCCTACGTTCTCCTGGCCTATTTATTGGAGCGTCTCAGTCCGCTCGCCCCCCGATTGTGAACCCAGTTAGCGGTCTTTCAAACCCCTTTTTTGAGTCTAATCTGCTGCTGTCAGAAGACGATGACATTCTGGCCAGAATTCGAGGTGGTGAGCTGTGGGTCGTCAACAGCCGCCGTCGCAACGGATTAATTATTCACAAAGAGTTTTATACCGAATTTGCTGGCCCTGGGGCAGCCGTTGGCGGTGGGCTCGATGCCGACTGTCGAGCGGTAATTCCCCTCGGTAGCCTGTCGCTAATTTCGCCTGAGTCAGCCGAGGCCCAGCAAAAGGCGCTCAAAATTCGCCTACAGTGGGTGCGGCTCACCCAAAACTTTACCGATAAACCCGTGCCGCTCGATCGCGCCCAGCTCATCCTGGAGCAGTTTAAGAGCTATTTCGATCAGAGCATTGTAGATAAAGTGCCCGACGAAGCCTTTGCCCTGCTGGTGGGGGTGCTGCCCTACACCGTGCGGCGGGCCAGGGCGCTGGTGTAGCCTCGACTCCGCTCAGCTACCGATAGCTGAGCGGAGTCGAGGCTGGCAGAGAGATCTTTTGGCTGAGCTACCTGTGAGGTTCTTTGTACTCAGCTCTCGGGCGACTCCTGCCTAAACCTGCTGTAGGTGGGCCAGGGTGCGCCGATTTTCTGCCGGTGTGCCGATAGTGATCCTCAAGCCGCCGCCTGTGTGACGTACCAGGGTTCCCTGCACCCGCAGGCGGTTGAACCAGCGCTCTAGTTCAGCGTTGATGGGCTGACCAGACTGCGCCGGGGGCCGCCCGTAGAGAAAGTTGGCGTCGCTGGGCCACAGGCGCAGGGGCGTGGTTTGGGCGATCGCGCTGGCCAGCTCTCGGCGCTGCTGCTGAATTTCAGACACCACGGCCAGCAGTTCCTGACGGTGGGCCAGAGCGAGCTGAGCGGCGGCCTGAGTCAGGCTGGGCAGGTTGTAGGGCAGGCGCACTTTTTCGAGCGCTTGGGTTAACTCTGGATTGGCCACGGCATACCCCACTCGGTAGGCGGCCAGGCGAAAAGCCTTGGAGAACGTGCGCATAACCACCCAGTTGGGACGGGTTAGAACGTTGGCTGTCGTGGTCTGCTGGCTAAACTCAAAATAGGCCTCGTCGATGACCACCAGAATGTCTGGCGGCAGCGATTCTAGCCAGGCGATCTCGGTAGCCGTGAGGGCGTTGCCGGTGGGTGAGTTGGGGTGCACCATAAACACCACCCGCACCGGAGTGCCTTGGGGGCGGGCGATCGCCTGCTGTGCCGCCGCTGTATCGACCGCAAAGGTGTCTTCGCTGCGGCCTACCGTGACCACCGGAATGCCCAAAGTGCGGGCCAATATGCCATACATCGAGAAGGTGGGGTCAGCCACCAGTACCGATCCTGCGCCGCCCAGGCAGGTGGCGATCAGCAGCGATCGAATCAGCTCATCGGAGCCGTTGCCCACCGAGATGTGGTCGGCGCTGAAGGCTGCTCCGGCAGTGGATTCGGTGACGTACTGGGCGATCGCCTCTTTCAGCGCTCCGTGCCCGCCGTCCGGGTAGCGGTTGGCGGCAATATTGTGCTGCAGCTGCCAGGCCAGCTTTTCCTGCAGCGCCTCGGGTAGGTCGTAGGGGCACTCGTTAGTATCGAGAATATCCAGAGCGGCAGGGGACGGATCGTCGGCTGACTCAACATGCGGGGTGTAGGCCGCCAGTTGAACCACCGCCGATCGCAGAAAGGGCAAAGACATGGAGAATGCAAGTGCAGTAACCCCACCATTATTGCAGAGCCCGGAGGGCGGTTAGGGAGCCAAGCATTAGCGGTATACTTTTGCCAGCTTGACTTCCCCAGTCTTGTTTAATCTGGCGCTTTTGATTTGGGGGAGTACACTGGGAGGGTAAGAACCTACCCCCTAACTGCTGCAAAATCAAGGCCAGAACTGCAGACCACCATGCTAGACGCACTTATTGTATTTTCATTCATCCTGGCTGGGGCGGGGATTGGGTTCTACAGCATTGATCTGCTGCCCGAGCCAATTTTGCAGCAGGTAACCAATATAGAGGCGCTAGGTAGCGTAACGGCTGTGTTTGGCGGGCTAATTGGTACCGGCCTGGGTCTGGTGATGCAGACCAGCTATCGTCGTCTGGAGCGCCAGATCAAAGAACTGCCGCCCGATCGCATTCTTACCCGCGCCGTGGGTCTGGTGCTGGGCCTGCTAATTGCCAACCTGATGCTGGCTCCGCTGTTTTTGCTGCCGATTCCCTCCGAGTTTGGCTTTATTAAACCGATGACGGCGGTGCTGGGCAGCGTGCTGTTTGCGGTGTCGGGGATGAACCTGGCCGACACCCACGGGCGATCGCTGCTGCGCCTGATCAGCCCCAGCACTTTAGAGTCTACGCTGGTGGCTGAGGGCACCCTCAAGCCCAGCAAAACTAAGGTGCTTGACACCAGCTGCATCATCGATGGCCGCATTGAGGGCCTGCTGGGCACAGGCTTTTTAGAAGGTCAGCTGCTGGTGCCGCAGTTTGTGCTGCAAGAGCTGCAGCAGGTAGCCGACGCCAGCAATGACCAAAAGCGCGATCGCGGTCGGCGCGGCCTAGACGTACTCAACCGCATTCGCGAAACCTACCCCAACCGGCTGCTGATCAACTCCGTTGACTACGACGATATTCCCACCGTCGATGCCAAGCTGGTGAAGCTGGCCCAGGAGCTCAACGCCATGCTGCTCACCAACGACTACAACCTCAACAAAGTGGCCAGCTTCCAGGACGTGGAAGTGCTCAACATCAATGACCTGGCCCAGGCCATTCGCCCCGCCTACCTGCCCGGCGATGATATTGATCTCAAGATTCTCAAAGAGGGCAAAGAACCCTCCCAGGGCGTCGGCTACCTCAATGACGGCACCATGGTGGTGGTCGAAGAAGGCCGCGACTACATCGGCGAAGAGCTAGAGGTCGTCGTCACCGGGTCGCTGCAAACCTCCGCCGGACGCATGATCTTCGCCCGCCCCAAAACATCCATGGTGACTTCCTAAGAGGGGTGTAAGTGGGATATAAGTCTGGCTGGCGGCTCTCTTCTGCGCGGGCAAGTTTAATAGGTTAGGAGCATGCCCATTATGAACATAGAACAGGTCGTGGCTGAGAAATTCAAGGTGCTTGGGCCTAGCCAGCAGCAGGATGTTTTAGCTTTTATTGAACTCTTGCAGAGTCAGGTCATTGCTCCACCAACTTCAGATGAACTGCGGCAGGCAGATGCCATTATTGCCCGCGGTATCGCTCGTGCTCAAGCTATTGTTCCCCAACCTCCAGAGTTGATCTGGCAGCGTTTCGGCGCTATTCGTCAGCCTTCACATTCCAGGTGCTTATGAAACAGCCATGCTTGACGATGTTGATCCAGACGACAATAAATTTCTTGCCGCTGCCTATGAGGCAAAAGCAGACTTCTTGGTTTCTCTCGACCGTGATCTGCTCAACCTTAAGTTTTTCTACGGTACCCAGATTGTTACTCCAGCCGCTTTCCTAGACTTTCTGGCTAATGGACGGACTTAGAAAGGCTCAACGTAGTTAGAAACCGATACCGCGCAAAGAACATAGCCCAACGATGGGGTACGATCAGCATCGGCTTTTACTAACGCTGCCATGACTGCCCGCATTGAGCTGACCGACGCTGCCTCACACCAAACCATGACCCTGGAGTTTCCGAGTGATGGGGTGACGCTGACGGGCCGAGTGCGGGTGCCGGGGGATAAATCAATCTCGCACCGATCGCTGATGTTGGGCGCGATTGCCAGTGGCGAAACCCGTATTCAGGGCCTGCTGCTGGGCGAAGACCCGCGCAGTACCGCCGCCTGCTTTCAGGCTATGGGGGTCACCATGTCCTCCTTAGAAGATGATTGGGTGACGGTGCAGGGCGTTGGCCTGGGCAACCTGCAAGAGCCTGTAGACGTGCTGAATGCGGGCAATTCGGGCACCACCCTGCGCCTGATGCTGGGTCTACTGGCGTCGCATCCCGATCGCTACTTTGCGGTCACGGGCGACGGCTCGCTGCGATCGCGCCCCATGGATCGTGTGATTAAGCCTCTAGCCCAAATGGGTGCAGAAATTTGGGGCAGACAGAACAACCGCCTGGCTCCCCTAGCGGTGCGGGGGCAGGCGCTCAAGTCCATTCACTACCACTCCCCCGTCGCCTCTGCCCAGGTCAAATCCTGCATTCTCCTAGCGGGGCTAATGACCGAGGGCAGCACCACGGTAACTGAACCCAGTCTGTCGCGCGACCACAGCGAGCGCATGCTGCGGGCCTTTGGGGCCAATATTTTGGTGGACCCCGACACCTGTAGCGTCACGGTACATGGCCCGGCTACCCTCACCGGGCAAACCGTTGTGGTACCCGGCGACATCAGCTCGGCGGCCTTTTGGCTGGTAGCTGGCGCGATTACCCCCGGCGCTGACCTGGTGGTTGAGAATGTGGGCATTAACCCCACCCGCACCGGCATCCTCGATGCCTTGCAGGCTATGGAGGCCAACATTACCCTCGAAAATCCGCGCGAGGTAACGGGGGAACCCGTGGCCGACCTGCGCGTGCGCCACAGCCAGCTCAAGGCCGCCAGCTTCAGCGGCGACCTGATTCCCCGCATGATCGACGAAATTCCGGTGTTGGCGGTAGCGGCGCTGTTTGCCGAGGGCACTACGACCATTGCTGATGCCGAAGAATTGCGGGTGAAGGAGTGCGATCGCATTGCTGTGATGGCCAGTCAGCTCGCCCAAATGGGGGCCCGCATCGAAGAACACCCCGACGGGCTCACAATTCATGGTGGCACCCCCCTCACAGGCACCACTGTAGACAGCTACAATGACCATCGAGTCGCTATGAGCCTGGCGATCGCTGCCCTGCGCACCAGGGGCACCCTTCAGATTCAGCGGGCCGAGGCGGCAGCGGTTTCCTATCCCGGCTTTGGGGCTACCCTGGCGCGGCTCTGCGGTTTGGGCTAATTCATGCCCAAATCATGACTTAAGCCGTAACCCTGGGCACACTCTAACCAAGCCCAGCGGCTCAGCTCAAAGGCTCGACGTTTAAAAAGTTGTGTGGCAACCGTTGAAAAACCTTGTCAATAGCCTCACCACCTATATGGCTCTCAGCCCTGATATGGTGGCCCGCCAGCGGGTCAACCAGTGGCTGCGATCGCGCCCCTGCCGCCCCTGCACCGAGTGGTACATCTACCACTGGACGCCGCCAGCGGTGCCCCGCCCCCTGCCTCAGCCCCTGATCGACTTTGTCTATCAGCAGCTGCACGCCTACTCGGGTCTAGAGATTGGCTGCATTCTGCCCAGCGATCGCCTGGTCGATGACCTGGCTTTTCCAGCCGTTTGCTGGTTCGACTGGAGCATCACCCTCTGCGAAGACTTTTACGACACCTTTGACCTCGACATCAGTGAGTACTTCGACGAAACCCAGTTGTATACCTGCGCCGACTTGGTCAACTTTTTGAACCAGCAGCTAGAGGCAGAGCAGGGATGAGGGGATGGGGACCTGCAAAGTGCAAAATTCAAAATTCTGCACTTTGCATTCCTTCCCTTCCTTCGCTTCCCCTTCCTCACTTCAACAATCACCCGGTAAAGTGAGAAAGTATCCAACGATGCGCCTCGGCGAGCGCAAGGAAGCCCCCCATGAGCCTGAAAGATCGCATTAGCGACGACATTAAGACCGCCATGAAGGCCAAAGACAAAGTGCGCCTGGAGACGGTTCGCAGCATCAAAAAAGTGATTCTTGAAAAAGAGACTCTGGTGCGCCCCAGTGGGCAAGATCAGCTCACCCCTGAGCAAGAGCTGGAGGTGCTAACGCAGCTGGCCAAGCAGCGCAAAGACTCGGTTGAGCAGTACCAGAAAGCGGGTCGCGACGATCTGGCGGCTCAGGAAGCTCAAGAGCTAGAGATCATTTCAGAATACCTGCCTCAGCAGCTCAGCGATGCTGAGGTCGAGGCCGTCATTGATGACCTGATCGCCAAGACGGGGGCTGCGTCTCCTAAAGATATGGGCAAGGTCATGGGGCCCGCCATGCAGCAGCTCAAGGGGCGCGCCGATGGGGGTAAGGTGCAGGCATTGGTTAAGGCCAAGCTGGGCGGCTAGTGCTCTACCGCCTGAAGCTGTTGGCGCAGCTGAGACAGGTGGGCTGCGTCAGTAATCAGGTGTTCGTCGTAGCTGCGCTGCCACACCAGCTGACCGACCTGGTTGAGTCGCAAATTAATGCGTTTAGCCGCTGCTGCTTTGAAACCGGCAATGAACGATGACAGCAGCCAGGGTTTTTGGCTGCCCAGGCTCCCGGTCAGGCCTCCGGCTGAGCCGCCGACTAGGTTGACTACCGGGGGGGCGGGCAGGTGCAAAAGAACAATGCTTTGCAGCCGATTGGGAGTAATGCTCCAGGCGTCGATGGCGATGCCCTTGCGGTTGGTTGCAGAGCGGACCCATTCGTCGGCTACAATCAGGCCGCAGTCGTTGAGGTGTAGGCTACCCTGCTCGAAGTCACCCAGCAGAGGCTGCCCTTGAAATGTCGAGAGCCCAACTAAATAGGCTCTGGGGTTGGCGGAGTGGGTCAATGTGTCTGCCCTCGAAGCGGCTGAGGTATAGGCTTGACTGGGTGAGGTCATGAGCGCTTAACCGTGAATGCACCAATAACCTAGTCTGCCCAGCCGCTTGGGGCCAGCATCAACTTTGAGAATGAAATTGGGAATAATGCTACCGCGCTACAGGCCTTGGGCAAGGGCGGTGATGAGCTGATCGAGATAGCTGTTGACTAGCTGAGCGGCCTCGGCGGGCAGGGTGCCGGTAATTTCGGTTTGCAAACAGCGGTAGGCCGCGATCGCAGCGGTTTCTTTGTGCAGGGCGCGGGTAATATTCTGCATCCACACGACGTACTCTTCGGCAAAGCCGCCGGGGTTGTCGAGCAAAATCGCCTTGGCAGCGCATTCTAAGGTGTAACGCATGTCGCGCTGGCACTTTGCCCCGTGCATCTGCACCGCTTCTGGATGGGTGAGCATTAGCCGCCGCAGGGCGTTGAGTACCAGGGTTTCGCTCTCGGCTTTGAGCCGCATGTAGGTTTGAGAGCGAGAGGCAAAGGAGGCGACAAACTGAGCTAGAGGGCGCAGCTCTACATCGCTCAGGTAGCGACCGTCAGATTGCTGAATGGCGTCTAGGAGGGGGTGTCTCATGGCGCTAGGAATTGTCTGGCATGGGGCAAATGTTAACCCCTAAGCGCCCCAGGTGCGGCAATAGGCAACAGAACGTAAGAGCTGCGCCCTAGGGGCGGCATCAGTTGTCTTTTTCGGGCGGGGCCGGGCGGTTGATGATGTCGTCAGTGACGTTATCGACTGCTGCCGTCAGGCTGTAGGGAATTGGGTCGCTGGCCCTAGAAACCACCACCACTTCGTAATAGCCCGACTGGGGTAGCTCGCCAGCCCAGGTGTTTTGCTCGGCATCGGCGAGAATGTGGGGCAGCGTTTCGTTGGGCACCGGCACGTAGACCGACAGGCGGGTGCTGTCGGGCGGAGCCTGGAGGTTGAGGCGCAGCAGCTGCTCGGCGCTGAGGTTGAGAATGTAGACCTGGCCCTGACCCGGATTGAGGGTGCCCTGCTGCTGCTGGCTAAAGCTGCCCTGCTCAAAGCTAATTTCGGTCAAATTGTCGCCACTTTTTAGGGCGTTTACCTGGTCTTGGGCCAGGGCAAACCAAATTTGGTCGACCGGGGTTTCGACAAAGCCCTCGCTGACTCGGCCTGGAAACAGCTGGCTAAAGCGGGCATCGGCCAGGTCGTAAAGGGCTTTACTGCTGACAAAGAGTTCGTTGACCTGGCCTTTCCAGCGATCGCTGTCGGTGGGGTTGTAGCGGCCCAGTCGGCTGCGGGCTTCGGTGCTGAGGTTGTTCTCTAGCAGGTCGAGATTTTGGGCGGCGATCGCATCCCACTCGGCTCGCAGCGGCTCGTCCTCGGGCCGATCGGTAAGCTGGGTGCCCTGGCGATCGGGGTTTTGCTCGTAAAAGAGCTGATCGGTGAGGCTGGTGAGATAGCTCCAGTCCACGCCCAGATCGGCGGCGCGATCGCGCAGAGCCTGCTTGCGATCGCGTTCGGCCTCACTCAGGTTGGGGTTGCTGACATCGCTGCCGCCGGGCGACACCACCTCAGAGCCATTGCCAGCAACCTGGCTGAGCGGATCGAGCCACCACCACAGCCCCCCAGCTATTCCTACCGTTAGTAGTAGCCCTGCCAGGGCGGGCCAGCATCCCGACGAGGTTTTTTGCACCGGCACCGCTCGCGGCGGTGGGGCCACCGTCGCGGTTGGGTCGTAGGCCATCGGCGGCGGGTAGGGGTGAGCAGGGGCTACCGCTACCGTCGGTTCTGGCGGCGGCGGCACGGCGGGCTGCATACGCACCGGCATCGGCTGGGCCCAGGCGGTTGAAAGCGGGTCGGGGTGAGCCAAATTGAGCGCCGCCAGAGCCTGCCCTGCCGCGGGATAGCGGTCGTCAGGATTTTGGGCCACCAGGCGGGTGAGCACCTGACGCAGGGTATCGGATAGCTCAATTTGCTCGGGCCAGCTCCAGCGATCGCGGCGATCGTCGTAGAGGGCCTCTGGTTCTAGCCCGGTCAGCAGCACCAGGGCCGTTACCCCCAGCGCATAGAGATCGGTGGCGGGGCTTACCTGGCCTGACTCAAGCTGTTCGTCGGGGGCATAGCCCACGGTGCCTAGCCGAGTAATGGTGCCATCGGCGGCCTGGTAGGGCTGGGCTACACCGAGCTGGTGGCGCACATTCACCACCAGTTGCTTGACGCCGCCAAAGTCGATCAGCACCGGGCGACCGTCGGCGTTGCGCTGAATCAGGTTATCGGGGGAGATATCGCGGTGAACGATGCCGATGCTGTGCAGGTATTGCAGCAGCGGCAGGGTTTGCATCAAAAACTGCACTACCTCGGCTTCGCTGAAGCGGCCATCGTAGGCGCGACGGCGCTCTAGCAGTTCGCGATAGGTAGGGCCTTCGACGTAGTCCTGCACCAAAAACAGGCGTTCCCCATCCCGCAGCAGCTCGCGAAACCGGGGCACCTGGGGGTGGTTGATCTGGTAAAGAATGTTGGCTTCGTGCTCAAACAGGGTTTGGGCCTTGTCGAGGGCCAGTTTGCCAGGCACCTGGGGGTTGAACTCTTTCAGCACGCAGAGTTCTTGAAACCGATGGGTGTCTTCAGCCAGGTAGGTGTCGCCAAAACTGCCCCGGCTAAGCTGCCGCAGCACCCGGTAGCGCTTGCCGAGCAACCGTTCTCCCTGTCCTGTTTCAGCCATAGCCGCGTACTGCCAAACTCTCTATATAGTGTTGCGCACGATGCATCTGTCACAGATTAGCGCAAACCCGCGCTGTTTCTATGAATGGCTGTTGGGGATGGCGGAGGCTGATTCTAAAATAGCCGTTCCCTGAGCGAAGTCGAAGGGAACGGCTATGCTTTTTCCCGTGAAGGGTGCCGCACCAGGGGCATGGACGTTTGGCGTGAGTTACTTCAATCTGCTGCTGAGACAGACCGCGATCGCCCAAGGCCGGTCTTTAGCCATCGCTCGTTGCGGTAGACCCTGACCTATGCTGCACTCTGGGCTCCATCCTGGAGCCAGGTTTGGCGCAGCTGGGCGATCGCCACTTCTTTCTGCTTGGCCTCGACTTCAATCCAGGGGGCCTGGCGGTAGCTGGCGGGCATGGTGGCGATCAGGTCGCTGTGGCGGGGGTCGTACAGGGCCTCGCGCCCGTTCGAAATGTGCACCAGCTGCCAACTGGGATCGGGCCAGGTGGTGCGGGCCGCCGCCAGCATTTGCCCCACGCTGGGGTGGTCGTAGCTGTCGAGCCGTTCGTGGATCAGGTGGTGGTGGGCGTCAAACACCAGGGGCACGTGGGCGGCCCGGCAGATGTCGAGCAGGCTGGCGGTGCTGTAGGTGTGCTCGTCGTTCTCCAGGGTGAGGCGATCGCGAACGGGGGTAGGCAGTTCGCCAATCACCTGCACCAGCCGCTCGGCGCGATCGCCCTTGCCGCCGTGAATATTCATCGCGGCCCAGGGCGACTGGGGCAGACCCATCAGGTCAAACCAGCGGGCCTGGGCGCTCAGAATGGTGATGCTATTGTCAATCACCGCTGGATTGTCGGAGTTGAGCACCACAAACTGATCGGGGTGCATCACCAGCCGAATGCCAGCGGCCTGAGCGCGATCGCCCACCTGCCTGAGCGCGTCGCTAAACTCTGCCAGAATGCGATCGCCCAGGGGAGTATCTGAAAACGGAAACAGGTTGGAGATCAGCCGGTAGAGCTGAATATAGTGCTCCTGACAGAAGGTGATCGCCAGGTTGAGCCGCGTCAGGTTTTCGCCGTAGAGCGATCGCAGCGCCTCGGTCTGGGCCGCTTCATCGAGTTGCAGCAAGCGCTTGCGGGTCATGGTCTTGAAGCGCACCTCAGGTGAGGTGGTAATGCAGACTAGCCCCAGCTGGGGAGCATTGGTAGTCGATTGAGGTTTAGCTAGCGTTTGGAAAATCATGGGTAGGGGCACAGGGCCTGCGCCCTTAGGGGGCAACAACGGTTAAGAAGAACTTTCAAATCCAGAATTGACCGGGGGCAAACGCCGTTTGCCCCTACAGGGGTCTACGGGTGATTAGGTCCAGTACAAAATTTTGGCCTGGGGAAAGCGCTGGGCGATCGCTGCCTCAAAGAAGCTGCGCAGCTCTTTCATCGTGTCTTTGTCGTAGACGTACTTGATGCCGCCAAACTTGTTGCGCTTGGTGGTGCGGTTGGCTTCGTCCAGATCTAGCTTGCTGTTGGGGTACCACTCCTGCAACACCTCCTTAGAGCCGGGGGTAAAGCGGTGAGAAATCAGCTCAAAGGTGAGGTCGCAGTCAAAGTCGAGGGCGGCGGCGGCATCGTCTAAAAGCTGCGTATACTCGTCGCGCCAGTTCTCCAGCGGCATAATCGGGGCGACCACAAAGCCTACCGGGTAGCCGCCGCCCCCCTGCTCAACCGGCAGCGCCAGCTTGCGAATGGCCTGCAACCGCTTGGCCACCGAAGCGGTGCCCCCTTCTAAAAAGCGCGACACCGGGGCGGCGTTGATGCTGAAGCGGCAGCGGGTGTGGCCATTGTGGGGCAGATTCAGCAGGCCATCGACGTTATCGAACTTCGACACCCAGCGCAGATGGCCCTGTTCACGGGTGCCAAAGTAGCGAATGCACTCGGCCAGGCTGCCGGTGAGGTGCTCAATGCCCAGGGGGTCGGTATAGCAGCTCACTTCGTAGGTGGTGGGCTGCTCGTGCTGCTCGTACTGGGCCAGGTTTTCGAGAATCTGCGGCAGGTTGGCGTAGACGCGAATGACGGGCGGCCCCTGTAAGCTGCCGGCCAGGTAGCAGTACTGGCAGTGGGCCGGACACCCCTGGGCCAGGTGAAACTGCCAGTCAGCCGAGGGCGGAATGGGGGTGAGCTTGAGCTGGCTGGCCGGGGCCGTAACCACCGCCAGAGTGCGTTTTGAAATGGCGTAGGTTTCGCGCTCGGTCTCACCGCGCAGGCCGGTAATGCGGTTTTGCTTCAGGTATTCAACGGGCAGATCTAGCGCCTGCACCCGCTGAAGCATCTGCTGGCCCCAGGGTTCATCCAGGGCGGCGGGGGTAAACAATACCTGCTCTGGCATCCACCGTCGGGTGCGGTAGGCGGTAGCGACAGGGGCAGGCTGGGTGGTGGGAACAGTGGGGGCGTTTGCGATCGCAGAACCAGTCAAATTAGGCAAATCAGCACGTAGAATTCGGCAGCTAGTTTCACTATGACAAGCAAACTGAGCGGCAAAATCCTCTAGCAGGCGTGGATTGCCCCACCGTTATGGGCGTATCTCCGCTAGCAGATGTAACGATGAAATGCGCCTTGAGACATAGGCTGTGCAATCTAGATCGCGAGCGGGAATGCTAAAGGCGACCCTGATTGCACAGCGAAACAACCAGGGGTAGCCACAAACCTTTTCTACCCAATTTGGAGAAAAAATGCCTAAACGCAGATTGCCGCGTGGGGGTGGTACTCAAGTTGCCTTGAGTCCAGAGCTAGCTATTGCCACGATTGCTTTGTTCTCAGCGTTTGCCGATGGCGATGTATCTAGCGATGCAGAGGCCTACGCGCTGGGCGAAATGGTCAGCTGCATCGACCTGTATTCTGAGTACACTGTTGAGGATTTTGCTGCACTAGGGGCTGAAGTCGGCGGCCTCATCAACGAGCTAGGGGTAGATGCTGTTGTTGCTCAAGCTATCGAAACCATTCGAGATGAAGGTGTAGAAGAGGCCGCATTTATTGTGGCGTTAGTCATTCTTGTCGCCGATGGTGAAGTGCCTGAGGAAGAGCAGGAGTACGTCGACGACTTGCGTCAGGCCCTCAGAATTTCAGTAGAGCGAGCCGACGAGATCGCCAGTGAGCTGTTCTCTGAAGAAGACGCCGAAGAGGAATACGACGAGGAAGATGAAGAGGAGGAGGCCGAAGACGAGGGCGAAGAAGAGTAGATAGACAGCGTTAAGGACATCAAGAGCGATGTCCTTAACGCTGTCTATTGATTAGATGGGCCGCGATCGCAGAATCAGGTGTTTATTGTGCAGCCGGGTACCACGCTTCACCCCTGCTGTCTAACAACTACCCTAGTCGAGCCGAGGCTGGCAACGCCCACCATAGCCAAATTTTGCCAAAAAAACCTTTCTTTGCGCAATTTCTGCCCTATGGGGGTGGTTGTTTGCCAGCTTTTTTGGTCCTATTTCTACAGTGCCATTGTTCGTGGGCATGACCCTAACGGGTTGCTCTTATAGATGCTCGCGACTGGTTTTGGGCCTTGCCCACTTAAGCCCTGACGGCAATTAGCGCCTGTTTGCTGCTGCGCTGGTCTGCAAGAGCGGCTCAAGGCTGACGTTTAGCAACCCCTACTGAGAATAAGGAGCCACACCTACAATGCTTGGACATCATTCTAATTTTGCTTTGCTCAACACCGTGCTCGTCACCCTTGGGCTGAGTGCGACACCCGTAGCGACAGCGATCGCCCGCGCCAGCGAGACTAATGCGACCTCGCCCCAGACGGCCCCCCTGCTGGCCCAGGCCAACACCTGCCGACGGGTGACTCCCAACATCAATGGCCTAAACGTAAGGCAGTCTCCTACCCTGACGGCTGACGTAATTGGCGTGGTGCCAGGCGGTAGCACGATCTCGCTAGAAAACACTGGCCAAAACGGCTGGGTGCCCATTACAGCCCCCTTCGATGGCTACGTGTCGGCTAGCTATCTGATCTACTGCGACTCTGCGGCGACAGAACCAGGGGGTGACGCCGCCGTAGCCAGCACCCCAGTTGCCGATGCCGCTGGGGTATGCCGTCAGGTGATCGTTAGAAGTGGTCTAAATGTGAGGGCTGAGCCTACGGTTTACTCGCTTCGGGTTGGGGCGTTGCCCACGGGTACCAATGTCACCGCAGCCGGGGCTGAAGTGAACGACTGGCTGCCGATTTCTGAACCCATCGACGGTTATGTGGCCGCCCGCTTTTTGGGTGATTGTTAAACCTTGGCCCATGCTCTTAAAGCTAGCCCTGCCCAGGAAAACGCCTGAGCAGGGCTGTGAATCAGCAGATGTGCCGACAATGCTTGTTTAGTCCTGAGGCACAGCGCTAGAAACCCTGGCGGGAGATAAATTTCTCGATATCAGCCTGGGTCTGGTGCAGCAGGTTATTGCGGCTGTCTCCAGTATTGCTGAGGGAAGGCACCAGGTTGCGGGCCTGGAGCGCCATATGCAGTTGCAGATGGGCGACATACTCGGAGAAGTCTTCGCGGGTTTCGGTCAGGGCTGGAGAAATCTTTTCTGACAGGGCCACGGGTCAAACCTCGTTAGTATTAAACACTACGCAACGATATTGAAGTTAACACAGGCCCTGTACGGCTTACGGACTGTGCAAAGAAGCTTAACGGTGCGTAACATCTGACACAAAACGAGGCCGGGTACTGGGGGTGTTGGGCAGTAGAATTGGTGCTTGACCCCAACTTTTTGCCCGACGATAGTGATGGGTGATCGTTACCCAGTCATCTCTGCTGAAACCTTCCATGCCTGGTTCTGCCCCCTCCGCCGACAATCTGCCCCCGATTCCAGAGCGGTTGGCCAAGCACACGGTGCGCTACGCCGATCACCGCTCGGTCAACTGGGACGAGCTGACGCCGATGATGCGTCACTACGTGGAGATGAAGGAGCAGTATCCCCACGCGCTGGTGCTGTACCGGGTGGGCGACTTTTTTGAAACCTTTTTTCAGGATGCGATCGCGATCGCCCGCGAGCTAGAACTCGTCCTCACCAGCAAAGACGCTGGCAAGAGCATTGGCCGGGTGCCCCTGGCGGGGATTCCCCACCACGCCCTCGATCGCTACTGCACGCTGCTGGTGGAAAAGGGCTATGCGATCGCCATCTGCGACCAGGTCGAAGACCCGGCGGTAGCCCAGGGCCTGGTGAAGCGCGAAGTCACCCGCGTGATCACTCCCGGCACCGTGATCGAAGAAGGCATGCTGAGCGCCAGCCAGAACAATTTTTTGGCCTCGGTGGTGATCGCTGGGCACCACTGGGGGCTGGCCTACGCCGACGTTTCCACCGGAGAATTTCTCACCACCCAGGGCGAAGACCTCGATCAGCTCGCCCAAGAACTGCTGCGGCTTCAGCCCGCCGAGGTGCTGTTTCCGGTGGATGCGCCCAACCTGGGAGCCATGCTGAGGCCGGGGGAACCCTCTGACCAGCTGCCCGACTGCCTGCCGCGCCAGTTTTGCTACACCCTCAGGCCCCAGGGACCTTACAGCCAGAGCGAGGCCCGTCAGCGACTCTTGCAGCGGTTTCGGCTGCGCTCTTTAGAGGGGCTGGGCTGCGACCATTTGCCCCTGGCAGTGCGGGCGGCGGGCGGCCTGCTGCACTACGTCGAAGAAACCCAGAAGACCGTGCAGGCACCGCTGCAGCCCCTCTGCACCTACACCCTGGCCGCCTACCTGGTGATTGACCACCAGACCCGCCGCAATCTGGAGATCACCCAGACCCAGCGCGACGGCACCTACAATGGCTCGCTGCTGTGGGCGCTCGATCGCACCGTCACGGCCATGGGCGGGCGCACCCTGCGCCGCTGGCTGCTGCAACCGCTGCTGGATGTCAAAGGCATTCAATCGCGCCAGGCCTCCATCACGGAACTCTTGCAGGACGGCAACCTGCGCCAGATGCTTCAGCACAAGCTGAAGCAGATCTACGACCTGGAGCGACTGGCGGGGCGGGCGGGCTCTGGCACCGCCAACGCGCGGGATCTGGTGGCTATGGCCGAGTCATTCTTGCGACTGCCGGAGCTGGCGGCCCTGGCAGAACAGGCACAATCGCCTTACCTGCAAGCGCTCCAGTACGTGCCGCCAGAGCTGGAAAAATTGGGCCAAACGCTGCGATCGCACCTGGTCGAAACGCCGCCCCTCTACCTCACCGATGGCCACCTGATTCGCGATGGCGTCAATGCCCAGCTCGACAACCTGCGCCAGCAGGCCGTCGATGACCAGAAGTGGATCGCTGAGCTGGAGCCCGCCGAACGCAAACGCACCGGCATTTCTACGCTCAAAGTGGGCTTTAACAAGGCCTTTGGCTACTACATCAGCGTTTCCCGCGCCCGCGCCGATCAGGCCCCCGACGACTACATTCGCAAGCAGACCCTCACCAACGAGGAGCGCTATATCACCCCCGAACTCAAGGAGCGCGAGGCGCGGGTGTTCAACATTGAGGCCGAAATCAACGCCCTGGAGTACGAGATCTTTAATCAGCTGCGGGAGCAGGTGGGCGAACAGGTCGAGCTGATCCGCAAGGTGGCCGCCGCCGTCGCCGCTGCCGATGTGCTGTGTGGCTTGGCCGAAGTCGCCATCTTCCAAGGCTACTGCTGCCCCAAAATCGACGACTCGCGGGCGATCGCCGTCACCGAGGGCCGCCACCCCGTGGTCGAGCAGCTGCTGCCCGCCGGGTTCTTTGTGCCCAACTCCAACTTTATGGGGACAGTACCCGAAGATCGCGACGCCACCGATCCCCAAGACCTGATCATCCTCACCGGCCCCAACGCCAGCGGCAAGAGCTGCTACCTGCGCCAGGTGGGTCTGATTCAGCTGATGGCACAGATGGGCAGCTTTGTGCCTGCAAAAGCGGCGAGGCTGGGACTGTGCGATCGCATCTTCACCCGCGTCGGCGCGGTCGATGACCTGGCCAGCGGCCAATCCACTTTCATGGTCGAGATGAATGAAACGGCGAATATCCTCAACCACGCCACGCCCCGCTCCCTGGTGCTGCTGGATGAAATTGGCCGCGGCACCGCCACCTTCGACGGGCTCTCCATCGCCTGGGCCGTGGCCGAGCACCTGGCGATCGAAATCCAGGCCCGTACCATCTTCGCCACCCACTACCACGAGCTGAACGAGCTGGCGGCGCTGGTGCCCAACGTCGCCAACTACCAGGTGACGGTGAAAGAAATGCCCGACCAGATCATCTTTCTTCACCAGGTGCAGCCAGGCGGGGCCGACAAATCCTACGGCATTGAGGCGGGGCGGCTGGCGGGGCTGCCGACATCGGTAATTCAGCGGGCTCGCGACGTCATGCGCGAGATCGAACGCAACAGCACGATCGCCGTGGGCCTGCGGGGAGAGGTGCCAAGAGCTCCAACCCCTCGCCGACGCGCGAAGGACATGGAAAGTAGCTATGACCCCTCAAAACAACTAAATCTGTTCGGATGACCTTGATTAGTCTTAGTCTTATATGGGCAGACTAGTAAGTGTAGATCTAGAACTTCTTGAAAATCCTTATAGAAGTATTTATGTAGATGTCTGTCGCATTTAGATAGATGGCCTTGCTTTAGGAAGTCAAGCCAGAGTTCTAGTTCTGCACAAAACTTTGAAGAAAATCTCTAATATTCACCATAAATTATTTAAAGAGAACAGTCAAGGTTCCTTGAGGCTAGGAATATTTTACAAAATTAGCATTAGCTACTAACATAGCAATCACATGGATTTTTCAGGGATTAGTGTTGAAAAAGTGAATAATCTTGCCAATGATGGCAAAATTACTAAAGTTTTAGCAGAAGAATTGATCAAGAAATCAGCGTACTGGTATGAACATCCTGCAGGATACCCTGTTAATGCACCAGGGCACGCTAAACACATTCGCAGTCCCGAGGCTTACTGGTCTGAAATCTTAGGTGAATCTCAAAGCAAGTGGCAAAGCTGGAGAATCGATTTCGGAGCCAACGTTTTTGAGATAAACAGGGCTGTTGATCGGTGCCAAAAACAAATTTTAGATGCAATTGAAACTGCTCAAGAAAAAGATTGGTTGGCTTTGGAAGAAAACCTTCACATCAAGGTTCGACAATCTGTTACAAACTTTGATGGCCATGAATATGATTTGTTTCCTGTCAACGTAGAAAATCATATGATTTTTGGTTCGAACTCAATATATGTAACTGCATTCGTTCGGCATTTAATCTCTGAGTCATTAGATTTTTCATCGATAGCAAGGCTGAAGTGCGGGAAGTGTGGCAGAACATTTTTGAATCGTCGTCAACTGAATTACCACCGAAGAATGATGCATAGAATACTTCTTTGAAGAGGGTATTTTTTCGGGATTCTATGTGAATTTAATTTACTCTCTGGAAAAGCGTGAGTTTTTAGGTCATTAGCGAGGTAGAAGTTGAACTCTTACCCAGCTACGAAAAGCCTTCACCAGTTCCAAATAATCTACCGTTTCGGCCTTTTGTAGAAAGCCAGCAACTTCAGTGATGGGCAAATTAGGGAAAAACTGGCTGGAGGCAACTGTTACATAATCCTGGTTTTGGAGCTGTTGAATAGATAGGGTAGTGCCGTTGTACACCCAAACTTCTAAAACCCCCAAGTCAGCATAGGTCGCTAACCGACCGCGAGACGCACTGGTGACATCAATTTCAACTACCAGGTCAGGGGGTGGATCGGTCACTGGTGACAGGCGCTTTTTACCGCGTACGGCGTCGATATTGTAGATATAAAAGCACTCGTCTGGTTCGGCCCCACTGAGTTCAGGATGCTTGAATGTGGTAGACCCCAGTGGCTCAATGCGAATGTCTAGCTCTTCGGCCAGGGTTTCGACAAAACGGCCCGCCAGCTTTTTGTAGCGCTCATGTTCTGGGGATGGGGCCATGATCTCCAAATTTCCCCGATTGTAGGTGAGGCGTAGGCGGCGATCGCGCAGCTCATCCAGCAGTCGCTCGTAAGTCTGCCAGCTAATCCCCGTCAGATGAATAATTTCGGTAGGCGGTGTGAGTATTGTCGCAGCCATTGAAACCTCAGCCGCAGAATTACCTCAATTCTATAGTCTCAGCCAGCGATCTAGCTTTCTTCAGGTTGCTCTCAGATGGTTCTCAGCCTGTGGTGACAGTCTAGGGCTCAAGCGCGTTTGCTTGCCTATGGCAATCGTCATAGGTTCATATCCTGACTAGAGTAGAGGTTGACTATGCGAATTCAATATCTGGGCGCTGTTGCGATCGCCTCCCTCCTAACCCTAGGTGCAGTAGCCTGTGGCACCACGACCACGACCAACCCCGATGCCCTCAGTCAGGAAGCCGTTGACCCCAGTGCTGCTGCGAATCCTTGCGCTGCTGCGAATCCTTGCGCGGCGGCAAACCCCTGCGCCGGAGCTAAAGCTGGGACGCAGCCCGAAGTCTATTCCTTTGAAGGACTGGCCATTCGCGGAGCCGATCCGGTGGCCTATTTTACGGAGGGCAAGGCCGTTAAGGGCTCCGCCGACTATGAGACTAGTTGGGGTGGTGCCACCTGGCGCTTTAGCAGCGCTGAAAACATGGCCGCCTTTGAGGCCGACCCGATCGCCTACGCGCCCCAGTACGGTGGCTACTGCGCCTGGGCCGTCAAGAGCGGCTACCTGGCTTCTGTCGATCCAGAGGCGTGGAAGATTGTGGACGGCAAGCTCTACCTCAACTACAGCGCTGGGGTGCAAAAGCAGTGGCAGGCCGATATTGCGGGCAACATTGCTCTGGGCGACCAAAACTGGCCCACAGTCCTCAGCAGCGACGAGTTTAGCGAGAGCGGCAAAAGCTGGTAGCTTAACCCATTGGGCCGGTCAAAATTACCTTGGCCAGGGCATTAATAACCGCCTCGGGGGGCTCTTGCTTGAGGTCGCAGTACCACTGCTGAGTGGCCTCCGGTACATGGCCGTAGATGGTGCTCGTGCGCTTGCGGGCCTTCAGCGCCAGATCGGCGGTGCGCTCTTTGCGGGCGGCTTCGTAGCGCTTGAGGGCATCGGCCACGCCAATATTGGTGGTGGTGAGGTAGCGGGTCAGCACTTCGGCATCTTCGATCGCCTGGCAGCCCCCCTGGCCCAGGGTGGGAGTCGTCGCGTGGGCCGAGTCGCCCAGCAGAGCAACCCGCCCCTTAACTAACCGTTCGAGGGGGTCAATATCGCCAATTTCCAGGCGGTTGGTTTGCTCGGGGTCAATGGCCTGAATCAGCTTTTGCACTTTATCGGGCCAGCCCTGAAAGATTTTGGCCAGTTCGTCCTGGCGGTGAGGAGGGGCTACCTGGGTGCCTTCTGCCATTGGCGCACCGAAGAAAAAGTAAAAGCGATCGCCCCCCACGGGCATCATCGAGGCGCGCTTGCTGTCGCCCACGTAGAGCACCCACAGATCTTTTTCGCACAGTTCGGGGTCAGCCTTGACCAGGCCATTCCAGTTGACGTAGCGGGCGTAGCGGCGATCGACGCCGTGCCCCACCACATCGGCTCGCACGGCGGAGTGAATGCCGTCGGCCCCAATCACCAGGTCGCCGCTGACGCGATCGCCGTTTTCAAAAATAGCGGTGGCGCTGTGCTCGTCTTGCTCCACGCCGACGCAGTTCATGCCCAGGTGGACGCACTCAGAGCCACAGGCGTCGAGCAGCATGGCCTGTAAATCGGTGCGCGACACCGGGTAAGGACGCTGCCCCACCCGCTCAAACAGGGGGCGCAGGTCAACGTAGCTGAGGCTTTCATCGGTGTGGCTGCGGTACTCCATGGCGTTCATTTCGCCGCCAATGGCCGCCAGCTGTTCGCCCAGGCCCAGATAGTTGAGCACCTTAACCCCGTTCGACCACAGCGAAATACCGGCTCCAGCCGGGCGCAGCTCCTGGGCGCGATCGTAGACCTCGACCTGGTACCCGGCTCGGCGCATGGCAATACCTGCGGTTAGGCCGCCAATTCCGGCTCCGATAATCACCACCTTCAGGTTGTACATGGGTCGCTCCTAGCTGTTGTGATGGGTGGGGTTGTGATGGGCGGGGCCGTCGCCTGGGGCGGCTCCCATGACTTGGGCGGCCCAGGGCTTGTCATCAATACTTTCACTATAGAGAAAAAGCTGTATACAGTGCACAGTCTGTGCAAACTGGTTAGCCGCTTTGCCTAAAGACGTCAACTCCTGGAGCCGGTTGAGCAGTATTTCTACTCGATCTTCAAATGTCTGCTAAATCGTTTACCAAGTCATTAATTCTAAAGCCTAGAAATGGCTGGATTTTTTGGGTGAGCAGAGAAAAGGTAACTGTCCAGATTTGGAAGACCATCATGTGGCATCGTTTCTCTGTAGTGCTCGCGGTTGTGACTGTCGGTGGCGTGTATGGCGTCGGTGGGTTTGGCCAACCCAGTCAGGCTGGTTTGACCCTTTTTACCTCAGGCGCTGAAGTTCCTGAAATGAGCGAAGATACCGTTGCTAAAACCTACGTGCAGCGCAACCGCCGGGGTACGGGCCGCCGAGGCAGACTCGGCTAAAGTTCGCTATCTTGGGCAGCCCGGAGCTTTTCGAGCTGGTATTGAGCGTCGTCAAAACAGCCCAGGCGGCTGACATCGAGGCAGGCGGTGGCTACGGTTTCTAAATCAGCGATCGCGCTTTCAATATCCCCCAGCTCCGCATGGAGCAATCCTCTGTCGTAGTAGGCAAAAGGATGGTCGGGATTGAGCTCGATGGTTTGGTTAAAGTCGGCCATGGCTCCGGCAAAATCGCCTAGGTCTTGACGCGTTAGGCCGCGATTGTAGTAAGGCTCCGGGTTGCTCGAATTAATTTGAATTGCGATCGTAAAATCTTGAATTGCCCCCTGAAAATCGTTCAAGCGCCGCCTGACCAACCCTCTATTTTCGTAGGCCAAACTGTTGTTGGGGCGCAGGTTGACGGCCTCGGTGCAGTCTTTGAGGGCGGCGGCGTTGTCGTCGAGGTTAGAGAGCGACAGGCAGCGGTTGAGGTAGGCCACGGCTTTACTCTCGGCGTCGCTGGCCAGGTTAATGGCGGCGGTGTAGTCTTGCACGGCCCCGGCTTCGTCGCCCAGCTCGGCTCGGGCTGTGCCCCGGTTGACGTAGGCATCGGTGTAGGCGTCCTGGCGCTGTAGCGCTTCGCCGTAGTCAGCGATCGCCCCCTGCAAATCGCCCAGCTGAAAGCGCAGGTTGCCCCGCTGATAGTAGGCCAAAGCCCGGTCGGGGTGGGCCTCAATGGCATTGGTCAAATCTTGCAGGGCCTGCTCTGACTGGCCATTTGCCCACAGCAGAGTAGATCGCTGGGCCAGGGCATCGCTATTGTTGGGCCTCAGCTCTAGCACCTGGTTAAGGTAGTTGAGCGAGTCGTTGTTCTGGCCCATTTGTTTGGCGGTTTCGGCCTGCTGCAATAGGGTATTCACGGTCATGGTTTGAGGAATGCGCAGCCACACAACGCCCCCGGCAAGCAGCAGCGCCAGAGCGGCCCCAGCTCCCAGCCACAGCGTCGGTTTAGGGGGCGGGTTGGGCAGCCAGCGCCGCCGATCGCCGGTCGGGGCAGCAAGGGGCGGTCGCGGCTGTTCGGGTTCCATGGCACCGTTCTCCTGGGGTAGGGGGCGGGGGGCAGGGGCCGCTGTCACGGGGGCTAAAACAGCCTCGGGGGCCGGCAGAGCGACCAAAATATCCTTAGCCTGATGAAACTGCGCCTCAGGCTGGGGCGACACCATGCGCAGCAAAATCTCTTTGAGGGCGTTGCTCAACAGCGAGCACTCGTCGAGCTGAAGCTTGACCTGGGCCAAAAAGTCGTCCTGACTCAGGCGCGGAATCGCCTCATTGGAGAGCCCCGTGGCCATCTGCACGGCGATCATGCCCAGGGCAAAGTGGTCGGCGGCAAAGCGCGTGTACTGCCGATGCTTGGCTTGGGGCACATAGGCCGACTCGGCACTGGGAATAACCGAGGTACCGTTGGTGGTTGGGGCAGGCTCAGGGGTGCCCGTATCTTGAATCAGGCCAAAATCGACCAGAATCAAATGGCCGCGATCGCGGTGGCGAATCAGGTTGTTGGGGTGCAGGTTTTGGTGGGCAATACCGTGGCGCTGAATGATGTCTAAAATGCTCAGGCTTTCCTTCAAAAAGCTCTGTACTTCGGCCTCAGATCGGGGTTTTTGCTCCGCCAGTTCCGTCAGCAGAGAATGGCCGGGCACGTAGTCGCGCACCCAGTAAAAATCCTGCCCTTCTTGAACGGTAGAAAGATTTTTCGCGATCGCATCATGTTCGCCCATGCGCTTGAGCAAACTGACCCGCTTAGCCAGCAAATCGTTGAGAAATTTAAGCGTAATGGTGTTGTGAGCAGGCAGCTGCAAATGCTTGACAATGCATTTGTTCTTAGCCAAGCTGCCATGATCGGTCATCAGGTAAGTCTTGGTATAAGCCTTAGTACTGACAACTCGAATGAACTGAAATCGTCCATCGATCAGTCTTTTCACAACCATTAGATTTTGCCGAGGTAAATGCACCGGGCGGGGTGATAAAAACAACCCTCAACCCAAGGTAGACGTTAATCTGCTGCTGTTAGCTGTTTACTTCAGAGCCTTAGACATAGCGGATCAAACCCCAGATTGGGGGCCAAGTAGCCGCTGCGGCTCCCTGTAGTTGTAGCGTCGATGTCAGGAACTCAGGAGCAGTGAAACCGTGGGTCGTTGGGATGAAACCCAAAGACCAGACCATTAAGATAAGGATGACGACCCATCAGCAGCAATACTACTATGTACTGTGTAATTTATGACGGTAACTGTAACCTTTGCGTCAGTCTAGTGCGGCTTTTGGAATCGCTCGACCGGGGCACTCAGTTTCAGTACGTGCCCATGCAAGATGAGCCCACTCTAGCCCGCTACAACATTACCGCCGCCGACGGCGAGGCCGGCATGATCTTGCTCGACCTGCAGGCTCCCGACCGCCGCTGGCAGGGTAGCGCTGCCGCTGAAGAAATTGGTCGTCTGCTGCCCCTAGGGGATGCTTTTGTGCAGGCCTACCGTGCGCTACCGGGGGTTAAGCAGGCAGGGGATCAGATCTATGCCTTTGTGCGCGACAACCGCTACGACCTGTTTGGCAAGCGCTCTAGCCGCTACGACTCAGGCTACCCCCTCTGCACCGATCAGCGCTGCGGACCTGTGGCTGAGAGCCCCTCATAATGGCCGTTCATCCTCCCCATGGATGTAAAACCCCGGCTCAGACCGAGGGTCTGCTGCCGGGGAAGAGAGGGTTGTCAGTCAATCGGCAACCAGCGCAAGAATCTCAAGAATCTACTGCGCCCAAGCTACCGTGTTTTCGTAAAAGGTCTTCACGGTTAAGACGTCGGGCCAGTTGGCATCGCCTTTAGCAATATTGCCAGGAATATCCTGCACCCACTGCTGCTGCACATCGGCGCTGTAGTTCAGGTAGAGCTTGCCATCGACAATCGTCCACACGCGGGGGTCGACCGAAGCTAGATTGCCCTCGCTCATCGCCTTGGCGCAGTAGCCGCCGTACTGAGGGGCATAGGCGACCGGATTGGCGGCAAACAACGCTCGGTTTTCAGCGCTGCTGAACTGCCAGGTGGCCCCATTCCAGGTGTACTGGTAGGCGGCATTGCCAGCTACGGCTGCGCCCTCTGTAAAGTAAGCCACCGGATCGGCTCCGCGAATGGCCAGATTGCTGGCCGACTCTGTATAAACCGCAGGGTGAGGCGGTTCCGTAGCCCGAACGACATCAGCCCCAGCACAGGGATTGGCGCTAGCACAAGGATTGGCGCTGGCGCACGGATTCGCGCTGGCACAAGGATTAGCGCTGGCACAAGGATTGGCGCTGGCGCACGGGTTCGCGCTGGCACAAGGATTGGCGCTGGCGCAGGGATTGGCGCTGGCGCAAGGATTGGCGCTGGCGCAGGGATTGGCACTCGCGCAGGGGTTCACCGCCTCAGCGGCTCCGGCACAGGGGGCCGCAAACACAGAACTCACGGCACTGGGCAGGGCCATAGCGCCAACGGTCAAAGCAGACGAGGCCAGCAGGGCCGCCAGGTATTGAATCTTCATAGCATCCTTGGGAGTACAGCAGCGTGACTGGCGTGGGTCTGGTGATTCCCTGAAAAAACGGCAAAAATGCCGCTAGACAGCGGAAACATCTCAGTACCAAACGTTGTCATCACTAAACTTGCTGCGGCTGAGGCCGTGGTGAGCGCATTCTGAGAAATCATTGAGAAAAGGGCGCGCGATCGCGTGTATCCACAGATGCAGAAGCGCTCCGTGGATGAGTACTTTAGAAAAAATAGGCAGTTCCACCTCACATTGGCCTGCTGCCGCCCCGTTCGCTCACCCAGAGGATTCCTGCTATGTCACTGCGATCGCAACTTGCCTTGGCCACCCTGAGCGTTCTTGCCACTGCTGCCCTCGCCGCTACCGCCGCCGATGCGCGGCCTGGGCAGGGGCAGGGGCGAGGGCAGCGTCCTCAGGTCAGTCAGCCCGTGGTGCAGGAGGTTGTGCCCCAGGTTGAGACTCCTCTCACCGTAGAGGCAACCGATGTCACCACCGAATCGCCTGAAGTCACCGTAGAAATCTTTGAAACGGTTGACCAGGGTAGCCTTCCCCTGCACGGCACCGCCGCCCAAACCCCCGCAGACAACTATCAAAACCTGCCTCCTGGTCTTCAGCGTCGGGTCAACAGCGGACGGGACCTGCCCCCCGGTCTGCAACACCAGATTGACAGCGGGCGAGATCTGCCCGCCGGGTTAAACCGGTAACCGACCAAAATCTCAGCTCCAGGGACCGGGTCTCCTGTGGAATGCCACCGCGCTGGTGGACTAGCCCAGAGACCCGGTCCTTTTTGCGTCAAACCTCTACTCAGGATTCACCCGCACGCGGGCAAACTTGAGACCGCTAACCCCCTGTAAAGGCTCTACCGCGCCCTGTTCTACGTGACTATCGACGATGCCTTCACGGTGCAGGTAGCGCAGGTAGCGCTCGTACTCGTGCCACTCTTCGCTGGTGGAGTAAACTACCGTCAGCATGCCGGGCTGGGTAATGCGATCGCCCTTTTCAGCATCGCAGGCTTTGTCAATGCGCTTTTTGACAATTTCGTAGCGGGTGTCGCGGGTGCCCCGCACATCAAACAGGCGCTCGGTGGTTTCGTCGTGCACAATATCCACGGTGTAGCCCTGCACCAGCACCAGGTGGGTGATGGTCATATCGGTGTCGTAGGCGGCCTTGAGGGCAAATCCCTGGCGGGCGCAGTCGCAGACGGCCCGCAGCTGCTCGTAGCGCAGCGACTTGAGCTGAAACTCCGTGAAGGTCGGGTCAATGGCTTGCCCCGCGTAGATCATGTGGTCAATGCCGTCGGTGGCCTCCAGGTCGCAGTAGTGAGCGGTAATCGCCTGCATCGACTGCTGCCACTGGTTCCAGGTGTCGCGCAGCAGTCCGTTGATGTGGCCAATGGTTTCGTCGTAGACGGCGCGGGCGGTGTAAACGCAGCCGTGGTCGGCGTCAATGGCGGCTTTGTAACGGGCGATCGCGGCTTCGGCCTCAGCACTGTGCTGGGCAAAGTAGGCAAAATGTACCTCCACTTCTGACTGCAGGTAGCGCAGCAGCGTCACCTCTGAGTCGACTGTAACCCCTACTTCCAGGGTGGCAATGTGATCGCCTAAATCGAGGGCCAGCTGCCCTACCAGGGCGTTGTTGACCGAGCGGCCAGCGGCTTCGACCACCGCCAGGGCCAGCTGAAACTGAGCCACTAAATCTTTTTGAATAGCCCGGTTGCGTTCGTCTGAGGAGCCGCGAATATCGGAGATGCCGTACAGCGGATAGACCCCCTCAAACACAATCGGGGCCGGGGGTAAACCCAGGCCCAGGCGCTCGGCCTCCTGCTCAAATCGCCAGCGTACCGAGGGATGGATGTTGGTAAAACGGTCTTGCACGCTGTGGCGCATGGCCGCCGTCAAAGCCGGAATCAGCGTCATAGCGCGGCTGCAATCGGCTTGGTTAAAGGCGTAGGGCCTGGGGCTAGTAATGCCCACCAGACCTACCATTTGAGCGGTGCTGTCGCCCAGCTGGGCCGTGCGCATGACCAGGGGAATGAGCAGCAGCGACCTGGCCCCCTGCTTGAGCAGATCTGCCTCACAGGACGTAGTGCAGTCGAGGCTGAGGTCGGGCACGTTGACCACCTCCCGGCGCTCAGTTGCCCGCAAAATGGCCGATCCCTGCAGGTCTGCTACGGCGTAGGTGGCGATCTGCCACTCGGGTTGGTCAAGCTGGGTAAACAGCTGCGCCTGATTGTTCTCGGCGCTGAGTAAAAAGCTGTCGGTGGCGCTAAACAGCTGCTTCATCAGCGTGTTGGCCTGGTCAAACCGGCGCGTGCCCAATACCGACTCGTGGCCTACCAGCAGTTGAATTAGGGCTTTGGAGGTCTCGCGCTCGGTAACGTCGATGCCCTCAATCAAAATCTGCCCACTGACGGTGTAGCTCTCTGGTTTGAGGGTCGCCAGCAGCTGCTTAAAGGCAGGTTCTTTGCTCAACAGCTGGGTGGCAATCTGCTCGCGGCTGGGGGGCTCAGCCCAGCAGGCGGCCAGGCTGGCTTTTAGCTCAGGGCTGATGGCTGTAATGCATAGGCCTTGCTCTGCGGTGCGCAGGCGCAGCTCAACCTGGCGGATCTGGCCCGTTTCGGAGTCGGGTAAGGCCACAACCAGCGGCTCGTGGAGCAGCCGCTGGGAGACTAAGCCGCTCTGCCCGTAGGCGTGCTGCAACAGGGCACTCAAAAAGTGTCGCCGAAACCGCTCTCGCAGGGCCTTTTGGTCAATCAGCGAAAGCCGGTCAAAAAAGCTGAGATCGAGGTGGCCGCCCTCGGTAGGGATGCCCGTCAGACGGCAAAAGTAACGGTTGGCAAACAGCACCGGGTGGGCGTGGGTTGGGGCGCTGATCTGCGTAGCCACATCGACCACGGCCATGACCAGATGGCTGTAGTGCTGAATCAGCTCTAGCCAGGGCAAGATTGGCTGAGCAACGGGTTGAGCAATATCTAGATCAGGGGTCTCACCCTCCTGGCAGCATTCGCTGCGATCGCTCAAAGTATAGGAGATATCGAGCAAGAGGCCTCCCTCAGGATCAGCTACCCGGTTAGTGTCGATGCAGCGAGACAGTTCGTTAGCCATAGTTGCTCTTGATGTGCCCTTCACTAAAGTCTTACAAAGCAACTTAGTCAAATTCCGCAGCAGCTCTACTATCTTTGCGAAATTCTAGGGATTTGCAGAGATCCGGTGAAAGATATCTCTACGGCGAAACTTCAATCTACTACCCACACAGCCTACCTACGGCTGATGTTTGTTTTTAATACCTATGGTACCCAATTGCGGTGGGTCATACCTGACCATGGGGGTTGCACTCCTGGTTGGGGCCTTCACCCTTTAGAATAGAACTTGCGCCCCCAGGACTATTCTCCCCGTTAAACCATGTTTGAAGCCCTTTCTGACCGCCTTGAGTCTGCCTGGAAAAGCCTGCGTGGCCAGGACAAGATTAGCGAGTCTAATATTGATAGCGCCCTGCGCGAGGTGCGCCGCGCCCTGCTAGAGGCCGATGTCAACCTCCAGGTGATTAAAGACTTTATCGCCCAGGTCAAAGAAAACGCCCTGGGCATTGAGGTGGTCAAGGGCGTGAGCCCCGACCAGCAGTTCATCAAAGTGGTCAACGACGAGCTGGTGCGGCTGATGGGCGACACCAACGCCCCTCTGGCCGATGCGCCCAACAAGCCCACCGTGGTGCTGATGGCGGGCCTGCAGGGTACGGGTAAAACCACTGCCACCGCCAAGCTGGCCCTGCACCTGCGCAAAGAAAACCGCAGCACCCTGCTGGTCGCCACCGACGTCTACCGCCCCGCCGCCGTCGATCAGCTGGTTACCCTCGGTAAGCAGATCGACGTGCCCGTCTTTGAGCTGGGTACCGACGCCAACCCCGTCGACATTGCCCGCCAGGGGATCGAAAAGGCCAAAGCCGACGGCGTGGATACGGTCATCGTGGATACAGCGGGTCGTCTGCAAATCGACCCCAAGATGATGGCCGAGCTGGCCGACATCAAGACCGCGATCGACCCTGACGAAGTGCTGCTGGTGGTCGATGCCATGACCGGCCAGGAGGCCGCGAACCTGACCCGCACCTTCCACGACCAAATTGGTATTACCGGGGCTATTCTGACCAAGATGGACGGTGACGCGCGGGGTGGGGCGGCCCTCTCGGTGCGGCAAATTTCGGGCCAACCGATCAAGTTTATCGGCGTGGGTGAAAAGGTAGAGGCGCTACAGCCCTTTTACCCCGAGCGCATGGCCTCCCGCATTTTGGGCATGGGCGACGTGCTCACCCTGGTTGAAAAGGCCCAGGAAGCGGTCGATATTGCCGACGCCGAAAAGCTGACCCAAAAAATTCTGGAAGCCGAATTTGACTTCGACGATTTTCTCAAGCAGATGCGCTTCATGAAGAGCATGGGCTCGCTCGGCGGCATCATGAAGCTGATCCCAGGCATGGGCAAGCAGATTACCGGCGACATGCTAGAGCAGGGCGAGGCCCAGCTCAAACGCTGCGAAGCCATGATCAACTCCATGACTACCCAGGAGCGCAAGCAGCCCAATTTGCTCTCTAGCTCCCCCAGCCGCCGTCGCCGCATTGCCAAAGGCTCGGGCCACCAGGAAAAAGACGTGGGTAAGCTGGTCAGCGACTTCACCAAGATGCGCACCATGATGCAGCAGATGGGGCGCGGCGGCGGCCTACCGGGTATGGGTGGCGGTATGCCCGGCATGGGCGGCGGCTTTCCGGGCATGGGCGGCGGTATGCCGGGGCTGCCGGGCATGGGCGGTGGGGCACAGCCCGGCTTTCGCGCCCCCAGCAACAAGAAGCAGAAAAGCCAGAAGAAAAAGAAGGGCTTTGGCCAGCTTTAGGCTGGGTTAGGCGGTCTGCGATCGCTGCCACAGATTCAACTCTGGCACATCCACACTGGGCGGCAGGCTCAATAAACAGTCTCGTACTCGCTATTGTCGGCGGTGTGGAGCTTCCAGTACTCTTCGGCAATGCGATCGCTGCTGTACTTCGGGTCATCGCCATTCACCGTGCCGCAGATAGTGACAGTACCCACCTTGATCGGCGAATCTTTCAGCGCGGTATGAAGGGTATTGGCCAGCACGCGAATTCCGGCTTTGCCGAGGGAGAGCGAGACGAAGTTGGGGTCGGGGTAGAGGGCAAACCCGCCGCCCGTGAACAGCAGCGTGCCCTTTTGCTGGGTCTGCATGGCGGGCAGAACGGCCTGCACGCAGGCGATCGCCCCAGCCACATTGGCGCGAAAGTCGCTCACCAGGGTTTCTGCCTCGGTTTGCAGCACGCTCTCCATACGGGGCACGGCGGCATTGTAGACCAGTACCTCTGGCGTACCGAGCTGGGTTTGAATGGCCTCAAACGCGGCTTTTAGGGCTGCCCCGTCGCCAGCATCCGCTAGAAAATAGTGGGAGGTAACGCCTTCTGATTGCAGGGTCGATTGGTAGCCTTTGAGCTTTTCTGCGTTGCGGGCGATCATCGCGATCGCAATGCCTTCACTGGCAAATTTGCGGGCGATTGCCATACCGTTTCCTTCGCCCATGCCGACGATGACACATAGTTTAGCCATAATTTTTGTCCTTATCTGTGGAGAGAGAATTAATGATTGGGGTAGAGCCACCAGGCCAGAAGTTTAGTTAGGCGGGGCATCACCACGTAGGTCATCAGCGTGGTGGTAATTAAGATCAAAACCAGCAGGCGAATCAGCGCAGGTAGTGGCACCAGCCAGGCGGCTGGAATCAGCGCTAAGACTTGATTGATGGCAAAAATCGCGGCCCCAGTAACCAGCACCATTTTGTAGCGAGCCGGAGGTTTTAGACCCGGTTTTCCAGGCAGGGTAAACCAGGTTTCTAGTCCGGTGATAATCGAAAACGTGCCTTGATTTGCGGTTAGCTCTTTGGCCTGGTTGAGATAGTTTTGGCGAGCGGTAGAATTTTCCCAGCGCTTTAAATGCTCCAGGCGATCGAACTTAAAGATAATGCGATACTCTGACGGGTTTTGCGGGCTGGGGCGAAAGATAGATGCGCCCAGATAACCTTCAAAAGTACTGGCAGTGCCGATAATTTGCTCTAGCAAAGCGTCAAACTGGGGCTCTTTCCCTGGCCTGACACTCTGCACTACGTCTACTGTTACGGGAGGGTCATTTTGCATGGGCCTAGTCTGCACTGAGCAGCGCTGCGCCTTCAACCCCAACCTCAAGCCGCACAATTTGGGCGGGTTCAACCCCGCCCGGCGGTGGATAGGACATGCCCCCATTGTTGATGACATAAAGCCCTGTGCCGTAGAACGCTACGGCAGTGCAGCCGGTCACGCCCTGGTCGGCTTGGGCAATGATGGTGGTACTGCGATCGCGATCGATGCGCACCACGCTGTTGTAAACATGGGTAGTGCCGTAGAGGTTGCCGTGGATATCAAAGGCGAAATCATCGAGGTTGGTATTTTTGACAAATATCTCTGGGGCCTGCGGCGTCTGATCGGCATTGAGTGGAATACGCACCAGCAGCTTTTGCTGTGTGTTCGAAACGTAGAGATAGTCACCAAATCGCTTTAAGCCGTTAGCGCCTGGGAACGGATTGGTAT
Source organism: Nodosilinea sp. AN01ver1 (assembly GCF_050565655.1). Taxonomy (NCBI): domain Bacteria; kingdom Bacillati; phylum Cyanobacteriota; class Cyanophyceae; order Nodosilineales; family Nodosilineaceae; genus Nodosilinea; species Nodosilinea sp. AN01ver1. The sequence continues at coordinate 154,539 of NZ_JBNXVS010000004.1, read as the reverse complement.
TGTCATCGCGGGCCAGTAGTGGATGCTCTAGCCAAACACTAGAGGTTTGAGTTTTTAGATCAAATGACCAAATTGCGCCTCGATAGGAGTCGGCCATTAAGTAGTGGTGGGCTGCAATCGGCGTAATGCCATTGAGAAACATGGCCTCTGGTAGCGTTTGCAGAAACTGCACGTCGCCACCCGCTAAAATTGCCACAAAGGCAATGCCTTCTGCATTCCAGCCGTTGACCAAAAAGCGGTTGTCTTCGACCATGGCTATGCCGGTGACTTTGCCATTGAGCTTGGCATACAGCCCCAGGTTGTGCTCGCGATCGAGGGTAATGACTTCTCCAGCCTCATGGCTAGTAACGTAGATCTCGCCCGTAGGCGCGATCGCCAGGTTTTCTAAAAACGTGTTGACGGGAAACGTGGCCAGAGATTGGGCAGGGACCAGGTCAATGGGCGTAGACGCGTACAGATCGGGCAAGGTCATAGCGGTATCGCAGAGTAACAGGGCAGTAGGGGGCTTGCAAATGTCCTTGCAGGATGGTGGCCGACAAGCAGAAAATGGCATGTAGCCTAGCCGACATAACGGTAGGTTTTCACGGCAGTTAAATGAGAATTAAAGGGGTGAGAACCGGAGCCATTAGCATCTCAAACTCCAGGTTGGTGGCGCTGACAATGTTTTCGATCACCTTGCCGTTGGCAAGCCGCATGACGTGGGTTTCGTGAAAGGTAATGACGCGATCGCTCTTCGGAATACCAAAATAGTCTTTTACGTGCCGCTGAAATGACTTAAAGCGCACAACAACGCGATCGCCTGTGGCAAAACTATCCTGAATGGCCAGGGGCTCTACATCGGGGAAAGCGTCATAAAAACCTGAGAAAACCTGTTTGTATTCCTCAATACCATTAATCGCCCCAGTCGGTTTCAGCCCCGTGATCACCTGTATCTTTTTGTCAAAGATTTCCTCTGCAATACTGATATCGCCCTTGCCTAAAAACTGCTCAACATATCGATGGGCAATGGCTAAATTTTGGGTTTCTAGGTCAGCCACAATTTATTTTCCTGAATGCTTAAATCAACGATAAAGGCAGAGCTAAAATAAATCAAATTGATAATAAGAATGCAAGTCATCATTGAAAATGATAGATTTAAGCGCCACTGATTTAAATCTGCTCGTAGCCTTTGAGGCCCTGTACACCGAGCAGAGCGTTACGCTGGCGGCCCAGCGCATTCATGTGGGGCAGCCCGCTATGAGTGCGGCCCTGGGCAGACTGCGATCGCTCTTTGCCGACGACCTGTTTGTGCGGGTAGGTCGAGAGATGAAGCCTACCGCCAAAGCCGAGGCGATCGCGCCTCAGGTAACTGCTGCCCTCAATACTATTCGCTCAGCGCTGGCTGAGCCGCGATCATTTGATCCGGCCAGTTCACAAATGGTGTTTACCCTGGCCACCTCTGACTATTTTGCCAGCCTGATTTTGCCGAAACTGCTGGAGGTTCTTAAGGAGAAAGCCCCACACGTTGATTTGCGCTTAATTACTGTGGAAAAAGAGTCGTTTGTAGAACTGTTAGAGCAAAATGTAATCGACTTGGCCCTGGGTACATTTGCCAACCTGCCCTCCCACGTTCTGGTAGAAAATTTGCTGTTTGAGCGCTTCCTTGGCGTCTGTCGATTAAACCATCCTGCGCTTAAGCTCGACCAGCTGAGTCTGCAAGACTTTGTGAGCTTTCCCCATGCCCTGTTTACACTGCGGCGAGATGCCGTGGGTATTGTCGATCAAAAACTAGCTGAGCAAGGCTTGCAGCGGCGGATTGCGCTGACGGTGCCCTACTGGTTTGCGCTGCCCACGGCGATCGCGGCCTCTGACCTGCTGGCGGCTATTCCCTCCTGTTTGGAGCAGCACTTTATTAAGTACTATCCTGTGAAGTGTTTTGAGCTGCCCCTGGCGCTACCGACCTGGAGCGTGGCGATGGCCTGGAGCAAGCTCAAAGACCGCGACCCGGCTAATATTTGGCTGCGAAAAATTATCCAGACTATTAGTCAAGATCTGGATATGTAGTTGGCGGTAGTTGGTCTGAAGTGTGCCGAGTAAGGTTGCCTATCAGCAGACCTGGAGACTCAAGGCGCACAACGAAAATTCGTTTAGCCCAGCGATCGCGCCCCCTGTTACTATCGATGGTGCAACTTTGGAGTTTGATCAATCGTCCGGATTTTGGCCATAGAAATGTGTCTTGAGTATCATGACGGGATCAAGGCGATCGCGTCCAGAAGCCAACCAAAGCCAATAGAATAGCCGACAGCCAATAGCTCTTTCCCCTATGACCTCCCAGCTCCAACACAAACTCAAGCACCGGATTCTACTGTTCTGGGCCGCGCTGCTGGCGGTGGTGATGCTGGGTAGACCTGCGATCGCATTTCTGCCGCCATCGGTGGTGCCTTTGGAGTCCGAGCCAGCGGAGACTGCGCCGATTCCTCAAAGCTTTCAAAAAATCCGGGGGGTGTGGCTGACCACCAACGATATGAATATCCTGCGCGATTCGGCTCGGGTGCAGAGCGCCATGGCCGAGTTGTCTCAGCTCAACTTCAATACGGTCTATCCAGTAGTTTGGAATTCGGGCTATGCCCTCTACCCCAGCGCGGTTGCTCAGCAAGTCGGAATACCCTACATTCACCGAGGCGCGGTGGGGCAAGACATTCTGGCGGACGTAATTGACCAAGCTCACCGCCAGGGCTTGCTGGCCATCCCGTGGTTTGAGTTTGGCTTTATGACTCCGCCGTCATCCGAGTTGGCTACGGCTCACCCAGATTGGCTGACCCAGCGCCAGGACGGCAGCCAGTCCTCGGGCAGTGCGGCTGGGGAAGTGGTGTGGCTCAACCCGTTTAAGCCAGAGGTGCAGCAGTTCATCAACAGCCTGGTGGCCGAAATTGCTACCCGCTACGACATCGACGGTATTCAGTTCGATGACCACACGGCCCTGCCCAGCGACTTTGGCTATGACCCCTACACCCTAGCGCTCTACCAGCAGGAAACCGAGCAGCCGGTGCCAGGTAACCCGCGAGATCCGGCCTGGATGCGCTGGCGGGCAGACAAAATTACAGACTTTGTGGCTCAGCTCAACCAGACCGTGAAACAGCATCGTCCCCAGGCCATCTTTTCGGTGTCGCCCAATCCCTATGACACGGCCTACAACTCGTTTTTGCAGGATTGGGTCGGCTGGATCAACCGTGGCCTGGTTGATGAGCTGCTGGTACAGGTCTACCGCTGGGACATCAACAGCTTTACAAAGCAAATTCTGCGGCCCGAAATTCAAACGGCCCAAACTCAAATCCCGGTGGGCATTGGCATTCTGACTGGGCTGCGCGATCGCCCCATGCCAATGTCGATGATTCAATCTCAGGTAATGCGATCGACGGCTCAGGGGTTAGGGGTGGCCTTTTTCTACTACGAAAGCCTCTGGCACGATGCGCCGGAGCCTGTAGCCGAGCGCCAGGCCAGTTTCCGGGATTTGTTTAGCGTTCCAGCGCCCCGGGTTAGCCTCCGCAGCCAGGCTTAAGTGCGCTACCCCGCCGTGCTCAGGCTGGGCATAAGTTAAGCGTTGATTAGTACCGCAGCCATTTGGTGAGCACGCGCATGGATCTGCCGGTGTTAGGGTCGATTTGGGGCTTGCTCCACGCGCGGGCTTCGGCAAAGCCGAGGCGATGGAGAATTTTGATGACCAGGTTGATGCCGGTGGCAGAGCCGATGATGGTGATGACGATGGGTTCTCGAACGGGTGGGGTAGGGGCAGGGCTGCCGGGAGGGGCGCTGTAGATTTCGCTGTTGGGGATGAATTCTTCTGACATGGGAGTATCTTTGATGTTGTCTTTCGCGACCACAAAAGGAACAATGGCAGATGTTGTCGATGTAGACAACATTTACCCCCTTGCCATCCTTTGGGACGATCAAGGCATGGGCAGGGCAAATCAGGCATTGAAGCAGGTTTTAGAGACTTACGGCATCAGCCAAAATAAGCTGGCGGTTGCCTTGGGGATTGATCGCTCTGCTGTATTCAAGTGGGTTCACGACCAGAGAGAGCCGTCTTCGGAGACGATTGTTGAGATTACTCAGGTGCTGAAAACGCTGAATCCCTTGGCAGCTAAGGAGTTTGTGAAGCTCTACCTGGGAACCATCGTTGAGGATTAGCTAGACGGTTGATGGGGATAATATGGCAGAGGATGCCTACTTTGAGGTCACAACACCCTTAGGCAGGACGATTCGTGTTGCGGCTGCCTATTGGGATGTGATTGTCACCCTGAAGCATCCAATTATGCGGGGTAAGGAGGAGTTGGTTCAGCAGGCGTTGCAGTCGCCTACCGAAATTCGGCAAAGTAGAAGTGACCCATCGGTTTACCTGCACTATGGGGTTGAGCCGCCTTATTTGATTTGCGCCGTGGTCAGATACCTCAACGGCGACGGCTTTATCATCACGACGTACCGCACCAACAAAATCAAGGAAGGAACGGTTGTATGGACACCTTAAAGATCTATTACGACGAGGTCGGTAAAACGCTGACGGTCTGGTTTGGCGATCCTTCTGAAGAGTTTATTGCCGAGGAAACGGGTGAAGAGGTACTGCTGATTAAAAATCAGGCGGGCACAGTGATTGGGTTTGAGCGGTTGAACTATGAACTGGCAGAAGGTAGCAGCCCTGTTGTTGAACTCATCAACGCTTAGATGGTTTTTGTATGGGCTGGAGGGCGATCGCCTCACCGACCTGCCACCGTTGAAACAATCACCGTCACCGTAGCAGCGGCAATCAGGCTAAAAGCCAGTTGCACCACCCACTGGGTAGCCTTCTGGTAGTTGTCGAACTTCTGGTTAAATTCGTTATTTTTTTGGTTAGCTTGCTCAACCTCCAGGCGCAGCTCCCGCACTTCTTCGAGAATTTGCTGCGCCTGGGTAGGGTTAGCGTTGAGGTCGTCGGTGGCTTGGGCCATAGCTGCAAGGTGTGTTTTCTACTATGTTACCCAACCTCATTGCTAGAGAATTGCGGCTTGAACTATTGCTCGCTGTGGCATGTGGGCGAGTAGTCGCCTAATACCGCAGCCATTTAGTGAGCACGCGCATGGGTCTGCCGGTGTTGGGGTCGATCTGGGGTTTGCTCCAGGCGCGGGCTTCGGCAAAGCCGAGGCGATGAAGAATTTTGATCACCAGGTTAATGCCGGTGGCGGAGCCGATGATGGTGATGAGGATAGGTTCTCGGACGGGCTGGGTGGGGGCCGGACTGCTGGGAGGGGCGCTGTAGATTTCGCTGTTGGGGATGAATTCTTCTGACATGGAAATACAAAGCCAATGTAGTCACAAGCGTGACATCAGCATGAGCGCGATGTATCCACAAGTGTGACATTTACCTTCGGGTGTAGCTCTGCCAGGATTAGGGCATGGGAAGGGCAAGCGACGCACTGAAGCAGGTTTTAGACACCTACAGCATTAGCCAGAATAAGCTGGCGGTGACGATGGGCATTAGTCGCGCCAATGTGGGGCGCTGGTACCACGGGCTTGACCCCAGTGCTGAGAACATCGCCCAGATTACGCAGTCGCTAAAAACGCTGAATCCTTTGGCGGCAAAGGACTTTGTGAGGCTCTACCTAGGAACTATCATTGAAGATTAGCGCTTTATCCTCGGTATGCGGGAGCAGCTCTGACGCAAGAACGGCCTGACTTACAATTGAGATAAGTACTAAGTACAAGGACTGGCTTCGCTATGCATCCTATTGTGAATGAGATCCAAAAATTGCCTCCTCAGGCACAGCAGGAGGTGATCAATTTTGTCGCAGCGCTGGTTAAGAAACAGCGGCACAATCCCAACCATCGCCTAAAGCAAACCTGGGCTGGGGCGATGCAAGCGTATCGTGATACTTACACAAGCCTTAGCCTACAAAAAGAAACTGTAGACGATTGGGCTAACCGTGTATCTGATTGACATGGGCAAGCTGCTCTTGCGATGCATTCAGCAGGCACGAATATCAAACCAACGGCACTGCGATCGAGCACCCATCCATCAGATTGACGCTAATAGTGTCTTTAGTGAAGCGGATATCCTTCATTCGCCCATCTATCGGAAACATGAAGGTTAAGCTCCAATCAGGCGATCGACTGTGTTCTCAATGCTATTGAGCTTTCGCAGAAAGGTGGGGCGATCTTTGTACACAGATGAGAAGACCTAACTACCTCAACCACGCTTAAAGCTTAGCAAAAAGCAAAAATACAGCTTCTTCCCCCCTGACCATACCTTGGGAAGACGAACGCCTATAAAGATAGCTTTTCCTTAAAAAAGGGTCGCAATCTTTCTATGGTGCTTTCGTAATCCAACTTAAATCCCTCTAATCGCTCAGTCAAGGCGGGAATTGGGTCAAGAGAACCTCGCGAAGAAGGAATAATAATTCCGTTGTCGATTGCTTCTTTTACATTTCCTGTCGAGCGAATTTCCTTAATATATTTTCTTCCAACTCTAATATCACCCATATCTTGCAACATTGAAAAAAGTCTGCTCCTGTCTGAGTCCTTAAAGAAAATTCCACCTTTGTGCGTGATGGTTCTTGTTTCTTTAAGCTGCAAAGCTAGTTGGGAAAGGCTATATTCGCTCGGATCGTCAAAAAAATCATTAATAGCAAGCTTGAGGCTTAAAATGCTTTCCCATAAGCTAATATAAACATCAGCATTTTTCCCTTCACTAAATTGAGTAATACCGATATCGTTAACTACTTGTTGAACAGTAATGTCTCTCCCCGCGACAATGTCACTTAGGTCAACCCCAATTTCTTCACGTCCTGAATCGATTAATCCATCATTTAAATGCGGTTGATCTCCCTGATTAGAGGATAGACCAATATTACCTTGTGCATCGAGCCTTCTAGCATCAATTCCTCTGCCAGTATTGTCGTGCGCTTGAATACTTCCCTGTCTGCTAGTCGCATCCAATATATTGATGCCAGGCTTCCTAGAACTATCATTACTACCTTCTACAGTCAAACTGCCCATTGGGCCAGAAATCTGCCCTCTAAATGAGTCTTTGAACCGCAAGATGGCAAGAATAGCAAGTAGTGTGAAGAAGCCAAGTGAAGCGAGAATTATCCAAAAATTTGGGCTTGGATCTGGATCTGGATTTGAATCTGTAACATTTTCATTGATATTAAAATCGCTGCTTTCTTGCGAAAGGTTTAATCCTGATTCATAAGTCCTAATATTCTCTCTTGCTATTGCCAGCCTTGAACCTGGCTCATTCAACTTGGAAAGAACTAAATTTACTTCTCTCTGAAAAGAATTTGTATCCCCATCTCTCAGAACCGCGATACCGTATTGTTCACCATCTAGTCCAGGTAGGGAGCCTTCTTCTGGGAAAATTGAGAAGCCCAAACTTTCATAAGAAACTCTAGGCTTTCTAAAAAGAATTGTACTTCGCTGAGCTACGTTGTCTCCGGGGATTCCCTCTTTAAGAAAAGATCTTAAGATAATGCCATCACTAGCTAAAGCCTCAATTCTTCCTTCCTCTAGAGCATCTAAAGCCTGCTCAAGAGAATTCTTTCCTTCTAAGGAATCACTTCTATCGTTGACTGGTGTCTCAAAAACCTGAGTGTTTGTGTATAGCTGACTGCGATCCTGGAATTGTCTAAGTGTAGTTGTATTCTCCAGTAGGCCTATACTTAAACTTCTTAGTCTTTCTGTTAACTCATCTTCAGTCATGTTGGCCAATTGCTCTGCCAATTCATCACGCATCAAAAGCCTTATTTCGGTTTCATAGAAAGGATTTGAGAATGCAATTTCCTCTGAATACCTAATATTGCTATTAGAATTTGGATTGATTAAATACTGAGCAGATATGGAGTTGGGTCCGCATTCAGCATCAATTATGCCATCCAGAAGGCCTTGAAATCTGGAGAAAAGTCTGCCTCTATATTCGTTCTCAATCGATACGTACTTGACTTGAGAGCCTAATTGTTCGCTTAATTCTTGTTGAAATACTGTGCAAAACTCTTTGATCGGTGATACAACCTCTCGCACTCCAAGAGTCTGAATGCGAGGCAAATTTTCATCGGTGGGCGGGGTTTGCGAAGAAGCCCCAGGGGTGAAAGCAACACTCAGAATCAAAGCAATTGTAAAAACCGCTACAAACCATTGCTTCTTCATGAGGCTTGCCAGGATACGTAGATGATGTAAGAACTTTAGCATTGGCTCGCATAAAATTCAGCCTCTAGAGTTCTTCATGCTCCAGAGGCTGAATTCCGCCTAAACCTTCGCTTCTTCCTTGACTAGCTTCTCCCAGCCGAGGTCTTTGAGGTTGTTATTGCGGCGGAGGGGGCGCGTCACCAGCTCTAGAATGTCGCGGGTGTTGCCGAAGCCGTGGATTTGGGCGAAGGTAAACTCCACCGACCACTTGGTGCTGATGCCTCGCGCCTCCAGCGGGTTGGCGTGAGCCATGCCCGTTATCACCAGATCGGGGTGCAGCTCTTGAATGCGCTGGATCTGGTTGTAGTTGTCGGGCTTTTCGGTGATTTTGGGCAGGGGTTGGCCCATCTCGTTGCAGGTTTTCTCTAGCAGGGCCAGTTCCGCCGCCTGGTAGCGCTTGTCCATGTAGGGGATGCCGATTTCCTGCACCGTCATGCCGCAGCGGGTGAGAAAGCGGGCCAGGGAGATTTCCAGCAGGTTGTCGCCCATGAAGTAGACCGACTTGCCGCGAATAATCTCCAGGTAGTCTTCCACCGATTCCCAAATTTTGGCTTCGCGCTCCTCCATGCCCTGGGGCTCGATGTTGAACACCGAGCAGATTTTCTCAATCCAGGCGCGGGTGCCGTCGGGGCCAATGGGGAAGGGTGCGCCGATCAGCTTGCACTTGCGGCGACGCATCAGCGTGGTGGCCGTGCGCGAGAGGAAGGGGTTGATGCCTGCGACGTAGTAGCCTTCATCGACGGTAGGCAGGTCGGTGTAGAGCTTGGTGGGTAGCCAGCCAGAGACTTTAATGCCCTGCTTCTTTAGCTCCATCGTCATTTGGGTAACGATGGGGTCGGGCACGGAGCCAAACAGCACCAGGGGCGGGTGGTCGTGGTAAGGGGTGTCTTCTGCCACGGGGTCAGTGGCTTCTTCGGCTTTTTTACGGCCCAGGCCCAGCAGCTTTTGAATGCCGCCCTGGCCTTCTTTGGGTTCGGCTTTGGGAGCGGCAGGCTGCTTGGCGGCGGCCTCTGCCTCGGTAGGGCAGCGCTGGGCCATAGCAGCCAGCACCGTGTCTTCGCCCTGGGTAAAGGCGTAGTCGAGGCCGTTGGCGCGGGCGACGACGATGGGGATGCCGATTTCGGCCTCTAGGCGGGGAGCCAGCCCTTCGAGATCCATTTTGATGATCTCAGTGGTGCAGGTGCCAATCCAGACAATTACCGAGGGGTTGCGATCGCGCTTAATGCCCTCACACAGCCGCTTTAGCTCTTCGTAGTCGTTGAGCTGAGCCGAGATGTCGCCTTCTTCTAGCTCGGCCATGGCGTAGCGGGGTTCAGCAAAAATCATCACCCCCATGGCGTTCTGCAAAAAGTAGCCGCAGGTCTTAGTGCCAATTACCAGAAAGAAGCTGTCTTCGATTTTTTGGTACAGCCACGCCACGCAGCTAATCGGGCAAAAGGTGTGGTAGTTGCCGGTATCGCAGTCAAATTCGAGGGCAGAAGCGTTGGGTTGAGCTTGGGCCAGGGTCATCGTGGGGGTATCTCCCTAGTGAAGGACTTATGGCCTGGGTCTATCGTCCTCCCTGCCGCCTGCGCCTGAGCAGGCTTCGTCGTCGTAGGCAGGGGGCGGCGGTGTCGGAGCATCAATGGTGACGGGCTCTGGCGCGGCCAGAGAAACCTCGACTTGGGCGCTGCTGGGCAATAGCTTGTGTGCCGCCTCCAGCGCTTCTAGCTCTTTCACCGGGCTGATGTCTAAACCCAGGGCAGAAATAATGCGATCGGGGTTGCTGCTTAAATCCACCACCAGGGGGAGCAGGTTGGTCAGGTCGGGTTCTAGGGTGGCAAGCGCTCCTAAAATAAAGCCCGACGAGGGCCGCCTCTGCCCGCTACTGGTTACCCAAATGCCCAATTTGTCGATCCACTCGCGGTTGTCTCGGTAGTAGGTCAACCACTTGATTTTGAGCGATCGCCGCAGTTGTTTGCTGTTCACAGATGCCTCGGGCGGGGTTCGCCAACCTCATGTCCAGAGATTGATTAAACCAGAAAACCGCTACCTCACAGGCCTGTCAACAGGGTTACATCTCCGGTGAATCAGGCAAAAGCGGTTGCTCGTCGTTGGCCTCAATGGTTTGAGTGTGGTCGGAGTTATCCAGCACCATCTCAGGGTCAAAGTTGAGGCCCAGCACTTCTACTAGCGCATCCTCATCGGGGTTGAGCTTGTAGAACGGCACCATCAGGTTCGACAGCTTGGGTTCCAGGGCATTCACCACGCCCAGCACCAAAAAGGAGGAGGGACGGCGACCGCCATCGGGGGTTCGCACCGAGGTCTGCTGCATCTGCAGCGTCAACCAGGCTCGGTTTGACTGCACATAGTCCAACCACTTTTGGCGAATGACCTGGGTAAAGTTCTCAAAAAAGGCCATAATCCTGACTCTTTGCTAAATCGCTTGTAGGTAGCTGCCGGGTTTGAACGGCTGCGTACCGATGATAATGCAGCGCTTCAGGATTAGAACTTGATCGAGCGGGATTTTTGCAGCAAGGGGTTAAGTCGAGTGGGCAATGCCCACCGTTCGCCTAAACCATCATCAGATCCAGCTCCTCCTTCTCTTGCTTGGGGGCACCCTCGGGCGGGTTGAGGTAGAAGTCAGACAGCAGGCTAAACAGCTCGCGATCGGCGGCATCTTCGGGCACGACACCCTCGGGCCGGGCGAGAATTTGGTCGGCAATGTTCAAGTAGTACTGGCACACCGGCTCTAGCGCGGGGTCGGTTTCAGCCATTTCAAACACGGTTTTGCCCTTCACCCGCGAGATGCGAATGTCTTCAATCAGGGGCAAGATCTCCAGCACCGGCATGGGCACATGCTCAATGTACTTATCGATCAGGTCGCGCTTTGAGGTGCGGTTGCCGATTAGCCCCGCCAGACGCAGGGGGTGGGTGCGGGCTTTCTCGCGTACCGAAGCCGCAATGCGGTTGGCGGCAAACAGGGCATCAAAACCGTTGTCGGTGACGATCAGGCAGTAGTCAGAATAGTTGAGAGGGGCGGCAAAACCACCGCAGACCACATCGCCCAGCACGTCGAAGAGAATTACGTCGTACTCGTCGAAGGCGTTGAGTTCCTTCAGCAGCTTGACGGTTTCGCCCACGACATAGCCACCGCAGCCCGCACCCGCCGGAGGACCGCCCGCTTCTACGCAGCTGACCCCACCGTAGCCTTTGTAAATCACATCATCGGCCCATACGTCTTCGTAGTGGAAGTTCTTTTCTTGCAGGGTGTCGATGATGGTGGGAATCAGAAACCCGGTCAGGGTAAAGGTGCTGTCGTGCTTGGGGTCGCAGCCAATTTGCAATACCTTGCGGCCCCGCTTGGCTAGGGCCACCGAAATATTACAGCTGGTGGTGGACTTACCAATGCCCCCTTTCCCGTACACAGAAAGCTTGAGAGTCTGGTGAACCATAGGGGAGAATACTCATCTAGGGCGGATAAAGCCAAACCCAGTCCAGGGGAAGTCTTTGAGATAGAACTCTATCTGCCGGACTCGGCCACTGGACTTGGATTGACTGTTAAACAGATAGGGTCTACGCAGTTGCCTACGCGCCCAGGGTGTTTCGGCTGTTTGGATTATGGCGATATCCCGCTGGCCTTGTGAAGGGGTGCTGAAAACGGACATGCCCGCAAACCTTTGCCAGTAAGCTTAAGGAATGGCAAGCGACTGTTGAAACCCTTCAAAAAGTCATCAAGCCTAATCAAGCAGTTTTATTAGATTTTAGGTCTTTGATTTCTTTAATACAGAACAATAACAAACAAGAGAATCTTAAATCTTATGGGGGAGTGCGCCTTCTGAAGCGCCCGTCTGTAAGCAGCTTTGATCGGTGTGAGGGTGCTGGAAGGGCGCTAAGCGGGGGCTAAAGCGAAGAAATCACCCCCTAAATAGGGCGTTGCGTTCGAAGTGAAGCGTGACAGACGGGCGAAAAGAGCGCCGGAGATGCAACTGCCGCAAAACCCCAGACGAGTTTTATATACATTCGTAAACTTTCTCTCTATGCAACGCAATGTAACGAGTTGGGACTAGAGAGGGCAAAACTTGGATGGGCGGCGATCGCCCCTGTAGAGCGATCGCGGCTTTAGCTAACCGGGTTTAGCTGGCTGAACCTCTGACCTAGCTCACCAGGTCGCTGGGTGCGCCCGGAAAGAACTGAGCATCGAGTGCTTCTGCCAGGCTATAGGGGCACTGAGCTGGAAATGTGCTGTTAGGCAGATTAGTTTCTTCGTAGGCGAGTTCGATGCCTCTGCGATAGGCCTTGTCGAGGGCTGCGGCTAGGTAGGGCTTAAGGCTAGGGTTGTCGTCTAGCAGGTCAGCAATGTCTAAACGCTGAATTCGCACCGTGGCGAGCCAGCTGCGGCTGCGGTGCTCAGGTTGATAGTGCCATTTCAGTAAATGTCCCAGCAGCACACTGAGCCGATTGCGGAGTTCTTGGCGCTGCTGCTTGCCCAAAGCCTCAATTTCCTCAATCAGATTGGGCAAATCAAGCTGATCCCAGGCGTGCGATCGCAGCACCTGAGCTTGAGCCTGAGTCCAGGCATAGAAGTCGTCAGCGTAGAGGCGACGGCTAGATTTAGCGGCTGCTGAATTGGTTTTAGGCCGGGACATGGGTTGAGGATAGCCGAGTTTCTCTATTCTAGGCTGTCTTCACAGACGAGGCGCTTTGCCACTTGAATAGCTCAAATCTCGCTACTGACCCAGGAAGATAGAGGCGAGGGCTTCAATGTTGTCAAAGTCAATTTGCGAGGCGATCGCCATCACCCGCCGACCATCCACCTGCAGAGTGCTGGCTTCAATGGTGCGCAGTACGTCTAAGATCGTCAGTTCGCCGCTGGTAGCGGTGTCTAAGACAGCGTTGCGCAGCAGTTCCCAGCCAGGGCTATCGTTGTCTGAGAAGGTCATGGTAGTCGCCAACAGCCGCCAGAAAAACTGACCGGCGAACGTGTTTGAAGCGTCTCGCAAATTGTCGACATCGACCAGTACGTTTTGGGTCAGCGCCTGACGCGCCTGATCTTCCTCAATGCGGAGAATATTGAGCAGCAGCTGCAGATCGCGGCTGGGGATGCCGGTGCGGGCAAAAGATTCTAGATCGCTGACGGAGATCGGGGGTGCTTCTAGCGACCCGTAGGTAATCTGAACATTGTCAGCGGCGGTAGCCTGGGGCGCAGCTACGGCCAGCCCAGCGAGGGATGTAGCGACCAGGGCCAGCGTAGCGGTACCTTGCCCTAAACGGTGCAGCAGCACTGACGGCAATGAAGATAGCTGATCAGCGACCGGTAAGAATTGGTGCATAGTGCTCTGCTCACTCCTACTCCAAGATAATTAGAGACGACTGTCTCACTCCAAAAGTGTCTATCGCGATGACCACCTTTCCACCCACCATTGGTTTGATTCCTGCTGCCGGACAGGGGACGCGCATTTCGCCACTGCCCATGAGCAAAGAATTGTTTCCAGTTGGTTTTCGTATGGTAGCGGGCAAGGTAGGGCCGCGACCCAAGGTAGTGTGCCACTATTTGCTCGAAAAAATGCAGCGGGCCGGGGCAACCCAGGCGTTTTTTATTCTGCGGCCCGGCAAATGGGATATTCCCAACTTTTTGGGCGATGGGGCCGATATTGGTATGCAGCTGGCCTACCTGACGGTGCATGTGCCCTTTGGGGTGCCCTTTAGCCTCAATCAGGCTTACCCATTTTTGCGTGGGGCGACAGTAGTACTGGGTTTTCCAGATATTTTGTTTGAGCCAGCGCAGGCCTACCAAGTGCTGCTGGAGCGGCTGCACGGGGGCAGTGCCGATGTCGTGCTGGGGCTGTTTCCCACCCAGCAGCCCGAGAAGGTGGGGGTGGTCGATTTTGATGCAGCTGGGGTTGTGCGGGGCATTTACGAAAAATCGAGCTTTACCCACCTGCCGTACATGTGGGCGATCGCGGCCTGGCGACCGACATTTTCAGATTTTTTGCATGGGTTTGTGCGCGATTGCACCCAGGCCCTGATCGGTAGCCAAATTCCTCAGCACCTCACAACGCTGCCGCCCTACGTTGAAACGCCCATTGGCAATGTGATTCAGGCGGCGCTGGAGGTGGGGCTACGGGTTGAGGCAGAGCCTTTTGCCGAGGGCAGCTATCTCGATATTGGCACGCCAGAAAATTTGGCTCATGCCATTCAGCAGCATCCATTTCCAAGCGTTTGAGCCCGTAGTGAATGGCTTGTTGACCGCATTCATCCGTGAACGGGGCTAATCGTCGAAATTGAGGTCGTCAGGGCCAAAATCGCTGCCAAAAACTGAGCCAGATACCGTGTGCTCTAGCTCCATGCGCTGCTCCATCTGGCGCAAAAAGTAGCCCGTCATCATGGCGGAGGCCAGCAGCCCAGCCAGATTTTCGCGATCGGTAGTGACCTGAACGTTAAAGCCTTCGCTGGGCAGCACGCCTACCAGCCCTTGCACATTGTGAGCAATAATTTGCTTGATTTCGCCGCTTACCGATTGAGCCACCCGAGTTAACACCTCCGGCGACTGGTGCTGGAGATATTTGAGCAACTCATTGACCTGGTCACTATTCGGCGACATGCCAATGAATTCAGCGTCTTCAGGGTTAAATACCATAGAATCTCAGAGACCTCTGGTCACAACGTAGGCGACGGCGGGTACCGAATGCGGGGCGATTGGATTCAATGAATCCAGTGTGATCAAGGCAACCCCAGGCCTGCCTTTACCTACTTACTCTTTCCGATAATAGCGTAACGAATCGTGAAATATTACGTCTACCCTGTGGCTTAGCCTGGCTCTGCTAGGCCAAAAGCTAAGCCTGGCGGTGGTTAGAGGCGCAGCCGCAGCTAAATATTCTCTTTACAATATCTTGACAGAATGAGCCGATGTTCTAAGCTAACTTGCTTAGTCGATCTCGGCGTTTTCGGGCAGCTCAAGTTCAACTTCGTCGTCATCTTCAAGCGCGGCGTCTTCAAGCGCGTCATTGGTGGCCTGAGGAGAGGACTTGCCCTTGACCCGCAGCTCGGGCAGCTGGTCGATCTCAAAGTGCTGGTAAAACTTGTCGGTGACTTGCACTAGAGACGATCGCCCCTCGGCCTGCCGCCGCTTGCGCACAAAGCCTTGGGCTACTAGCTCTGGCACGTGCTGGTAAACGCCTGAGCCGCGTAGTTCGACTAGATCGGTCTGGCTGATGGGGCCTTTGAGGGCGATCGCGGCCAGGGTGCGCAGGGCACCTACGCCCAGGTCGATGGGGATGAGCAAATCTACCAAAAACCGATAGCGTTCTTTGAGCTGGAGGCAGTAGCCATCGACGGTTTCGACGATTTCGAGGGCTCCGTCGCGGTGGGCGTAATCATTCATGAGCTCGATTAACCCTTCTTCAACGTCTTCGCGATCGCAGCGGGCGAGTTCGGCCAGTTTGCCAATGTCGAGGGGCTGCCCTTTGAGGTACAGGATGGCTTCGATGGTGGTGGCGAGACCGGGCATAGATCGTCAGTACCGGGAGACCATTCTCAAGCCTAGCGTTGATCGACGGAAACGGTTGATTGTAGCGGGGAAGAGAGCCCAATTTGCCAGGTTTAGTGCGGCGCACAATCTGGGACAAAAGCCAAATCTACTGCTGGGGCCAATTCGCTGGCCCCAGACCCCCGTCGAGAAGGACGTTCCGTCGTCCTTCACCTCACGGAAAGGACTGGCTGATCATCGGTTTAAACCTATGTTCTGCAAATTAGCCGGTCAGAACTTTGGTTTGTTGAGGAGAAATTCGTAGGGTGCATCCGCGAAGCGATGCACCATTCTCAGGGGGAGCAATCAATCTAAATTACGTCCGGTTAGTTCTACGAAGATGTCTTCGAGGTTAGAGGGGCGGGTCATCATGCCGGTTTTGTCGGGCTGCTGGTCGAGGTGGGCGTTGGCGGCGTCCAGAGTAGGGAAGAATTGGTAGTCCCAGCGATCGCCGCGCTGGGTCATCAAGATGCCTTCGCCGTGGCGGTGGCGAAACTGATTTAGGGTGCCCAGCTCGATTAGCTTGCCCTGGTCGAGAATGCCAATGCGATCGCAGAGGTACTCGACTTCTTCCATGTAGTGGGTAGTGAGCAGCATGGTCATGCCCTGCTGGTTGAGGCCGCGAATAATCTCCCACAGGCGGCGGCGGGTTTGGGGGTCGAGGCCCACGGTGGGCTCGTCAAGGAAGAGAATTTTGGGGTTGTGGAGCAAGGCGCGAGCAATTTGCAAACGACGCTTCATGCCGCCTGAGAGGGTTTTGACCTTGTCGTCACGGCGATCGGCCAGTTCAACATAGTCTAGCCAGGTGTTAATGCTCGTGCGGCGCTGGGGGTTGGGGATGTGGTGCATGCGCCCGTGAAATTCCATGTTTTCCCACACGGTCATGTCGCCGTCGACGCTGGTCTGCTGCAGCACCACGCCAATCTGGCGGCGAACGTCGAGCTGCTGGCGGACGACATCGTAACCGGATACAACGACATGACCATCACTGGGCCGAGTGAGGGTGGTGGCCATCCGAATAGTTGTCGATTTGCCCGCACCGTTAGGGCCAAGGAGACCAAACACTTCTCCATTCGAGATCGTGAGCGAGAGGTCGTTAACGACATCGACCCCGTTGTAAACTTTGTGGACGTTTCGCAGGCAAACCGCAGCAGGCATGGCGACTGGTAAGCTCCAACCGTAGGCGTTACAGCGATCGAGGTCAGGCGAATCGGCCCTGGCTTTAGACCGTCTGTAACATAATGTGAATAGTCTTACCCTAGCACCCAACTACCCCAGTCATGCAGTTGCTTTAACGGTGGGCTGGCGAAGGTTTAGCCCTAGGCGGTTAACCTAAACCAAAATCGCCAATAGTTCGACAAGCTCACTACAAGCCCAAGATCCAAATTTAAAATTGCTCATGCGCGCCCACATTGACCACGGCATTCTCTATCTGCACCAAGACGATGTGCCTGCTTACAAAAAGTCGGGTTCGATGGTGCGCAACAGTTATTTTTGGGCGCTCAAGTCGATCGCTGATCGGGCGGGGTTTAACCACGATTGGGAGTTCGCCGATGTGGTGTGGCCAGCGCTGGGGCGGATGCTGGTGTCGTTTATGGAGTCGGGGTATTTGGGCTATCGAGAGACGGTGCTGGAGTTTACCGACGATGTGGCGATTCCGGATGCGCTGCGCCCGGCCAGCACCTGGATCGCCGCCGATGAATACGATGATGACGATCAGCCGTAGGGGCGAACCGCTGTTCGCCCAGCGCAAGGTTTATGGCTTACATCAACCGCCGTAGACAAAGATCACGGTCAAAGCCGGGCCTATCGCTGGGGGCGTTTCGATTGCCCCCAGACCCCCTCGACCAGGGCCGTGCCGCCGCCCTGGACCCAACGGAAAGGATTGGCTGATCATCGGTTTAAACCTTTGTTCTGCAAATGGGTCTGTAGGCGACACTCAACCCTACTCTCCCCATCCCCTCATCCACCCGCCTACCCATCCACCCGCCCACGCACCCACGCACCCACGCACCCACCCATCCACGCGCCACGCACCTACTCCAACGACTCCCGATACCGCGCCAAAAGCGGCTGCAAAAAGTCGTAGCCGTCAACGCCGATGACGGCGAGGAACTGGCGGCGGTGGTCGGCGAGAATGCTCTCGAAGGTGTCGGGGCCGAGCTGTCCGTAGAGGATGCTGAGCAGGGCGGCGGGCTGTCGCCATTCGGGGGAGTCGATTTGGTGCAGCAGGTACATGCCCAGGCAGCCGGTGAGGACGGCTTGTTCGAGGTTGCCGTCGCCCTGGTGGGCGGCAGCCATATTGGCGAAGTTGGAGGCCATGAGGAAGCGATCGCCGATTGCCTGAGCTACCTGAAGCCCCTGCTGGAGGGAGGCGATCGCGTCGCGGTACTGGCCAAGTTTGAGCTGGGCGATGCCGAGGCTGTTGGCGCAGAGGGCCTGGCTGGGGCGATCGCCTACCTGCTCTGAGAGGGCTAGCCCCTGTTCGAGATAGCTGAGCACGGTTTCGTACTGTTCGGCTTCGAGCAGCTGCGACTGGCCCTGGGCGACCTGGCTGTAGCCGAGGTTGGCGAGGGCGTTGGCTTGACCAATGCGATCGCCGCTCTGGCGGGCCAAAATTAGCGCTCGCTGGCTGTGGCCCTGGGCGGTTTCAAAGTCTTGCTGGGCAACGCAGGTGCGGCTGAGGTGGTTGAGGCTGGCAATTTCGCAGGGTATATCTTTGGCTTCGCGGGCTACTTCTAGGGCCTGCTGGTGAAAGCGCTGAGCCTGGCTGTAGTTGCCCAGCGCCCGCTGCGAGTAGCCCAGCAGGGTGAGAATGCGGGCTTTGACGGCGGTGTTGGCTACTTCCTGGAGGGGTTGATCGAGGTAGTCGAGCAGGGCGCGCAGGGGTTCTCCAGACAGGGCGGTGAACAGGCCGCCGTAGAGGGGAAAGTAGCTCTGGTTGGCAAACTGGCGCAGGCCTTGCAGCGCCAGCTGGAAAGACCCCCTGGCTAGGGTGCGCTGGCCCTGTTCGCCCAGGCGGCTGGATATTTGGCCCCAGACTACGGCGAAGGTGAGAAAGGTAGCGATGGAGAGGCGCTTGCCCGCCTGGGGGTCGTAGGGCTGGCGATCGAACCAGTTCACCAGGGCCAGCTGGAGCCGCTGCAAGACCACACCCCAGGCTACCCAGTCGGCCACTCGCAGGGGCATCGCTATGCCAGCGGCGGTCACGGTTTGGTGCAGGGCCAGGTCTTCAAACAGGCGCTTGAGGGCGGGCTGGCTGACAATGCGGCCCCAGTGCTGCCAGGGGCTGGGGCGATCGCCCGGTTGGCTAAAGCCAATCTGCTGCCCCTGGGCGTAAATCCAGCCGACCACATCGCCTTCGAGCTGTTGCCAGGCGGCGATGCCCTGCTCTAGGCCATCGGCCAGGGTGCCTAGGGCCGGTTCGGCCTCGGTGGCTGGAGCGGCATCTGCCGGGGCCTGCTTTAGCGCCCGCGCCAGCTGCACCAGTTGTTCTCGCGACAGGGGGCGATCGCGGTTGGGGTCGAGGGCCGCCACCAGCTGAGAGAGGCGTTCTGCGGGGGGCGCGTTCAAAATTTCTGCCTCTACCCCAGTGATAACGGCTGTGGCCTGGTTATCGGCCTGCCAGCGCTGCCATTCGCCCTGAATTGTGAGCAGGGCGCGTTGCTTACGCATTGCTTTGGCCTGCTTAAACTCATCGTCACCGGGGGCCAGGTCTGGCTCTAGGGCCGCCAGAGTAGCCTCTAAAGCCCGTTCAAACAGTTCTCCACTGCCGGGCTCTACCCCGGCCTGTAGCATGCGGTAGACCTGCTGCTTCGACTGAATTTTGCCCTTGAGGGTAGCGGCAACAATATCATCGATGAGCGTTTGGTATGGTTGGGCCATAGGTCGCCATGCCGTTCAGAGGGTGTAAAGAAAGCAGAGAAAAGGGGCTGTTGCCCAAGTGTGCCATAGATTTTTCGGAGATTCAGCCTCAATTGGGCTGGGCTGAGAGCGCTAAATCTCGGCCAAACCATTGGGGTGAGGTAATCTGAGAGGCAGACGGCAAGCCCTGAAGTTTGCCCTGAGATCTACAGGTGGAGTATGGGCGAGGTTGCCTGGAGTGCGATCCATGCCAGGGTGCATCGGCGGCTAAAAATGCGCTCGCTGCTGCCTCGGGGGGCAGCGGTGCTGGTGGCAGTTTCGGGCGGGCAAGATTCGGTTGGTCTGCTCAGGCTGCTGGTCGATTTACGGCCCAAGTGGGGTTGGTCGCTGCGGGTGGTGCACTGCGACCACCAGTGGCGGGCCGATTCTGCTGCCAACGCCGAGTTTGTGCAGCAGCTGTGCCAAGCCTGGGGCCTCCCGTGCCAAGTCGCGATCGCCGATACTAAGTACGCGACCGAGGCCGCCGCTCGCCAGTGGCGCTATCGGGTGTTTGCGGAGGTAGCGGCTCAAGAATGCTGTACTCAAGTGGCGACGGGGCATACGGCGAGCGATCGCGCCGAAACCCTGCTCTACAACCTGCTGCGGGGCAGCGGCACCGATGGCCTGCAGGCCCTGGCCTGGCAGCGTCCCCTCGCGACCGATAGTACTGTTTCAGTGGTGCGTCCCCTGCTGGATTTAACCCGCCAGCAAACCGGAGAATTTTGTCGCCAGTTCGAGCTACCCATTTGGCCCGATGCCACCAACCAGGACACCCGCTACGCCCGCAACCGCATTCGCCTGGAGCTGCTGCCCTACCTGCAAGAGCACTTTAACCCAGCAGCAGAATTGACCCTGGCCAATACCGCTGAGCTGCTGACCGCCGAGGTTGATTTACTGGAAACAATGGCGGGAGAGCTATACGAGCGGGCAGTTTTGCCACCGGCTACAGAAGCCGAAGATTGGAGAATTCAGCGATCGCCCCTTAAGTCAGCCCCGCTGGCCCTCCGGCGGCGGGTGCTGCGGCGGGTGCTGCAGCAGGCGATCGTGGCTCAGGTGGGCTTTGAACATGTGGAAAAGCTGGTGGCCTTACTCACGGCCCCCAACGGCAGCCAGAGCGATCCCTTCCCTGGCGGGGCGATCGCGGTGGTAGAAGGCGACTGGATAGTAATGAGCGGCTTTGACCCCTGAGCGGAGCCGATCCCTGAGCGAAGTCGTTCGCGCTAGCGTCTCCCGTAGGGAGAAAGGGGCAGTCAAAGCGCAGTGCCCATGGCATGAAACCTGAGCCACCGATTTGGGTCCTAAAATAGAAAGCCATAGCCGACTTAGGGTCTGCCCAACCATGCCTCTTCCCCCCGCTGTGCGCTACCGTCTGGTACGCCTCAAGGCCATCAGTCGTCCCCTCCGCCGCCCGGTGGTGTGGGGGACTTTGGCGGTGCTGGGGCTGGGGGCGGTGGTGGTGCCCCAGTATCTCAGCCATCCTGAGTGGCGCAGCCAGTACGACTCTGCGGTTGACAGTCCGGCGGTCAACTCTGGCAGCGACCTGAACGCTCTCACCAACGAAGACCTGGCCGACCTGGCCGAAATTGACAATTTGGCGCTGCTGCTCGATGGCCTGCAGCCAACTACATCTACAGCCTTGGAAATGCCCGCTGCCGACGCCAACCGTCTAGCCCTGCCCCAGGCTACGCCGGCAGACGCCGCCAGCCCCTTTGCCCAATACCTGGAACGCAGCCGCTTTCGCTTTAGCCCTGCCCCCAGCGGTGCAGAGGGTGCAGGGGAACCTGGCATTGCCATCGAAAACCGCCCGTCAACCCTTGCCCCCGGTCAGCGCCAGTCATTTGGGGCCACGGACACTGAGACGCTGCCCCCCAGCCCTCTACAGCAGGCGCTGAGCGAAAGGCTAACGTCGCGATCGCCGCAGTTCACCAGTGCAGAACCCGCCGCAGAACCCGGAGCGCCCAGTGCTCCCGAAGCACCCACCAGCGGGTTGACGCCCCCACCCTGGATGGTGGAGGGTAGCCTGCCTGGGGTCGATCAGCGCTTTATTCGCACTACGCCGCAGATGTCGCCGCCGCCCGGCACCACGGGCTACAGGCCACCGCCGGGGTTGGCTCCTAGCCCGGCGGTACCGGCACCCGAGCGGGGAGCGATCGCGCCAGCACCGCTAAATCTAGATTTTGGTTCTCCAGTGACGGCCCCAGCGGGTAATGGGCAGGTGCGATCGCAGCCCGGCCCGCTCGATAGCAACGTCAGCACGCCGCTACCTCAGCCCGCACCGCCGCCCTTCTCGGCCCCCAGACCACCGGGCGTGTACAGCGGCAACGGCTATATCAATACCTTCTCAGACCCCACCGGGCCGCCCGCAAACTAGGGGTTTTTATCAACGGTTCGCTTAACCGCTGGGAATCAGGGGCGTTTAGCCCCTGGTCTCTCCCTAATTTGATGGTTGGGTCGGGCGTGGCAACGCCAGATTTCTCAGGCTCTTGGCCAAAATTGTTGACACGCCCCAGATTCGCTAGTCTGCGTTCGACTCGGGATAGGGGTCGCTGAGCTGCTCGGTCTCGGGGCAATCCTCAGAAACGTTGATCTCGACATCGCCACGGGGTACCGCCGCCAGGCGCTTCGTCACTGCGCCAATGCTCTCGATGCGCACCATCTCTTCCCACGAGCAAATTTCGTCGTCTTCTTCAGTTTCGTAGCGAAAGGTAACCAGGTCGCCTTCGATATCTAAAATCTTTGCCCGCTCAATCCAACGCTGTTGATCCCGTAAAAAAATCCACACATCTTGACCATCACAACAGAGTTGATAGATCTTGCGGTGTAGCATAGTCGCGGCTCCTTCACAGGTAACATCAACGCTCGTTGGCCTGGTTGGCGCAGGGGCAGGGTTGCCAACAAGCAGGAAAACTCTTGAGATTACAGACTTGGCCTTGCCTTGAGGTTTAGCGTTAGCCCCTGGGGCCAGCCTTTCAACTATCGCTCCCTATCAGTACGGGTTAGCAGTTCGGGTAGATGAACACTCGCTATCAATCTTAGCCAATCGTGGGTCTGCCCCTCAGCATTCCCCCAGCAACTCTTTCTTTCTCTTAGCAATGAAGCTGGTCTAGCAGTGTAGCAAGTCATACATCTGCTTGCCCACAGCGGCCTGGGCGCGAACGCTATAGTGGAACCCAGCCCTGTTCCTCCCCCGTGCCCTATGCTGCTGCACCTCTGCACCTGGCCAGAAGTTGAGGCCTACCTGAATGACTCCACAGGCATCATTCTGCCGATTGGCTCGACCGAACAGCACGGCCCCACCGGATTGATTGGCACCGATGCGATCTGTGCCGAGGTGGTGGCCAAAGGGGTCGGCGAGGCCGCCAATGCCCTGGTTGGCCCCACGATTAACGTGGGCATGGCCCTGCACCACACCGCCTTCCCCGGCTCCATGACCCTGCGGCCCAGCACCCTAATTGCCGTCATTCAGGACTACCTGACGCCGCTGGTGCGCTACGGCTTTACCCGCTTCTTCTTTATCAATGGCCACGGCGGCAACATTGCCACCCTCAAGTCTGCCTTTGCCGAAACCTACACGGCTCTGGCCAGCGATCGCATTCCCAACGCCGAGCGGGTGCGCTGCACCACGGCCAACTGGTTCATGGCCAAGTCGGTGTATACCCTGGCGAAAGAACTCTACGGCGATCAGGAGGGCTCCCACGCTACCCCCAGCGAAGTGGCGCTGACGCAGTACGCCTACCCCGATTTCATTAAGCACGCCCCGCTGGAGCCCCAGGTCGCTCCCCGAGGGCACGCCATTTATAGCCCCACCGACTTTCGCCAGCACTACCCCGATGGCCGCATGGGGTCGAACCCGGCCCTGGCCACCCCAGAGCACGGGCAGCAGCTCTATGAGGCGGCGGTGAAAGACCTGACCAGCGACTATCTGGCGTTTCTGGCGGCGGAGTGAGGACTATGCTCAAGAGCCTTTACGACAGCGACTTTTACGCCTGGACCCAGCAGCAGGCGAAGCTTTTGCGCAGCGCGCAGCTCGACGAGTTGGACACCCTGCATGTAGCCGAAGAACTTGAAGCTATGGGACGCAGCGAAAAGCGGGAATTGGCCAGTCGTTTAGAAGTGTTGCTGATGCATCTACTCAAATGGTGCTATCAGCCCAACCTGCGATCGCGCAGCTGGCAGCTCACCATCAAGGAACAACGCCTACGTCTAGCGGCACACCTGGCAGAAAATCCTAGCCTCAAGGCCCTGTTGCTAGATTACCTAGACAGCGCCTATCAGCTTGCCGTAGTCAGCGCCGAGCGAGAAACCGGCCTTGACCGTTTCCCCGATCGCTGCCCTTACACTCTTGATCAGGTCTTCGATCCGACCTTTTTGCCAGAGGCCTGATCCTCAGCACACCATCCTCCGGTGCAACTAGGGGAATGCATTCTGCAATGCCTTTTACAAGGATTCTGGTATTTGCCAGTGCGAGTTTACCAAGCTAGTCAGCACGTGGTCTTGCCACTGACCATTGATAAACAGGTAGTCGCGGGCTATGCCCTCGATTTGAAAGCCCAGGCGCTTGAGCACGTTGGCGCTGCGGTGGTTGTGGGGCAGGTAGTTGGCCATCAGGCGGTGCAGGTTTAGCTCATCGAAGGCGTAGGCAATTAGCCGCTGGCCCGCTTCGGTCATGTAGCCCTGGCCCTGGTGTTGCGCCGAGAGGCCGTACCCGAGGGTGGCTCCGTAGAGGGCTCCTCGCACGATGGTATTGAGGTTGATGGTGCCAATCAGCTCCTCGGGCTCAGCCTGCCGAAATATCAGCAGCTTGACCGCAAACCCATTGCGAAAGTCACTTTCGCGAGAGGCCAGCACAGATTGCCAAAATTCCTGAGTGTAAAAGTTAGCTGGGCGCTGCGGCTCGAAGGGTTCTAGATAGGCGCGGTTGAGCTGGTAGTACTCCAAAATTGCCGGAATATCGGCTGGCATACCCAGGCGCAGCAAAAGGCGCTCAGTCTTTAGCTCTGGCCGTCTTGTGATCATCGCTGCCCATAGAAGTGGCCCACCCAGGTTTGAATTGAGCAAAGCGGATCATCCCGTGGTGAGGAAGGCATTGCTATGGTGCCATAGGGGCGGGGGGATGGGTAGATGGGTAGGTGGGGAGATGGGGAAGGTGAGGAAATGAGGAGGGTGGGGAGATGGGGAAGGTGAGGGGATGAGGGAGATGAGGGGATGGGGGAGATGAGGGGGATGGGTAGTTTCGGGATAGTATAGGGTCTGCAAATTTGGGGATGAGAGAGCTATGGCGCGCCTGGCACTGTTGAGCGTATCCGATAAAACCGGGCTGTTGGAACTGGCCAAAGCCCTGGTCGAAGAGTTTGGCTTTGACCTGATTAGCAGCGGCGGTACGGCAAAGGCGATCGCCGCCGCAGGTCTCCCTGTCACCAAAGTGTCAGACTACACCGGCTCACCCGAAATTCTCGGCGGGCGCGTCAAGACGCTGCACCCCAAAATTCACGGCGGCATCTTGGCGCGGCAAGATCTGGCGGAAGACCAGCGAGATTTGGCTGACAACGGCATTCGCCCGCTGGATCTGGTGGTGGTGAACCTCTACCCCTTTGAGCAGACGATCGCGAAAGACGGCGTGACCATGGCCGATGCGATCGAAAACATCGACATTGGCGGGCCAACGCTGCTGCGGGCGGCGGCGAAGAACCACGCCTACCTGACGGTGCTGTGCAGCGCCGAGCAGTATGAACCTTACCTGGAGGCGCTGCGAGCGAGCGAGGGACAAGTCCCCTTAGCGTTTAGGCAGGAATGTGCGCGGGCGGCGTTTTGGCATACGGCCAGCTACGACCAGGCGATCGCCACCTACCTGACCGCATCCACCAGCGCAGCCGATGCGCTGCCCCAGCAGTGGGCGCTGACGGGTCGCCAGCAGGCCACCCTGCGCTACGGCGAAAACCCCCACCAGGCGGCGGCTTGGTACAGAACCGGGTCAATTCCTACCGGTTGGGCCGGGGCCGAGCAGCTCCAGGGTAAAGAGCTGAGCTACAACAACCTGGTCGATCTCGAAGCGGCGCGGCGCATTATTGCCGAGTTCCCTGCCGATCGCCCTGCGGCTGCCGTGCTCAAGCACACCAACCCCTGCGGCGTCGCGATGGGCGACGACTTGGCCACCGCCTACCGCCGCGCCTACGATGCCGATGATGTTTCGGCCTTTGGCGGTATTGTGGCGCTGAATCGCGCCATTGATGCCGACACCGCCCAGCAGCTGACGGGTACGTTTTTAGAATGTATTGTTGCGCCAGGGTGCGACGGTGCGGCGCGTGAGATTCTGGCCAAAAAGCAGAACCTGCGGGTGCTGGTGCTGGAGGATTTGCTGACGGGGCCAAAGCAGGGGGTGACTGCGATCGCGGGCGGCTTCTTGCTCCAGGCCCCCGATACCTACCGCGATGACCCGGCTACCTGGCAGATCGTCACCGAGGCTAAACCCAGCGAGGCCGAGCTAGCCGAAATGCTGTTTGCCTGGCGCGTGGTCAAGCATGTGAAATCGAATGCGATCGTGGTGACTCACCAGCAGCAGACCCTCGGCATTGGCGCTGGGCAGATGAATCGAGTGGGCTCGGTCAGCATTGCCCTGGCCCAGGCGGGCGAAAAAGCTCAGGGTGCCGTACTCGCCAGCGACGGCTTCTTCCCCTTCGACGATTCTGTCCGCACCGCCGCTGCTGCAGGCATTCGCGCTCTGGTGCAGCCCGGCGGCAGCCGCCGCGATGACGATTCGATCAAAGCCGCCAACGAGCTGGGTCTGATTATGGCGATGACCGGCGTGCGGCACTTCTTGCACTAGGAAATATCAAGCGGTGCATCGCTGCGCGGATGCACCCTACGGCTGCTCAATTCACCTTGGCCTCCCCAGATGGCCTGGGCAAACACCGTAAAGCGGCCTGGCTACGCCTATGCCCCTACGCAAGCACCCTGTTACCCATCCGCCCATCCACCCCCTTTCTCCCTACGGGAGACGCTAACGCGTTGGCGAAGCCTGTCTACAGGACAAACGACTCCGCTCCCCCTTCGACTCCGCTCCCCCTTCGACTCCGCTCAGGGTCCGTCACCCATCCACCCGCCTACTCACCCACGCACCTACTCCCGACTGATCTCAGCCTCAGCGGCTCCCTCCGGCACCGGGTCGTAGCCGCCGGGGTGAAAGGGGTGACAGCGCGTGATTCGTCGCGCCGCTAGCCAGCTCCCTTTCGCCGGGCCAAACCGTTCGATCGCGGTCAGCGCGTACTGCGAACAGGTGGGCGTAAACCGACAGGTGGGCGGAAACAGCGGCGAAATCAGCCGTCGATAGCCGTGAATGAGCAGAAGAAGAAGTTGCTTCATGGCTTCATTCTATCGAGTGGCTTTCTCGGCGGAGACCGATGGCTTCGACTTCGCTCAGCCACCGACTGATGGCTTTCTCGACGGAGACCGATGGCTTCGACTTCGCTCAGCCACCGACTGATGGCTTTCTCGACGGAGACCGATGGCTTCGACTTCGCTCAGCTACCGACTGATGGCTGAGCGGAGTCGAAGCCCTGTGTTTCTGTAAGGGAGAAGGCCAGCTTGCTCAATAGTCCAGCATCAGGGTGTTGTAGTCGTCGGGCGCTGAGGTGCTGCGCTCCGGCAGGTACACATTGGCGGTGGGGGCAAAGCTCAGGCCCTGCGGTCTAGTGGCAGTCGGAGGGGATTGAGCCGGCTGGCGCAGGATGGCGGCCTGGGCATCTAGGCCTTCGGTTTCCCGGTTGATTTCGGCCAGGCGATCGCACAGTCGCTGCCGCCGTTCGTCGATGTACTCCAGCTCTTGCTGAAGGCGCTTTTTCTCGACGGTGAGCTTGTACATGTCGAGGTACTGGGCGGCCTCGGTTTGGGGCCGTGGCATGGTGCTCACTTTAGGAAAAATTCTGCGGGGGGCGCGTTTGCTGGTCATAACAGTCTCCGGGGCGGGCCTAGACTTTACAGGGCTAGATTGCCCGCTGAGTGGCGCAAATTCCCACTGGCTGACAATTTGTAGCAATGGCGCTATGCCTCAGCTAGCGCGTGGGCTACCGCATAGGCCACATCGATCGCCACATTGTCACCTTCTTGGTTGGTCGCAGCCGCAATTGTGGTGGGGTAACCCGCCAGCGATGAGAAGTGAAAAGCTGCGATCGAGTAACCTGGCCCGCCCCCGCTGTGCCCCGCGACCTGGCCGTAGGAAGAGTCAGTATCCATAAATAGCCCTAAACCGCAGCCCACGTTCTGCAAGGGTGAATGCGCCCCCAGGCTGTGAACTGGCTGAGCCATCCTATTCACCAGGGACAAATCCAGAATTTGCCCGGTAAATAGCGCGTCTATCATGGCGGCCAGTTCTGCGGCGGTAGATACGACCACGCCGTGCGACACCCAGCCGGGATGGTAGCGCTGGGCCATATTGACCAATGCGTCGCCGCCAAAGGCTCGGGTGTAGCCAGGCGTCAGGGTGGCTGCGTCTTCCAAGGAGGTGGCGACAAAGGTGTGCTTCAGCCCCAGAGGGGTAAAGAACAGCGCGTCTAAAATGGCCTGCAGCGATCGCCCCGTGGTTTGCTCCAGCAGCGTTTTTAGCGCCAGGTAGCCAACGTTGGAGTACGACCAGCCCGTTCCCGGTGCAAACAGCAGTGCGCGGGTGCGGGCTACATTCAAATAATCGTCAAACGACCAGGGAAACCCAGGGGAAACTTTCACGGCGTCGTGATAGGCCGGTAACCCGCCGTAGTCGGGCAGCCCGCTGGTGTGGCTCAAAATCTGGCGTAGGGTAATGGGCGTGTCCACCGGAAAATCTGGCCAGTACTGCTGAATCGGGGCATCCAAATCGAGCTTTCCGGCCTTTACCTGGTGTAGGACTGCGGCTGCAATCAGGGTTTTGGTGACGCTGTAGATGTAGAAGGAGGCATCGACGGACAGCGGTACGGTGCGCTGTAGGTCGCGATCGCCAATGCTAGTTTCGAGGGCAAGCTGTCCGTCGATGTAGGCCGCGATCGCCGCTCCCGGCAGCCCAGCGTCGCGCAGTATTTGGCCAACCGCTGCCCTCAACTGTCCTAAGATATCCCTCACATCTCTGGAAAAATAGACGGCGAAAACATCTTCAGCATGGCGTTGTAGTGCGGGTCATAGTACTGCACATTGATAGACCCCACGCAGGCCGAAAGCTCCTGGTCGAGCAGGTTCACCATCAGTCGCACCAGGCCCCAGTTCACTTTCAGTGTGGGGTACAGCATCACGCAGAGCGGGAAGAGTTCCTGGGCGATCGCAGAGATATTGTTCTCCAGCATGCAGGTCCACAGGTAAATTTGAAACATTTCCACATCGCGGATGCTGGAGGTGCGGACAGTGGCGCTGCTCAGGGAGCCGGTATAGCTGGCGTATTCAGGACACAGCTTAATTACCTGATTCACAATGCTCTTGGCAATGCGGCTGGTGGCAGGTAGCGCCAGCCGCACAGTCTCTAAACGAGGATGGTGGTAATCGTATTTGGCGGCAGCGGTGTAGGCCCGGTGCAGAGGCATGTACAGCAGATCATCGACCACCTTAAAGTAGCTTTGCAGCGTCTGACGCTCGGTTTCGACGGCTTCTGCCGACAGCAGTTGACCGCAGTAGTGAAACTGCATACTGACAAACCCAATCACTCTGGGGTCAACCGCCGTGTGTTTTTGGCGAATAGTGCCCAGCCGCTTTGAAGCGGCTACCGAAAATCGCTGAGGCGTAACACCCTTGGCGTAGGCGGCCAGCGCTTCTTCGTAAACTAGATGAACATCCTTAGAAATGGTCCAGGGATCAACTAAATCAGGGCTAATCTGGTGTCGCCTAATTTCGTGGGCCAACAACATTTCTGTTTTATTCCAGGCTCGGGCGCTGACCGATCGCAGAATGTCAATCAATTTTTGAGCCACATTCAGTCTGGTTTGCGACTGATCTAAATGCCGCAGCACCTGGTCTTGACGGTGCAGATCTTTGATGTATTTCTTGGCCCAAACTTCTGAAAGAGAGAGCACTTCAGACTTGTCTGGAGCATCGCCTTTGTTTAGTAAATCAACTTTTGGGCGGGCTGACGCTGAAAAGTTTGTCACCATAGGAACACAACAACGACGTTAGGGAACGGCTGGAACGAAGATAAAAGCCATATTAAGCCCAGAAGGATGAGCGAACTGAATGCGATCCCGGAAAAAGGGAGATCGAAGTTACTAAACTTTAGTATTCGCAATCTTTTGCAAGGAATCGCAACATACGAAACGCGGTTTGCAGATTTTGGACTGCGATCGCGATCAGAGCCGTTCTGCCTCGGTGCAGAGCTGTTGCCAGACGCCTTGAGTAAAGGCAGAATTTGCTCTCCGCCTGCCGCAGCAAGAACTGTGACCCAGCGGCTCTCAGCTCTATACCCTTGGCGCAGGCTTGAGCATAGATTACTCGTGAGAACCGTTATTCTGAAAGACGTAAGGCGTTGCGGCAGGAGCAAACTATGGGCCTCTTTGAAGACCTGAGCCGATTTCTCGAAACCCGGCTCGACGAATTTCTTAAGGCCAACCCCCACCTAGAACTCTGGGGCCTGGAGGACCAGCTGCGGGGCCAGGAGCAAGACGCGATCCACCTCTTGGGCGATCTCAAGCGCCGCGAAAAGCAGCTCGAAGACAGCATTCTCGCCACGGCGCAAGACATTCAGCGCTGGCACAGCCGCATTCAGCATGCCCAGGCTGCCAACCGCCTCGACCTGGTAAAAGCGGCCCAGGAGCGCGAGGCTACGCTGCTGCGCCAGGGCAACCAGTACTGGGGCCAGCTGAAGGGGGTGAAAGACCAGATCGGGCAAACCCGCACTCTGCAAAAAAATATCCACGATCGCCGCCGCGAACTCAAGGCCAAAATTGCCGAAAGCCAGGCTCAGCGGACCGCCCAGCGCACCAGCTGGGATACCGGCTGGGCCAAGACCACCTTCGATGGGTTTGGTCGCGATCCTATGGATCCGTTAGAGGAGTCGTTTCAGCGCTGGGAGACAGAGCAGGAGCTGGAGGAGCTGAAGCGGTCGATGGGGCGGTGAGGAAGGTGAGGGGGTGGGGAAGTGCAAAATTCAAAGTGCAAAATTTTGTTCGCGCAGCGTCTCTGGAGGAGAAATTCTCAATTTTGAATTCATCCATCTCCACTCTACGAGAAGCCGCTCCACGTCTACACCCGAGATCCCTTTATCTCCCCATTTCCTCATCCCCTCATCCCCTCAGCATCTTTGCTCCCCTGCGGTTTCTTGATCTCAAACGAAATCGAATTTGTTCTGCGACTGCCTTTGGGCGGCGGAACTGAAGCGGCGACCGTTGTACTGGGTGGCGGCGAAGCCGTTGGCAGCGGTGGAGCCTCGGCTTTGGCCGCGATCGCGCCCAGGCCGGGCCAGTGGCGGTAGTTGGAGGCGACAGCCAGGCCAATGCCGCCTACCACGGTCAGCGGCAGCGATAGTTCAGCGCTGCCTACCCAGGGCAGCTGCCCCAGCCATTGGGCGGTTTCGGCCCCAAAGAACAGGATTAGAAAGCAAACTAGCCAGAGCTTCATAGCAGCCAAACAGGTTCTTCAGACAGCTTGCCCAAGAGCAGGACGCTCAAGCGCAGCATAGAAACGTCTAACAATCGCAGCGATCGCTATAAATCATTCAGGGGTCAACTATTGGACTATCTATATAGATCCTAAGGCAGATTAATTATGGCCTAAGGGCAGAGTTTTGCTGCTGTGATTAATTGCGGCCAGAATCGGACATCTTTCTTAAGAAAAAGGCATCTCTGGCTCTCCGATCGCCAAAATAGCCTTGAGGCAAGCCTTTTGAGGCATCGAGGTGCCGCTTTGACGGGCTCTGGCGGGGGCTATTGGCGGGGCGATCGCGCTTCTCAGGCCTCAGCTTTGCTACGACGCCGACTTTTCCTTGGGGAACGGTATGTCAGAATGTAAGCGGTTTTTTGCCAACTCACTCAAGCTCTTGGAGTAGGCAGTCAAGATGAATTCTGTAGACACGCTTTATCAATACGCCTGGCTGATACCAGTGCTGCCGCTGATTGGGGCAACCATTGTCGGCGTGGGGTTAATTTCCTACGGCGAGGCTACCAGCAAGCTCAGGCAGCCTTCAGCGGCGCTCATTGTCTCCCTCACCGGGGCGGCAATGGTGTTGTCATTTTTAATTTTTTGGAGCCAGTGGCAGGGGCACGCCCCCTACCAGGCTATGTTTGAGTGGGCCTCGGCGGGCGACTTTCGCATTGAGATGGGCTATACCATCGATCACCTGGCGGCGCTGATGCTGGTGGTGGTCACCACCGTCGCCTTTCTGGTGATGATCTACACCGATGGCTACATGGCCCACGACCCGGGCTATGTGCGGTTCTACGCCTACCTCAGCCTGTTCAGCTCCTCGATGCTGGGGCTGGTGATTAGCCCCAACCTGCTCCAGGTCTACGTGTTTTGGGAGCTAGTAGGGATGTGTTCCTACTTGCTAATTGGCTTCTGGTACAACCGCAAGCCCGCCGCCGATGCCTGCCAAAAGGCATTTGTTACCAACCGGGTCGGCGACTTTGGCCTGCTGCTGGGCCTGCTGGGCCTGTTTTGGGCCACCGGCAGCTTCGACTTTGGTGTTATGGGTGAGCGGCTCACCGAGCTGGTGAATGTGGGCAGCCTGCCCGCCAGCATTGCCGCTGTCTTTGCCATTCTGGTGTTCATGGGGCCGGTGGCCAAGTCGGCCCAGTTTCCGCTCCACGTGTGGCTGCCCGACGCTATGGAAGGCCCCACCCCCATCTCGGCGCTGATTCACGCGGCGACGATGGTGGCGGCGGGGGTGTTCCTGGTGGCGCGCATGTACCCCGTGTTCGAGCACATTCCTGCGGTAATGACCGTAATTGCCTACACCGGGGCGTTTACCGCCTTTATGGGCGCGACCATCGCCATTACCCAAAACGACATTAAGAAAGGGCTGGCCTTTTCGACCATGTCGCAGCTGGGCTACATGGTGATGGCGATGGGTGTGGGGGCCTACAGCGCCGGTCTGTTTCACCTGATGACCCACGCCTACTTCAAGGCCATGCTCTTTTTGGGCTCTGGCTCCGTCATTCACGGTATGGAGGCGGTGGTGGGCCACGACCCGGCCCTGGCTCAAGATATGCGCCTGATGGGCGGCCTGCGCAAGTACATGCCCGTTACGGCCATTACTTTTTTGATTGGCACCCTGGCGATTTCCGGTATTCCCCCCTTTGCCGGTTTCTGGTCGAAGGATGAAATTCTGGGGGCTACCTTTGCCGTTAACCCTGCCCTCTGGGCAGTGGGCTGGCTGACGGCGGGGATCACCGCCTTCTACATGTTTCGCATGTACTTCTCGACCTTTGAGGGCAGCTTTCGCGGCAACGACGAAGGCATTCGCCGCGACCTGAAGCGGGCGCAGCTTCAAAAAATGGGCGCATCCCTCGGCCCTGGGGCAATGAATCCTCAGGAACTCACCCTGGATGCAGACCATGACGATCACGACGATCATCATCACGCCCACGAGCCCCACGAGTCGCCCCTGTCGATGACCTTTCCGCTACTGGCGCTGGCGGTGCCCTCGGTACTGGTGGGCCTGGTGGGTACACCCTTTGCCAACTACTTTGAGGCTTTCATCCATCCCCCTGGGGAAGTTGTAGAAGCCCTGGAGTCGGCTGAGGCCTTTGACTGGAACGAGTTTGTGCTGATGGCGGGTAGCTCGGTTGCGATCGCCACTGTCGGCATCATCATCTCGCTGCTGATGTACCGCACTAAGGCGATTGACCCGAAGGCGATCGCCGCCAAGATCCCCTTCCTGTACAACCTGTCGCTGAACAAGTGGTACATCGACGACATCTACGACGTCGTCTTTGTGCAGGGCAGCCGCAAGCTAGCCAAGCAGGTGCTCGAAATCGACATCCGCATCGTTGATGGCATCGTCAACCTGGCGGGCCTGGTCACCCTGGTGACAGGCGAAGGGTTGAAATACCTGGAAAATGGCCGCGCCCAGTTCTACGCGCTGATCGTGTTTGGCGCGGTGCTGGGGCTGGTTTTGCTCTCGGGAGTGACGTAAGGGTGTGAGAGTGGATGGGTGTATGGGTTCTGATGCCGTACTGCTTAATGCTTTAAGCTTCACAGACCCCCTTGCCCATCCACCCACCTACATCACCCACTCATCCACTTTTTTCTTCCCTTCGTATAAAAACTCGTTTAATTTTCTCTCCCCCTTAATTGCTTACCCTTAGAGTCATAGCTAAGCCCCGTTTTTGCCCCTTTTGATACCGCGACGAGAAGCTCTATGGATCCCGCGACTTTTCCCTGGTTGACTGTCGTTACGCTGCTGCCGCTGGTGGCCTGCATAGCGATCCCGTTTTTGCCCGACGACAACGGCAAGACGGTGCGCTGGTACGCCCTCTCGGTAGGCCTGATCGACTTCGTGTTGATTGTGACCGCCTTTTACCTCAACTACGATTTTGGTCAACCCGGTCTACAGCTGGTCGAGAGCTACACCTGGGTACCCCAACTCGACCTCAAGTGGTCGCTGGGGGTCGATGGTCTCTCGATGCCCCTGGTGCTGCTGACCGGCTTTATCACCACGTTGGCCACCCTGGCGGCCTGGCCGGTGACACTCAAGCCCAAGTTCTTTTACTTTCTGCTGCTGGCCATGTACAGCGGCCAGATTGGGGTGTTTGCCGTGCAGGATATGCTGCTGTTCTTCCTGTTTTGGGAACTGGAGCTGATTCCGGTGTACCTGCTGCTGTCGATTTGGGGCGGCAAGAAGCGGCTGTACGCGGCGACCAAGTTCATTCTTTATACGGCGGGTGGGTCGCTGTTTATTCTGGTGGCGGCCCTGGCGATGGCCTTCTACGGCGATACCATTACCTTTGACATGCAGCTGCTGGCCGAGAAGGTCTACCCGCTGCGGCTACAGCTGTTGCTCTACGCCGCATTTTTGATTGCTTACGCGGTCAAGCTGCCGATTATTCCGCTGCACACCTGGCTGCCCGATGCCCACGGTGAGGCGACGGCTCCGGTACACATGCTGCTGGCCGGCATTCTGCTGAAGATGGGGGGCTACGCCCTGATTCGCATGAACCTGGGCATGCTGCCCGATGCCCACACCTACTTCGCTCCCATTCTGGTCATTTTGGGCTGCGTGAATATCATCTATGCGGCGCTGACCTCCTTTGCCCAGCGCAACCTGAAGCGCAAGATTGCCTACTCCTCGATTTCGCACATGGGCTTTGTGCTGATCGGAATCGCCTCGTTTACCAACCTGGGCCTGAGCGGCGCGGTGCTGCAAATGGTCTCCCACGGGTTGATTGGGGCCAGCCTGTTCTTTTTGGTGGGGGCCACCTACGATCGCACCCACACCCTGATCTTGGATGAGATGGGCGGCGTGGGCAAAAAGATGCCCAAGATTTTTGCCATGTTTACCACCTGCTCGCTGGCCTCGCTGGCGCTGCCGGGCATGAGCGGCTTTGTGGCCGAGCTAATGGTGTTTGTGGGCTTTGCCACGAGCGACGCCTACAGCTTTACCTTCCGGCTGATTGCTGTCATCTTTATGGCGATCGGGGTAATTCTCACGCCCATCTACCTGCTGTCGATGCTGCGGGAGATTTTCTACGGTCCCGAAAACAAAGAGCTGGTGGAGCACGAAGTGCTGGCCGATGCTGAGCCCCGCGAGGTGTTTATCATCGCCTGTCTGCTGGTGCCGATCATTGGCTTTGGCTTCTACCCCAAGATGCTGACCCAAATCTACGACGCCACTACCCAGAGGCTGACGGCGCGGCTGGGCGATGTGTTTGTCAGCAGCGCCGGTACTGAGAGCGCTGTGCCGCTAGCCGCCCTGCCCGTGCTCAAGGCACCATCGGTGAGCCAGTAGAGCCTCCGCCTCAACAAATACAACTCTCTTCTGAGCGAGCAGACAAGTCCTCCCCCTAAATCTAGGGGGAGGACTTGTTATTGCTGGGACGTTGCCAGGTGCGCAAGCGCCCCAGTGCGGCGTCAAGCCTAAAAACTAGGGTTCCTGTGGTTGGTGCAGTGGAACCCAGCAGCAGTCAGCCTTGTTGGGTTTTGCTGACGCGCCACCCAACCTGCAACGTTAGGAGTGACAGACTACTGGTTACGAGGACGTCTACTTGTCGGGAAGGCTGGGCTGAGCCATGCTGGGCTCAACGGTGACGTTGGTAGGCCCTGGTGCCGTGATTGTAACCGTGGATGGGCCACCTGTAGCCCCCTCGTAGGAGATGGCGCTGCCGTTGGCAATGCCCTGAGACAGGCCTGCGTTGCTGAACTCTAGGTTGGTATTAGAGGCAAAGGCTTCGGTGTAGACGCCGCCGTTGTTGCTGATGGCAGAGCTAAAGGTGTAGGTATCGCTTAGCGCCGTAGACAGCGTGAGGCTGCTAACCGCGCCGTTAGGAGCCAGAGTAAAGCCAACCGAGGTGGAAATTTGAGAGGGTATTTCTTGCGCCTGGATAGGGTTGGCAAAACTAGCGATCGCAAGGGTTGCAAACACACTTAAAACGTTGATCTGAGACATTGAGAAAGCTCCTTTTGAGAACCGAAAAGCGATTTTAGTAGCGCTGCAAAAGCTCGACGCGCTGCTTGATAGACGTTAAAAACCCAAGCTGTTTGATGAATGCCTGAGAATGTATCTAAGTTTTTGGGTACTGGTAGTGCGCTTCCCACTGACTAACTTAAGGGCTGCGGGACATTTTTTTCGTAAAGGAACCAAAAAACATCGGTGAGTTCCGCAAAGATTAGCTCTTTCCCATGAAGATAGTGTGAAACAGAAAATTCTTGCGGATCTTGTTTTTGCTGGACTGAAAGACTGAGCGTTAGGCGACAAGAATCTATTGTTTAAATGGCAAGATCCGGCATTTTTGAAGAATCTCGACATCAAGCTTTTTCGGTCTATAGAGAGTGAGGTTTTTGTTGGGTTTTTTGGTGAATCGGCAGCAGTATTGCTGCTGTTTTTTGTTGGGGTTGGATAAAAGAACCCGGCTTGAAGGCGATCGCATCAATACAGTCTTTCCCAAATGAAAAAGAGCTTGATTTCCTCAGATTTAGTCTTTAAACCAGTTGGGTTTACTTCTACTCCCCTTGTGTGGGCGCTAGAGGCAGGGGTTTTTGCCGTGGGCCTGTCAACGCCAGCCTGGGGTAGCGTCGTCGCCCTGCCTGCGGAAGCTGAGGGTTTGCCTAGCCCAGTGCCACCTGACCAAACGGTGCCAGCGCAGGCACCGGCAGCCGCGGTCGCATCGGCTACGAGCCCTATTTCCCCAGAGCAGGCTGCTACGGTCGCGTTTTCACCCAGCTCGACCGAGAGCGCATCGGTGCCGTCTGGGGCCGGAGAGAATACTGACGGGCGATCGCACGCCAGCGGCTCGGTGGATGCCGTACTGCTCGAGGGTGAAGCTAGCGTTGAATACCCTGCCGCTCAAACTGTTTTAGAATCGGCGATCGCCCCACCCTGCCCCCCATCAGACTGCGCTGAGGCCGCGATCGCCGCCCCTGCTGTGAAGCCCTTGCCCAGGGTAAGCACCCAGGCCAGCGATCTGGCCCCGCCTCAGCCGGAGCTGATGGCCCAGCCCCGGTTCTCGCGATCGCCGACGGCTGGCCGCGCCTCTGACGCGCCGGTTGCTCCCGTGACCGAGCTTGAGCATCGGCCTCAGGGGGCCTTGCCTACGGCGATCGAGCCGGGGGCGCTCAGTCCGGTGGTGACCAGCATTCCTATCGATGGTGAACTGATTGAGGCCGGGCAGACGGGCCAGGCGGCAGTTGGGGTGCGGCTGGGGGGCGATCGCAGCACCAACCTCGGCTTTGCGGGGCGAGCCGTCTTCGATCGCACCCTGGAGAGCAGCACTACGGCGGGCAATATAACGGTTCTACGCCAGTCTCAGCGACTGCTGCGGGGCCAAACCGTGCTGCGCCAGCGGCAGCTCAGCATTACTCGCCAAGACCCCGTCACGGTGCTGGGGCAGCAGATTCAGACGACGCTGCTGGCCGACTGCCTGGATGGCAGCGGCGCGGTGTGCACCTTTACCCCCGGCCTGGTCACCGATCGCGATCGCATTGACCCCGACACCCTACAGCCGACCCAGATCGACCAGACCAGCAACGTGGGCGATGTGGTTAGCCCGGCCTCTTTGGCAGCCATTCAAGCGCCTGGGTTTCAGGGCGGGGCCGAGGGGCAGGCTCTGGGGCTCGATCTGTACTTTCCCAACACCACCACCCTGGCGGGCAACGGTCGCGCCGCTGGAGGCACCGCCCAGCGCTACGAACAGTTTGATACCGTGCCTGCGATCGCCTACTCTGAACTGTTGCAGACGGTAGTTGCCAACGCCAACCAGGCCGCCCTGGCGAGAACTATTCGCGGCCCTGCCGTGGTGCTGGATGCCGACCAGCCCGTCGTCAACCTGGCCCTGGCGGCGATCGCCCTGCTGCTGCCCGAGGTGCAGCCCTTCGTGCCCAATAGCGCAGCGCCTAGCAACCCCAACCTCAACCAGGGGCTCTTCTTCGCCGCCAACAATACCCGCATTCCAGCCAACAGCCTGACGCTGTACCAGGCGGGCGTGGGATCTTCGGCCACGCTCTCCGCCGCAGAGACCGAGCAAAACGCCCCCTGGGCCAACTTCAACGCCGTCTGGCTGGGGCTTTCGCCCGTGACTGAGCGGAGCTACCAGGCCAGTCGCCGCTTCGCCAACGCTGGCCCGCCGAGAACCCTCTTGGCGGCGGGTGGTGAGGGCGGTGGTCTCAACGCGCCGCCGGTACTCTCGGTGGTCAACGGCGAAACCTTTGCCAGCAGCAGCCTGAGCAACGCCTATACCCAAAACTATTTCACCCTGTTTGCCCAGGAGGGCGATCGCCTCGATCGCTTTGTGCAGACCGATCGCATCAGCTACCACCCCCACCTCAGCCTTACCGGCAACGTCACCGGGGAGTCGAGCATTTTTCGCTACTATGCGGGCACCCTGGCTGGCCCCACCCTGCAGGCCTACGGCGGGGCCAACGTGCAGGGGCAAACCGCCGCTGGCTTCGCCTACCAGGCCGGGCTAATCGGCTACATCAACCCCAGCTACGATCGCTACAGCAACCTCTCAGCGGGCGTGAGCCAGCGCTTGCCCCTGGGCGATCGCCAAAATCTTACCCTGGGCACCGGCTTTAACTGGGCACTCGACCAGAACACAACCCTGCAAGATATTGAGCAGCAGGGGCAGGGCAGTGACGTAACCCTCCAGGCCCGTCTGGAGCTGGGCGATTTTACCCTGGGCGCTACTCAAGTGGTGGGCGACCTACTGCCCAACTCCCAGGCTAGCCGCACCGTTCTCGATGCGGTCTTGACCCTCAGCCCAGATCTAACCCTGGCCGGGTTTTGGGCTCCCTTTGACAACGCCGCCAGCGCGCCCCAGTACGGTTTGGCGGCCAATATAGCCCTGCCAGGCAGCCTCAGCCCACGCCTGATTGTGTCCTGGCAAAACACGCTCTACCGCTACGGCGCAGACCTGGTGGGTAATGCCCTTTCTACCCGCAGCAACACAGTCGAGGTACTGCTAAAGCTCGACTGGTAGGTGGTACGCAGAATGACTCGGTACAGGCAGGGAGCTTCAGCCCTTTGTTTCTGGTTGGCTTTGCGCTATTCCCTACCAGGGTCTTCACCGCTTCCGGGCCAGTCTTTTTGTAAAGTAATGCGGCGTAGAGCAATGTGGCTAACTCTTCCGTGAGTTTTTTCAGGCGAGCTTGTTTGGATGCATCCATGGGGCTGACGAGTAGCGCGGACGATGCCCAAAACTCGGTGCTCGTACCGCCATCTAAACATAAGTATTAATGCTCATTATGTAGCTGAGGTGTGACCCCCAAGAGGATGCGATCGCCCAACATTGCCTAGCACTGTAAAAAGCTCAACTTCGCCAAATGGCCCAATAAGATACTCTTGGTGAAAAGTAGCTTACCTGCAATGGACTCTCCTCAGCCTCGCCCTCTGCCGTCGCTAGACCAGCTGATTGACGCCTACGAGTCTGCCATCGCCACCCTTGAAGGCATGACCGTTAACGATAAAGCAACGGAGAAATCGCATCAGCTGGTCATTGACACCCTGCTAACCAGAGATGCGGTTGAAAAAGTTCGCCAAAATGGGGAAAAATCTGCCGCTACTCCTTTACCTACAGAAGTTTATGCGCGGCTGATTAGGCTTGATCAACGGCTTAAAAGCAAGACAGACCTGATTGCAGCCCACGGCGATTTAGAGAATACTCGCCAGAGTATTAACCCCAGTGATCAGGCCTGGTGGTGGTTTTTGGCCCCTGTTCCCAAGGCGGCTAAACAGCATGCACAAGATCGCTTTGACTGGGTTTGGAATGGCCTTACCGTCGTCTTTTTAGTCACCGCGACCAGCTTTGCAACCAGCACCGCCAAAGCCTTTTCAATTCAGGGTTTTGATGTGCTGGGGCTATTTAGCAGTTTTATTCAAGGGGCAGGCTTAGCGGTTGTCGCTGGCGGCGCTTTTACCGAAAAAGGGCAGCGGGTGGTGCAAAATGCCCTGCGAAGCGTCAATATTCCCAGCCATCACCATGCTGAGGCCACCTGTTTGCTGTCGGCCAGTTTGCTAACGGTGTCGTTCTTAGGGTACTCAAACCTGTACCGACTCGGCAACCTGTACTACGTCTGGGGCCAGGGAGAGCGGGATCGCGGCGACAATATCTCAGCGTTTCGCACCTTTCAAACAGTTTTAGACTTTGCCCCCAATAAAAAAGAGGCTTACTCTGCCCTGGGCCAGGTGGCCGAAAAGATGGGCCGGTTAGACGAGGCTGCCACTTATTACGAACAAGGGTTAGCTCTGTCAGATCCAGCTTCCGCCTTGGGAATGGCTCGATTGGTGCTGCTTAACAGTCTCAAGGAAAACGGCTGGACAGCACCCATGGACAATCAAAAAGTTCGCGAGGTCGATTTTTTTCTGGAGCTAGCCTCTCAATTTAATCTGGGTTTTGACAAGGCTGGCAACCCTGTAGAGGTGGTCGATGTCGTTATCGATCAGCAGACTCACTACGGATTGCTAGAGCTAGCTAAAATAGACTTTCAAAGCATTCGCTCTGTCCCTTCTACCAATAACCTAACGGAAGAGCAAAAGCGATCGATTCGCAAAGCTCAAACCCACCTCAGACAGGCGCTCACTCATTTTCAAACAGCCCATTGGGAAGAGTCGATCACCCTGGCTACTCAGCGGCCAGGGGACACCCAAAAACTGTTAGAGCTAGCCCTACAGCGTCCTCGGTGGGTGTATGACCTCAGAACATTTCAGATCGACCCTCAACTGTCTCAGGATGAGGAAAGACTGCTGAGCCGCGCCGTTGCTCAAGTGTCTGACGAGCTCAGTTTTAGCCCAGAGTTTGCCGAACTCGCTCAACTTTTAGAAACATTTTCTTACCAGGAACGAACGTATTTGATTGATCGATTTGTGGGCAGTCTGCCCGCCGAGCATCAAAAAAGGCTAAAGGAAAAGCTGGCCCTAGATCTGGGCAAGCCGAGATGCTATATCGCCATCATTTTTTTGATTGATTTTGCCATTGATGACTATTTAGCTCCGGGAGCCAAGGAGAAGGCTAGCCGCCTTGACCTGCTGCGATCGCGGCGGCAGTTTAGCGATCGCGAATGCGGCAGCACCGACGTTTCTACGGCAGCAGCGACACTGTCTCCGCCTGCCTCTGCTCCGCCCCTCAATCGGCTCGACCTCTACACCCTCAGCATCCACGAAAAATCACTCATGAGTGAACTGCTGAGCGTTCCAGAACCCCTATTTCCAGCCGCCGAATAGCATCATGGCCGTCGCCAGGTTCGCCACCAGGGCCGTCGAGGTGGGTCACTGCGACGGCGGGCGGGTTGACACACCCGGCTATTGGCCGACGATAGGCACACCTCTGACTTGCTTCGCGACAGCTGTTTGACAGCGTGAGCCTGAACTGGAGCCGCGATCGCAGGTCGATCAGCGCCTCGGTGGGCCTGATTTTCGAGGCCATACACCAGCGTATTGTTGTCGAGATTACAGAGATCAATGCCTGGCCACAGCACCGGTTCTAGGTGCTCCACCCGGTTCGGGTTGACAAACACGGCGCGCACATCGTGAATGCATCGGTCAGTGGTGTCTACAAAGGCAACCTGATCGGCGCTGCCGGGGGCAATGGCGCGAGACTCCAGCAGGTTGTAGCCCCAGGAGGTGCTTTGGGGCGGGGTAATGTAAATTTCCTGAAGCACCAAATCTTTGTCTGTGGGGCTTTGGTCAGTGGCATTGACAATGGTAAGGCGGCGGGGTTTACCCTGCTGGGGCTGGCCAAATGTAATCTTGTCGCGATCGCATAAATTTACCCCCAGTTTCTTCTCCTGCTGGCCGTTGGCAAAGGTAGCAGTGATGTCATACCGCTGAATGGTGGCACAGCTCAAATCGGCTGTATCGGTCAAAATCCAGGCTTCTGTTTGGGGCCGAATGGCATAGCTACCCAGCAGGCCCACTTCCCTGAGAAACCGCTCGTCACAGGTGCCATCGGTACAGTTTCTCGACGATTCAACGCGGGTGCTCCTGCCTTCGCTCAGGCTGCCATTGTCCGACGGTTCGAGGTCAACTTCGTCGTCCATTTGCGTCAGTTCGTACAGGGCTTCGTAGCAAACCTCGCGCACGGTCGGTGAGCTAAATTGTTCACACAGGGCCGCCTGGGCATCGCCGCTGTCAGAATTTTGCTCGGCTTCAGGATCGAGTTCTTGCCCCTCCTCCGCTGGGTTCTGCTCGGCAGCAGGGGCTTGCTGATTCAGGCTAGCGCCCTCGATCAGAATTTCTTGGAGGGCACTGGTGGTGCCGTTAAATACCACCAGTTTGCCGCCCTCGCTCTCAGGTGAAAACAGGGTGTAGGTACCGCCGTCGATCGCGCAGACGTTGACGCTGTAATCAGCGACAGATTCGCCATCGCTAAACACGCTTAAAAAGTCGTAGTCGCAGCTGCCTGGCGATCGCTGAAATAGCAGGGAGCCCCTGGGCTCAACCGCCTCTCTCCCCAACTGATTGGGGCCAAAATTAGTCTGACCAGAAGGCACTGCGTACAGCCCCACCAGCGGCTTTGGGGTTTGATTGACAATTTTGACCCCAGTCTCCTGACCAGCTACTGAACTACTTAGCAATAGCGTTGCGGGAGCCAGGACAAACGCTGAAAAAACGCAGGACAACCGTTTCTTGTTCATAGATTGTGGTGCACCCCAAGCCCATATGACGATGTTTCAAACATACAGGCCTGTAGCGGATTAAGCGATCGCAGGGGTAACGAATTAACACAATCTAAAGAAGCTGAGCCTGACAAATTGC
This sequence comes from Nodosilinea sp. AN01ver1, assembly GCF_050565655.1. Lineage (NCBI taxonomy): Bacteria > Bacillati > Cyanobacteriota > Cyanophyceae > Nodosilineales > Nodosilineaceae > Nodosilinea > Nodosilinea sp. AN01ver1. Next base: position 111,592 of record NZ_JBNXVS010000004.1, on the reverse strand, counting down.
CGCTTCTCGAAAGCCATCAGAACCACTCGCTAGCCCAGTACACCCTCACCAAACTCAGGTCTGGAGATTATCTACCAAACCCTCTCAGGTGACTTGTTCTGAGTTAGCAGTACCGAGCAGCTAAAGTTCTGCAAAGTGCCAGCATTGAAAACTAAGGGTTGTCCTCGCTGAGATCGATTTTGAGGGTCAGTCGCAGGGGCAAAAACAGCTGCCAGCGAATTGCGATCGCCCGGATGCCAAAAATTACCCCCATAGCCACAAAGCGGCAGACGGGTGAAGGCATCAGGTGCAGCATCACCACGTAGAGAATGCCCCCTAGCACAATCGGCGTCGCGTATAGCTCCCGCGACAGCAGCAGCGTGGGTCGATGGGTCACCACATCGCGAATAATGCCCCCGGCAATGCTGGTAATCAGACCCATTACCACGGCCACGGCTGCAGGATGGCCAAACAGCAGCGTCTTATCAATGGCCTGCACAGCAAACAGGGCCACGCCCATCGCGTCGAGATAGGAGAGCAGCCGCAGCGGCAGCTTGAGAATAAAGCGAATGCCCACAAAGGTGGCAAAAGATGCGCCCAGGGCCACCCAAAACGCCGTGAGATCCAGCAGCCAAAAGACCGGCACGTTGAGAATCACGTCCCGCAGGGTGCCGCCGCCGACTGCCGTCAACAGACCCACCACCACAATGCTAAAAATATCGAGGCGCTGGCGGGCTGCCGACAACACCCCAGAAACGGCAAATACCGCCACCCCCGCCTGGGCCAGAAAATATTCCATCGGGTTCTCCAACTCGGGACGGCTTCAACTCCATACAGTCTGAGGGCAGCTTCGACTCTGCGCAGCTGCCCCAAGGGCGTGTCATCAATTGTGGCCAAAAGCCCAATATTATCAAGCTTTGCCACGCCCGACCCCAAGCACAGGCTAGGGGCTGTAAACCTTGACTTTGGCCGTTTAGCAGCTAATTGATGACAGCCCCAAGTTGGCGTTAAAGCTCTGCTGATTATCCCTTACTGCCCCGATCGGGTTCAGCCCCGGTAGAGTGATGAATGAACAGACGCCCGGCGGCGATCGCCGCCTCACTGCTGGGGTAGACTTCGCCGTCGTTGAGCACCGCCAGCTCGGGGTTAATCACCCAGCAGCGGTACCCCAGCCCCTGATGGTACGTGACCCCGGCCACCCAGCCAGGGAATACCGAAACGTGAATTAAACGACCTGTATCCATCGGTATTGGCCCCTTTAATCTGTGACTCAATCCGTGCCTGCTGGGGTTAGCGCCGCCTGAGCGAACCGGTTCTAATCGTTCGCGAGTCCACCTGCACTGGCTCTACGCCAACGGTAGCCCACACCACGACCATGCTTAGACACAGCTGATGGCCTGCGCCTTTAGGACTACCTATTTTGGTTCAAGAGTACTATACTAGTCAAGCAAAGACAACGCCAGTCAACAGCACCTTTTTACCGCTTCCTTACGCCAGGCCTGCCCCCAGCAGGCAGCCCCAATTAGACAGACCCCAGTAGACCTTTTTGCCCCAGGACGACTAAACTTCTCAGCTGAAGTGGGGTTTACTAGGGGCATTGTTTGAACTACGGCCCCAGGCCAACCTATTTCTCTGCATTCGCCCGCCCCGCTACCCTTCGCCAGTTCGCTCACGATCGCAATTCCGTTTTATCCCCAGGCAGCTATGGCATCTAAAAACAACGACGTCACCGAAAAGCAGAAAGCTCTCACTATGGTGCTCAGCCAGATTGAGCGCAACTTTGGCAAAGGCTCGATCATGCGTCTGGGCGAAGCCAGTCGGATGACGGTCGAAACTATTCCCACTGGCGCTCTCACCCTGGATCTGGCCCTGGGGGGCGGCCTGCCCAAGGGTCGCATCATTGAAATCTACGGCCCCGAAAGCTCGGGTAAAACCACCGTTGCCCTGCACGCGCTGGCCGAGGTGCAGAGGGCAGGCGGGGTTGCCGCCTTTGTGGATGCCGAGCACGCCCTCGACCCGGTCTATGCCAAGGCGCTGGGGGTCAATATTGACGAGCTGCTGGTTTCCCAGCCCGACACCGGCGAAATGGGTCTGGAGGTGGTCGATCAGCTGGTGCGATCGGCGGCGGTTGATGTGGTGGTGGTCGACTCGGTGGCGGCCCTGGTGCCCCGCGCCGAAATCGAGGGCGAAATGGGCGATGCCCACGTTGGCCTGCAGGCTCGCCTGATGAGCCAGGCGCTGCGCAAGATCACCGGCAGCATTGGTAAGTCGCACTGCACGGTTATTTTTCTCAACCAGCTGCGGCAAAAAATTGGTATTTCCTACGGCAACCCGGAGGTGACGACCGGCGGTAATGCGCTCAAGTTCTACGCCTCGGTGCGGCTCGATATTCGCCGCATTCAAACCCTCAAAAAGGGCACCGAAGAGTACGGCATTCGGGCCAAGGTCAAGGTGGCCAAAAATAAAGTGGCTCCGCCCTTCCGCATTGCCGAGTTCGATATTCTCTTTGGCCAGGGCATTTCGACCATGGGCTGTCTGGTCGATTTGGCTGAGCAAACCGAGGTCATTACCCGCAAGGGGGCCTGGTACAGCTACGAGGGCGACAATATTGGCCAGGGCCGCGACAACACCGTGCAGCGCCTGATCGAAGATGCCGCCTTTGCCGCCAGGGTCGAAGCCCAGGTGCGCGAAAAGCTCTCTATCAACGGTGCGCCCGTTGTCGTTGAAGAACCCGATGACGAGGCCGACGACCTGCTTGATGACAAGTAGGGGCAAACGACCGTTTGCCCCACAAGAGGCGTTGATTCTCTAACGCGTACCTATGTTCAGCAGCGCCTCGATCTTTTCACCCTGGGGTTAGACTCTGACCGGGGGGAGTAGCGTTAAGGCCTCGCTCAAGGGAGGATAGGGCTACGCTACCTAACCGCAGGTCCATGGATACTCCCCAACGTTCTAACTCTGGCACTGGTCTGGCGATCGCGGCGGCGATCGCCATTGTGGCTGCCGTAGTCTTCAATACCCTCTTCAACCGCTTCCCCCCTAGCGGTCGCAATATCGGTGAAATCTCTAACACGGTTCTGAGCGAGGTGCTGATTACCCCTGCCAGCTACGCCTTTGCTATCTGGGGAGTGATTTACCTGGGGTTGTTTGCCTACGTAATTTATCAGTTTCACCCCGAACGGCGACGAGAGCCGTACATTCAGCGGGTCAACGGGCTGCTAATTTTTGCCTGCATTGTGCAAACCGTCTGGATTTTGCTGTTTACCGCCCAGCAGTTTGGCTGGTCAGTTTTAGCGATGGTGGCGCTGCTGCTGGCGCTGATTGGCATTTACACTACGCTGGATGTTGGCCGAGTTCGCGTCTCCCGGCAGCGGCGCTGGATGGCCCACATTCCCTTTAGCCTCTACCTGGGCTGGATTTCGGTAGCGACCGTCGTCAACATCGCCTCTGCTCTCTACGCCTCGGCCTGGGGCGGTTGGGGAATTTCGTCGGTAACCTGGACGGTGGCGATGATCGCGGTGGCGGCGCTGATTGGCGCAGCAGTGATCTACAGCCGCTGCGATGTGGCCTTTACGCTGGTGCTTGTCTGGGCGTTTGTGGCGATCGCGGTGCGTCAGAGCGATATTCCTGCCGTGCGGTGGACGGCACTGAGTATGGCCGGGGTGCTGCTGATTTGGCTGGCTGTGGCTAAATACGCCCTGCCCAAGCCAGCCCACTCCTAGCCGGGGGCGATCGCCGACAGTTCACCCTTCGGTAAACCCAGTGGAATAATGGAAAGGTAGCGTTTTTCGCTGCTGACCTTTAATTACTGGCCCATGACCTCTGAACCCGACTCGAACCGGCCCTGGCTGTCTATTAAACGCCTGGTTTTAATTGTTTTGACAGCCCTGGTTGGGCTAGTGGTGGTGCAATCGCTGTTGAGCAGCTGGAAAGAGCCGCAGGTGGCCAGCCGCCTACAGCTCTACCAAACCGACCTGCTGCTAGAGGGCAGCGCTTGGGATGGGGAGGGGCTGCCCGCTGACCAGTGGCAGACGCTGCGCGAGGGGCTGGTGGGCAAAGACCCGGTTGCCACCGCCCAAAAACAGTATGAAGAGGTGCGTCAGCAGGCCGCTGAAGGGCTGGTCGAGGGGCGATCGCTCCAAGCCGAAACCGCTCCAACCGCCAACGGTTCTCTGGCCGACGAAGCCAACGCGGGCAAGCCCCTGGCGCGACGGGTACAAACCGCGCTCACCCAGCAGGAGCTGCTGATCGATCGGCTCGATATCCGCCTGGGCCTGATGGAGGTCTACCAGGGTAAGCCCGAGGCCGCCATTCGTCGCTGGCAGCAGGTACGCGACAGCGAAACCGCCGCTGCTTCAGCCATGCGCACTGCCGACACGCTAATTCGGCTGTGGCAAGACCAGCAGATCGCCCCGGGGGATGATGTGTGGCTTCAGGAGACGCTAGACGGCTGGTTTGAGTACCGCGCCCTTGAAAAGGTCTATGAGATTCAGGCTCAGACCAGCGACAGATCTGGCGACAGCTCCAGCGCTGACCGTCTGGCTCAGCTGCAGGCCCAGGAGCAGGCGACCGCTGAGAACAAACTGGTTAAGCTGGTGCTGCTGAGCACGGTACCGGCCCTGGGGGCCGTGATTGGCCTGGGGCTGCTGATTTGGCTGGGGGCACAGCGAGTGCTGCGGGGCAGCCAGTCGGTGCTGCAGCACAACGCCGGGCGCGGTTGGGAGGTGCCCTGGACGGCTGAAACAATCTGGCAGGTCTTGATTGCCGGGTTTTTCTTTGTGGGACAAATTTTGCTGCCCCTGGTGCTGGGGGGGCTGGGCCTGGGCGGGGCCGGGCTCAGCAGTCGGGGTAAGGCGATTTTCTCGCTGGTGTACTACCTGCTGATGGCGGCGGGGTCGCTGGGCGTGCTGTGGTGGTCGATTCGCCCCTACCAACCGATTCCCAAAGATATGTTTCGCATCAAAGCCTCAGGGTCGGGGCTGCTGTGGGGCCTGGGCGGCTATTTTGTGGCCCTGCCGCTGATGTTTGGCGTGGCCCTGCTCAACCAGAAGATTTGGCAGGGGCAGGGGGGCAGCAACCCGCTGCTGCAAACCGTGCTGGAAGAGCAGGACGGCGTGGCCCTGCTGGTGTTCTTTGCGACGGCGGCGATCGCGGCTCCCCTGTTTGAAGAAGCGCTATTTCGCGGCTTTTTGCTGCCCTCGCTGACCCGCTACCTGTCGACGGGCTGGGCGATCGCCCTGAGCGCCTTTATCTTTGCCGCCGCCCACCTGAGTTTGTCGGAGGTGCTGCCGCTGACCGTGCTGGGGGCCATTCTGGGGTTTGTATATACGCGATCGCGCAACCTGCTCTCGCCCATGGTGCTGCACAGCGCCTGGAACAGCGCCACCATGCTGGGCCTGTTTATTTTGGGCGGCTAGAGGGTGAAAGGTGTAGGGTGCAGGGTATAAGGTTTGAGAATGGCCTGAAACCCTACCCCCTGAACCCTTTCTAGCCGCTATCATGGCCCCATGATCACCCTCCTTCACCTGTCCGATATTCACATGGGCAGCGGGTTTGCCCACGGTCGCCTCAATCCCGAAACCGGCCTCAACACCCGCCTGGAAGACTTCATTGCCGCCCTCACCCGCTGCATCGATCGCGCCCTGGCCGAATCGGTCGATCTGGTGCTGTTTGGCGGCGACGCCTTCCCTGATGCCACGCCGCCGCCCCTGGTGCAGCAGGCCCTAGCCAGCCAGTTTTGTCGGCTGTCGGCGGCGGGCATTCCCGCTGTGCTGCTGGTGGGCAACCACGACCAGCATGCCCAGGGCTTGGGAGGGGCAAGTCTTTCCATCTACAGAACGCTGGGCGTGCCAGATGTGGTGGTGGGCGATCGCCTCGAAACCCACCGCATCGACACCCGCAGCGGCCCGGTGCAGGTGGTCACCCTGCCCTGGCTGACCAAATCGACCCTGCTCACCCGGCCCGAAACCGAAGGTCTGTCGATGACCCAGGTGAACGAGCTGCTGCTGGAGCGCCTGCGGGTGGCCCTAGAGGGCGAAATTCGCCGCCTCGACCCCGCTATTCCCGCCATTCTTTTGGCCCACGCCATGGTCGACACCGCCAGCTACGGAGCCGAGCGGTTTTTGGCCACCGGGCGCGGCTTTACCATCCCTATGGCCATGCTGGCCCGGCCCTGCTTTGACTACGTGGCCCTGGGCCACGTTCACCGTCACCAGGTGCTCTGCCAGCAGCCCCTGATGATTTACCCCGGCAGCATCGAGCGAGTTGACTTCAGTGAAGAAACCGAGGATAAGGGCTACCTGCTGGTGCAGGTAACCAAAGGACAGGCCGAGGCCGAATTTTGCCCCCTGCCGGTGCGCCCCTTTAAAACCATTGAGGTCGATCTCACCCAGGCCGAGTCTCCCCAAACCCGGCTAGAGCAGGCCATTGCCAGAGCCGACATTGCCGATGCCGTAGTGCGCTGTCTCTACACCCTGCGCACTGACCAGGTTGACCAGATCGACCAGAGCAGCCTCGAAACTGCCCTGGCCGCCGCCCACACCTACAGCCTGCAGCCTGAGCTTAAAGCCCAAACCAGCCGCAGCCGCCTGCCCGAGCTGGGCACCGACAGCAGCCTCGACCCCCTCACGGCCCTGAGCGCCTACCTGGCCAACCGCAACGACCTCGGCGATATCGCCGAGAGCATGCTAACTGCTGCCGCCGCCCTGATGGCCGACGACAGCGACGCCGAGGTGCCCCTCGACGACGTTGATTTGTCTCTCGACGACATCGATAGCCTTGCTCTTGAAGAAACGGCCCAGCAGCTGCGTTTGCTATAGCCAGTTTGCCGTCCCAATTTTTGCCGTTGACCATTGCCGATGTCCTAAGCGAACTGGCCAGCGCGATAAGACTGCTTTCGGAATCACCCCGTGCAGTACCATTGAGCCCAGACCTTGAGCCCGGTGGCCCATGAACGAGGGCGAGTATCAACGCCGCATTAGCTATCGCCTGCTGCTGACAACCCTGTGGGCGACTCTGCTGCTGCTGGCTGTGCAGGCCATTGGGGGATGGGCCACTCAGTCGCTGACGCTGCTGGCTGAGTCGCTGCACACCCTGGTCGATGGCTTTAGCACGGTGCTCAGCCTGGTGGCTGTGACCTCACCCCAGCGCCAGATGGGCCGCGAGGTGTGGGGCCACGGACGAGCCGAGGTGGCGGGCACCCTCATGCTGTGCGCTTTTTTGGGCTTTACCGGGGTCAGCCTGCTGTTCATTGCCCTGGGGCAGCTATTCAGCAGTCTAACCGGGGCCGAGAACCCGTTCCCGGTGGCGATCGACCCTCGGGTGCTGCGGTTTACAGCCGCCATGGTCATTCTCAACGTGGCCCTGGGCATTTACGCCAGCTACCAGGCCCGTGGCCTCAGCAGCCAGGCTCTAAAGCTGAATACCAAACACTTTCTGGCCGACGCCTGGCTGAGCATTGTCATGGTGGGGGTGCTGCTGGCGATCTGGCAAAATCAGCGCTGGCTCGACCCGACCTTTGCCCTGGTGCTGCTGCCCCTGGTGGCCCGCAGCCTGTGGCGCGTGCTCAACGACCAGCTGCCCATGCTGCTGCGCCCGACCGCGATCGCCCCCGAGGCCATTGCCCACATTGCCACCCAGGTCGACGGCGTCACCCGCTGTACCCGCATTCGATCGCGGGGCATGGTGGGCCGCCAGGTCTGGATCGAAATTCACCTGGTGCTGCACCCCGAGTTTGTGGAGGCCGCCGAGGCGATCGGCGAACAGATCGACGCCCTACTGCGCCAGCGCTACGGCCCCCTGCGTACCCAGGTCTGGGTCGAGCCCGCCCGCACCAGCCGTGACGCCTACTTTGAGCCAGGCATGCCGAATTACCTGCCGCCTTCGCCGGGGAATGGCCAAGACTGGGCCTAGAGATTTTTCTTGGTGGTGCATTGCTAACGCGCGGGCGGAGCCTCGCCTCAGCGTTATGCACCCTACGTCCCACCTCCCTTATCCTCTCATCCACTCACCTACCCATCCACTCACCTACCCATCCACTCACCCACCCACCTACTCACCCACCATTGGTCCACTCTGCATCGGCCCCAGGTAGCGGGTCAAATACGGCGAAAAAACCTCATAAATCAGCGTCAGAGGCTTGCCCCGGTGCCAGAACAGGTAGTGCCGCCCCCAAAACGGCCCGGCCTGGCCAAAGGCGTCTTCTAGCGCCTCCGAATCGCCGTAGTAAAGGCCCTGAATGTCGCGGTACAGCTCGGTGCGCAGGCGGGCCAGACTGGCCCAGATCGGCAGCGACTTGTTTTGCAGATACTCATCGACGTGGCTGGCCTCCCACCAGGAGGTGGCGTAGGCGAGGCGCTGGCCTGAGGCGGTGCGCAGCCACACCTGACGGCGCAGGCGCGGACCCGGCACCACGCGGATAATATCGGGGGCACCGTCGAGATCCATACCCACGGGAGACATATCGATCACGTCGACTTCGGTGCGATCGCGCGTCAGCAGCTGCAGGTGGCGCGTCGGTGAGCCATCCCCCAGCAGCAGGATCTGCCAGGCAGGGGCGAGCTGGTCGTGGGGCAGCCCTTTTTGCACGGTGGGCTGTCCGGCTTGCCAGCGGGGGTGGAGGGCGTGCCAGCCGCAGGGCACCGCTGGGTCAATTAAGGGCTGTAGGGCAGAGGCCAAGGGTGTTACAAAAATTCACGTCTTACCCCTATGCTATCGCGACAGCAAGGCCGTTTCCAGCCGAATCTAAAGAATCAGCCTGGGCTACAGTAGAACCTATTCGACAACGCCCTGTAACCTTTGGATTTTGGCCTCAGAAACCTGGTTTGCGGATAAGTTTTAGGTAGGTCATCACCAAGAGGAGTGCGCCACCATGGCGGAGGGGATCAAGCTAGCGGTCAACGGCACCCTGATGCGGGGGCTGGCGCTCAACACCAACCTGCTGGCGGTAGGGGCCGAGTTTCTCTGCGAGACGGCCACCACCCCCGACTACCGGCTGTGGTCAATCGACGACATTCACCCGGCGATGGTGCGGGTGAGCGATGGCGGGGTTGCCGTTGCCCTGGAGGTGTGGCAGGTGCCCCCGGCGGGGCTGGTGCAGGTGCTGCTGCAGGAGCCGCCGGGGCTGAGCATTGGCAAAGTGACTCTGGCCACGGGCGAAACGGTGCTGGGGGTGCTGGGCGAACCCGTGCTGTGCGAAGGCCAGCGGGAGATCTCAGCCTATGGCGGCTGGCGATCGTACTACGGTTCCCTACAGCGCGAGAGCCAGCCACAACCCCAGCGATCGCAAACGCCTTGACCTGGTCTCAACAGGGGTCTCGTAGGGGCACTGCACTGCAATGCCCCTGCCAACCGGGTGCAGCCAAACTCGGATTCAGGATCACTCTACCGTCAGCAAATAGCGCCCGCGCCCGCCGCGCTGATAGCTGTTGACCAGCACGCTGTAGGTGCCGTCGCGGGGCAGCTGGACGGCAATCTGCGAGTTGGTGGTGTTGGGGTTGGCGTCGTCATTTTCGCCCACGCGGTTGCGGGCGTCATCGACCAAAATCAGGTAGGTGTCAAAGTCGGGGCTTTCGAGACTAATCAGCACGTTCTGGCCGGCTCGGCCCTGGAAGGTGAATTCTTGGTAGTAGGAGCCGTCTTGCAGGGTGCGATCGCCCGGTCCCAGCGCCCCCTGCTGCCGCAGACCCACGCCGCTGGGCCGAGTTGGGGCCTGTCCATTGCTGACCTGGCCACCGCCGCCCTGGCTCAGGCGCAGCTGGTAGCGGCCCGATTCTCCCTGGGAGACCGTGTTGGCCAAAATCAGGTACGACCCGGTGTAGGGCAGCTGCGTGGAGATGCGGGCGTTGAGGCTGCCGCCGCTGTCGTCGTCCTGGATGGAAAAGTCGTCGCGATCGGGGGCGAGCAAAATCAGGTAGGAGTCAACATCCTGGCTGCTCATGTCGATGGTGACGGTTTGCCCGGCCTGTCCCTCAAAGCGGTAGGGGTTGTAGAAGCTGCCGTCGGGCAGCACGTTGCTGCTGTCGTCGAGCTGGCCCTGCACCGTTGCGCCCGCTGCGATCGCGGCAGGCTCGCGGTTGATGCGGCTGGCGGGGGCCGAAGCGGTGGCCGTACCGGCTCGCACCGAGGCCAAGAACGTCTGCACCGCATCGACCGGAATGGCAAAGCCAATGCCCACGCTGCCGCCGCTGTCGCTGGTGGTAAAAATTGAGGTGTTGACGCCAACTAGCTGACCGCTGCTATTGAGCAGTGGCCCCCCCGAGTTGCCGGGGTTAATGGCGGCGTCGGTTTGAATCACGTTGCGCTCGGTGTCGATGCGGCTGACAATACCCACCGTGAGCGTGCCCTGAAGCCCAAAGGGGCTGCCAATGGCAAAGGCGCTCTGGCCCACCCGCACCGAGTTGAGCGGCGCAATGGGCACGGTGGGCAGGCCCGTAGGGTTGCCCCGCAGCCGCACCGCCGCCAGGTCGAGACGGTCCTGGCCGTAGCCGACGACGTCGCCCTCAAAGGTGCGCCCGTCGGACAGGCGCACAGTGACGACGCGATCGCGGCCTACCACGTGGGCATTGGTCAAAATTAAACCGCTGGCATCGACAATGCTGCCGCTGCCGCCGCCAGTGCGCGTGTTGATAGCCACCACCGCCGGGCTGGCCTGATCGTATACCCGAATGGTCGTGGCTTCATCTACTGTAGACTGGGCCTGGGCCGGGGGTAGCCCCGGGTTGAGGCGACTGGGCGGAGCGATCGCCGTAATGCTCGCCATTAGAGTCCCTAGAGCCAACGAACTCGATGCCAATCGCTTCACTATTGCCTGTGCCATATAGACCTTGAATGACTCTGTAAAAACCCACTACCGAGCTGGGAAGAGGTAGTGCCTGATACCTACTATCTACCTGGCCTCCCCCTACTGTCAGGATATATCTCAGGCTGAGGATGCACCGCAGCGACGGGCCACTTTTGCCGCAGGCACCGTCGCCGCGACAACCCGGTTGCGGCCCTGAGCTTTGGCCTGGTAGAGGGCAGCATCCGCAGCCCGAATGACGTTTCCCTCGCTCAGGCCGTGGGCAGGGTAGCTAGCGATGCCCACGGATGTCGTCAGGGTGCCGAGGGCAAGCCCCTCGTAGCTCAGCTGCAGTTGGCCAATCACCTGACGAATTTCCTCAGCCCGCACCAGGGTGACCTCAGGGGACGACCCAGGCAGCACCAGAATCATCTCTTCGCCGCCGTAGCGACAGGCAATGTCTGAGCCTCGGACGCTGTCGAGCAAAAGCTGCCCCACCGCCTGCAGCACGCGATCGCCCGCCTCATGACCATAGGTGTCGTTAAACCGCTTGAAGTGGTCGATGTCGAGCATAATCACCCCAATCGGGTATTGGTGTCGCTGTGCCTCCTTAATGGCTTGGGCCAGAGATTCCTCCAAGTAGCGACGATTAAACAGTCCGGTCAGCGGATCGCGAATGCTCTGCTGCTTTAGGGTTTCGCGCAGGTGCAGGTTGGCCAGCGCCAGCGATAGCTGCTCGGCCACAATATTGGCCAAATATCGCACTGGCTCAGAGATGTGGGGAGCACTGAGGTAAAACAGGCCCAGCGGTTCGTTTTGAGCCAGCAGGGGCAGACACAGAGTTGCGATCGCCTGATTACTTTCGGCGTGGCTGCATTTCAGGCCCAAACAGGCGAGGTCAACCTGATGCAAGTCTCGCTCACCCAGAGCGCAACAGCCGGGAGGAATGAACTCTGTCACGGAAGATGGCGCTTTGCCCCACGCCGCAACTCGCTCAACTCGATAACGGACATCGCTGAACATAAAAAATCCGCCACTGCTGCCCGGAAACAACGGTGCCACCAGGTCCGACAGAGCCTGGTGGGCCGCCTCTACCGACGGACAGGTCTGAAGAAAATCGCTCATTTTTCTCAAAAGCCGCATGTCTTTATTGCGCTGCTTCAGCTCATTGAGGCGGCTTTCTAGCTGTTCGTTGGCCTGCTGCAACGCCTGCTCAGACTGCTTTAGAGGCGTGATATTGCTAAACGTTACGGCAAAGCCATCCCCCAGCTTGACGGCCATATTCTCAAACCAGGTATCGATGCCATCGTGCTGATAATGAAACTGCCGCTGCACAGGTTCTCCGGTTTCAACCACCTGCACATAGAGGTCAAACAGCCCATCGGTCTTGTTGCCGGGCAGCTCATCGAGCAGGCGCTTACCCATCAGATACTCTTCTGTGCGCCCCACCGTGGTGCAGGCGGAGGGGTTGCTGAGCAGCCACTCAAAATCGACGATCGTGCCTGTCTCATCGCGCACCGCCGCAAAGGCCATAATGCCGTCGAGGGAGCTATTCAGCACGCTGGCGAGCTGCATTTCTGAGGTTTGCAGTGCTGCCTGTATGTCCACCATAGCTGTCACATCCAGGTGGCTACCCACCATACGCACCACCTGCCCCTGGGCATCTTTGAGGCGAATAGCGCGGGAGAGCACATGGACGGTAGAGCCATTTTTGTGGTGAAACCGCTGCGTAATTGAGAATTCCTTCACCCTGCCGCTGTTGTAGGCGTCAATGAGGCGCAGGGCAATGTCTCGGTCGTCGGTAAAAATGACGGATTCCCACATGGCCAAGCTGTTTTCCAGCTCGTGGTCGGCGTAGCCCAGCATCGCTTTCCACTGAGACGAGAAGTAGATGTCACCTGTCTCCAAATTCCAGTCCCAGTAGCCTTCAGAGGAAGCTTGAAGCACCAAATTGAGCTGGTCTTTAGTGTTTTTGAGGTCCAGTTCAGCCTGCACGCGATCGGTGATGTCTCGGGCTGCACCGTAGACCAGGTGGCCCACGGGCACCGATCGCCACTCAAGCCAGCGGTAAGACCCATCGCGACAGCGGTAGCGATTGACGAAGTTCAGTACCTCTTGCTGGTTTAGCAGCGTAGATAGCGCCGCCAGCGTAGCGTCTACATCGTCAGGATGCACATAGTCGAGGTACTGGGTGCCCGCCATCTCCTGGGCCGAGTAACCCAGCGTCTTTTCCCACTGGCTGTTGAGGCGACGGAAATAGCCGCTGGTATCGCCAATGCAGAACAGGTCTAAAGAAACCGAGAAAAAACGGTCTAGCTCTTCAATTTTCTCGTCTAGTGCGATTTCAATCGCTTTGCGATCGCTGATGTCACGCACGATCACTAGGCATTCATCAGGGCCACAGGGAGTTAAACGCACCTCTTCATAGAGCATCTGGCCATGCTTCTCAAATTCGTGCTCCCAAATCTGCAACGTGTCAGTGGCTAGCGCTTGCTCAATGCGCTCTAGTTGATTAGCCAGTAAGTCAGCGGGTAGCACCTCTGACAGATGTTGATGAATAGGGAGAAATGTTCCAGCAGCGGCAGCCGATGGCGGACGAAAGTCATAGCAGGTGCCATCGCGTCCCATCCGCAACAGCAAATCAGGTATGGCGTTGAGAATGGCCTGGTTTGTAGCTTCGCTCTGGTGCAGAAGCTCTTCCATCTGCTCCCGCTGAATTTCTGCCTGCTTACGCTCGCTGATATCAGAATGGGTGCCAATCACCCGCAGGGGTTGGCCGTGCTCGTCCCGCTCCATGACCTTGCCCCGGTCTAAAATCCAGGTGTAGCTGCCATCTTTGCAGCGTATTCGGTACTCTTTCTGGTAAACAGATCGCTCGCCATCAAAATGCTTTTCCATATCGGCGTAGCACCCGGCTCTGTCGTCAGGGTGTACGCGGCTGTCCCACTCGTCTAGGCTGGTGCCAATTTCATGGTCTTCGTAGCCCAGCATCGCCTTCCACTGGCGAGAGTAAAACAGCTCGTTGGTCTGTAGATTCCAGTCCCACAGGCCATCGCCTGCCCCTTCAAGGGCAAACTGCCAGCGAGCCTCGCTGTCCCGCAGGGCCGCCTCGGTTTGTTTTAGCTCGGTAATATCTATGGCAATGCCCCCTATCGAGGCGATCGCCGCTCCCGCAGAGCGCACCGGAAACTTGCGCACTAAATAAGTATTAGTGGTGCCATCGGGCAATAGGGCCTGTTCCAGGGTTTCTAAAACCGCCTGGTGGTCAAGCACCCACTGGTTATTTTGGTGATAGGCCTGGGCCAAAGCGGTAGGAAACAGGGTATCGATCGAGTGACCTATGGCTTCCTGCTCAGTCAGGTTGACCACCGCTAGCCAGGCCGGATTGGCATAGGTCATCGTGCCCTGGGCATCGGTGATCCAAAACAAACCCGGCGCATGGGCGACAAACGCTTCAAACTGGGCCTGCAGCGGGTCAGCGGCTATGGGCAATGCGGTGGAAAAGGGCGGTGCTTGACGCTGCGAGCCATTCTGCCCCTTTTGCAGTGGGATCTGGGGCTGATTTTGGCTAGCCTGGCGCAGGGTCGCTACCTGGTGTTGCAGGTCAGCCTTCTCAGCCTGTAGCTGCTGCACCAATCGCCTTAGATCATCCACCTCAGCCATCATGCATCTGAACCTCTAAACCCTGTTGCCTATCTGCTTGTGTTCCCCAACACAAGGCCTGAGGTCATCTCAGCGAAAAATTCTTAAACATTCTCCAATGACAGTTAACAGTTCCTCATCAATTCGTGACTTACGCGTAGACCCAGGATGGGGCGCATCCCAGTTATGTGATGGGCAATGGTGCTTGGGCTGAATCAGGGCTTTGAGCGCAAGCTTTGAGCCGTTCAGCCTGGGGCAATCATCGGCTTAATCACAGTGCCGCAGTTCGGCCCATCTACTTCCTGGCTACACTGAGAATTAGCGCCCTCATTACCCCAGGCCATGCAAAACACCGCCCTGGCCCCCTGGTCGAACGCATCACCCAGCAGTTGGGCAATCTCTCAGAAGCCGAGCTGCTCACCAGCCAAGACTTTGTGGACTACCTGATTTGGAAGCACCACGGCGAGGCGGAGCCGCCCTCAGCCAAGCGATCCGCCGAAGTGCGCGCGATCGATCGCATTTCTGACCTCGACGACCCTACTCAGTGGGTAACGGTGATTGACGAGGGCGAAGAGGTCGATGTTGAGGTCTTACACCAGTGGTTAATAGATCGTGGCTTTCAAATCGAGACCCCGGATTAAGCGTCAAAAACCCCGTCCTGAATCTCCTCGGTTCTAAGGTTAGCGCGAGCGATCTCTGAGCCATAATGGGGCCAGATTTGGCAGATTGTCATCCATGGCCGACCTTCCCCACCGCACCAATTCCCTGGCCTGGCAGATTCGTCAGGGGTGGCAAAACCTGGGGGAGTGGTTTGAGTACCAGTTTTCTCGCGTCGATGTAGATGCGCCCGCGCTACCCCGCTGGCCCTGGCTAGAGCCTCTGGCCCAGGTCTTGTTTTGGGCGCTGGCTGGGGCTTTAGCTCTGTGGGTTGGCTGGCTGGTGTATCGGGGTCTGACCGCCTACCTGAATCAGCGCCAGCCCAAAGGACCAGGGGCAGCGCAGAAAACCGCCGCTTCAGAGGCCGCTCTTAAGCAGGCGGCCTACTGGTGGCGCGAGGCCCAGCAGCTGGCTCAGCAGGGCGACTACGCTGCCGCCTGCAAAGCGCTCTACATGGCGGGGCTGACCCGGCTCAACGACAGCGAAACCGTGCTCTACCGCCCCAGCCGCACCGACGGCGAATATTTAGACTGCCTGACCGCCAACCCCAGCCGCCCCTACGAGCTGCTGATTCGCACCCACGAGCGGATTACCTACGGCAACGCCCAGGTGACTGAAGAAACCTACCAGCGCTGCCGCCGCGCCTACCAGGAGATCGCCCAGTCGTGACGCGCCCAGCCGTAATGCGATCGCTGCCCTTCAACCGCCGTACCTTACTCCTGGGACTGCTCGGGTTAGCTCTGCTGCTGGGGCTGCTGCTGTTCGCTGGCCCCGCCACCAGCCCGCTGGAAAGCGGCTCGACCTGGCATCGCGGCCCGGCGGGCTACAGCGCCTGGTATGAGTCGCTAGAGCAGCAGGGCATTGCTGTGCAGCGGTGGCAGCGCCCGGTAGATGACTTGCTCAAACGGCTAGGCGAGGCAGAAGACGCGACTGTCACCCTGATGCAAAACTCGGCCAGCTCAGAAACCCTGGTGGCTGTGCTGCCTGGGTTCATTGACGAGTCGGAGCTGCCCGCGCTGCTGCCCTGGCTGCCTGACTGGGTTGAGGCGGGTCACCAGCTGGTGATCCTGGGCGTCAAGGCTCCAGCGACGGCGGCTCCCTTTTCGCAAACCCTGTCGAGCCAGGCTGGCCCGGTGCAGATCGATACCCGCCGCCGCTACACCGCTGGCTCAAGGCTGGGTGTTGAGCTAGCAGACGACTACGGCGCAATCGTCTGGCAGCAGGCGATCGCCTCAAAGCCGGTGACTGTCGCCGCCACACCTCACCTGGGGGCCAATGCCTACCTCGATCGGCCCGGCAATTTTGCCCTGCTGACGGCGCTCGTGGCGGGGGCAGGCCAGCGGGTGTGGATTGACGAATACCTGCACGGCTACCGGGACGAAGAGGCGATCGCGGCGGAGGTTGGCGGCGACAGCTGGCTCAACTATCTGGCCCGCACGCCCCTGGTCATTCTGCTTGCCCAAATTTTGGTCGTCACGCTGATTGCATTGCTGGCCTTTAACCGCAGGCTGGGGCAGCGGCGATCGCTGGCGGCCCCTACCATCGACAACAGCCGAGCCTACATTCAGGCGCTGGCCGGGGTGCTGCACAAGGCGAACAGCCACGACTTTGTGGTGCAGACCGTTAGCCAGGCCGAGCGCCTACAGCTGCAAAAGAACCTGGGCCTGGGCCATACCCTGCTGCCTATTGAGCAGCTGCAAAGGGCCTGGAATGAGCAGCCTGGCCGTCCTAATATTGATCTGGCGGCGATCCTCAATCCGCCCCTGCCCAAAACCGAAAGCCAGCTCCGCGACTGGCTCCAGCGGGTACAATCCCTTCATTACCCCGGCGATAGCACAGGAGACACCAGCGGGCATGACTGAGCGCCAGAGTGACCAACAGAGCGATCGCCAGAGCGACCTACAGACGGCGATCGCGCGAATCAGCAAAGCCCTCAACGGCGTGGTGGTGGGGCAAGAACCCCTGGTGCAGGAGCTGCTGGTCGCCCTGCTGGCCGGGGGGCACGTGATTTTAGAAGGGGTGCCCGGCACCGGCAAAACCCTGACGGTGCGCGCCCTGTCGCGGCTAATTCAGGCCGACTTTGGCCGCATTCAGCTCACCCCCGACATTCTGCCGTCGGATATTTCGGGCACCAACGTCTTTGACCTCACCAGCCGCACCTTTACCCTCAAAAAAGGGCCGGTGTTTACCGAGGTGCTGCTGGCCGATGAGATCAACCGCACCCCGCCCAAAACCCAGTCGGCCCTGCTCGAAGCCATGGAAGAACAGCAGGTCACCCTCGACGGCACCAGCCACCCCCTACCCGACCTGTTTTGGGTGGTGGCCACCCAAAACCCGCTGGAATTTGAGGGCACCTACCCCCTGCCCGAAGCCCAGCTCGATCGCTTCCTGTTTAAGCTGGTGGTGGGCTATCCGGCCCCAGCGGCAGAAAAGCAGATGCTGCTCAACGCCCAGGCCGGGTTTGAGGCCAAACGGCTCGATATTGGCCAGCTAAAACCAATCGCCGCCGCCAAGCACATTCTCGCTGCTCGCCAGGCGGTCAAAGCCATACCCGTGCAGGAACCCATTCTCGACTACCTGCTGGCCCTGGCCCACAAAACGCGCCAGCACCCCGATCTGGAGCTGGGTACCTCCCCCCGTTCTACAGTGCAGTGGCTGGCCGCCAGCAAAGCCCACGCCTGGCTCCAGGGGCAGGCGTTTGTCACCCCTGACAATGTGAAAGCCGTGGCCATGCCCCTGCTGCGCCACCGCCTGATTTTGGCGGCTGAGGCCCAGCTGGACGGGCTGAGCTGCGATCGCGTCATTCAGTCCGTGCTCGACAGTGTGGCGGTGCCCCGCTAATGGCGATCGTTCCCACCGGGCGCACCTACGGGCTGCTGCTGGCAGGCGGCGTTGTCGCCACCCTGTTGACTAATTTCTTCGGCTCGCCCAATCGTCTTGCCGCTGCCCTGCTGGCCCTGCTCCTGTTCGACGGGGCTGTGCTGGCCGTTATGGTCTGGGATGGGTTGCGGGTCAGAACCCGCCGCGCCATCATCAAGCGAGATCCACTGCACCGACTATCCATCGGGCGCGACAACCCGATCTCGCTGCATGGGGAGGCCTCCAGCCCGGTTCGCCTGCGCCTGTTCGACAACTACCCTACCCAGTTCGGCGGTACCCCCATGCCGCTGGAGCTTGCCCTCAACGGCCAGGAGCCTGAGACCATCGCTTTCTCGGTCAACCCCAAGCAGCGGGGTGAGTATGCCTGGGGCGATCTGCAAATCCAGCAGCGCAGCCCCCTGGGCCTGGCCTGGGCCGACTGGATGGTGCCCGCCGCCGAAACCGTAGCGGTTTATCCTGACCTGATCGGCCTCAACCAGCTTTCTGTGAAACTCGCGCTGCAAGCGACCGGCACCCTCAAGCAAAAGCGGCGCATGGGCGTGGGCACCGAGTTTGCCGAACTGCGCGAGTACGGCACGGGCGACGACCCCCGCTTTATTGACTGGAAGGCCACGGCTCGCCTCAGCCAGCCCCTGGTGCGGGTGCTGGAACCGGAGCGCGAGCAAACCCTGCTGATTCTGCTCGATCGCGGTCGGCTGATGACCGCTCAGGTGCAGGGGCTGACCCGCTTCGACTGGGGCATGAATGCGGCCCTGTCGCTGGCCCTGGCGGGGGTGAGTCGGGGCGATCGCGTTGGCCTGGGCGTATTCGATCGCACCCTGCACACCTGGATTCCTCCTAAGGGCGGGCGGGCCAACTTTCAGCAAATGATCGAGCGCCTTACCCCGATCGAACCGGTGCTGGAAGAGTCAGACTACCTGGCCGCCGCCACCCACGCCGCCCAGCAGCAGCACCGCCGATCGCTGGTGGTAATCATTACCGACATTGTGGATGAGACCGCCAGCGCCGAACTGCTCTCGGCCCTGGCCCGTCTGCGCCCCCGCCACCTGCCCTTCTGCATCACGTTACGGGATCCGGCCATTGACCACCAGGCTCACCAGCCCACCGCCCAGGTCGATGCCGCCTATCAGCGGGCGGTGGCGCTAGATTTGCTCAGCCAGCGCGAAGCCGCCTTTGCCCGCCTCAAAAAACGCGGTGTGCTGGTGCTCGATGCCCCCGCCCACCAGATCTCAGAGCCGCTGGTCGAGAGCTATCTGCGCATTAAAAGCCAGGGCAGGCTGTAAGCCTTTTCAGCATGGCCTACTGGGGCTGCTCGATCTCGGTTACTACGCCGGTTTCTAAGGGGCGATTGCTGGTTTGAATTGAGCAGTTGGTCGGTGAGCTTTGGCTTTGCAAGACTCGTGTGGTCTGTTCGCCGCGAATATTGACGTAGCTGGTTGCCCCAGCGCTGGTATCCATACGGGCAGGGGTATCGAGCCAGGTCAGGTTGTCGAGGCGATCGTGCACCCGCAGCTTCAGCTCGCCGTTTTGGCGGTAGACGCGGGCCGTGGTGCGGTTGGTGCCGTTGCAGACCATAACGGTCGTGATCGGAGCCTCGACCCCAGGCCCTGGCTGGTCCAAAACGGTGACATAGGCAGAATACACCCAGCCCTCAATGGGGCCGGTGACGATGTACAGCCAGAGGCCCTGGGTTTGAATGATTTTGGCCTGCGTTCCCTGGGGTATGGTGCCGCGCACGGCAAAATTAGTGCCAGGTCCCGATCGCACGTTGAGTAGATCAATACTCACCTCTGCAACCTGGGCCAGGGCCGTCGATACAGATAGGCTAACGGCGGCGGCGGCGGAGAACAGCGCTACGGCCAGGGTTTTAAGTTTCATAGTCTGTAGGTCTCACAAACATAACAATCAGCCGCTACCTCACAGACAACGGCCTTGCAAATGTGATTGTCAAATAAATCACAGCATCAACCTAGGCGATCAATCTAAGGAACTGATAAAGCCAGGTCGTGCTGCGTCACCCTACGGACTGTCATCAATGGTGCGCTAACGGTCAGCGCATCGGGTATTGCCTGCTCTGACCGGGGACAGGAGCGGATGTGGCAGCGCTGATTTCACAATCGGCTCAGTCAAAATTAATGCCGCGCCCTGGGGAATCTACGCTGTAGCTTGGGCCGTTCAGCCGCGATCGCTTCTCTCCATTCACCTAAGCCTGACGAAACGCTTCCAGATGAGCAATTTTCTTAGACTGCTGCTGAATCTGCGCCGATAGGGAATCGCATACTAGCTCGCACAGCTCGAACACAAAGACGCTGGCAATTTGGTAATACACGCAGACGCCCTGCTGCTGGCGGCTGACAATGCCCGCCTGGGCCAAGATCTTCAGGTGCTTAGACACGTTGGCCTGGCCCAGCCCCGTAGCCTCAATAATTTCGGTGACGTTTTTTTGACCCGTCTTCAGGGCGCACACAATTTGCAGCCGACTCGACTCCGACAGCACCTTAAAAAAGTCGGCCACCAGCTGCAGCGTTTCGGGCGACAGCCGCATCAACTGACAGTCATCGCCATTACTAGACGCTGGCAAAACCGAGGAAGAAAGGGTCATAGGACTATAAATAATGGAGCTGAGGGTAGAGCGCAGTCTCTATTTATTACTGATTAGTAGTATAACAACATCAGCCGCAGGTCAGGGGTTATCGTCTGCGTCAGGTCAAAGCTCCTAACCTTTCACGCCGCTGCCCGTCTCGGTGGGCACAATGTAGCGCTGGAGCAGAATGAAGACCGCGATCGCAGGCAGCACCGACAAAATTGACCCCGCCGCAATCAGTCGCCAGTCCAGCGAAAAACTGCCCGCCAGCCGGGCCACCCCCAGGGGCAATGTGTAGCGCTCGGGGCGATCGAGCAAAATCAGCGGCCACAAAAACTCGCCCCAGGTGCCGATAAACACAAAAATGCCCAGCGTCACCAGGGCCGGGCGGGTGGCGGGCAGCATGACGTTCCACCAGATGCCCAAGTCAGAGCAGCCGTCCATACGGGCGGCTTCTTCTAGCTCCTTGGGTACGCCCTGAAACGCCTGACGCATGAGAAAAATGCCAAAAGCCGAGGCCAAATACGGCAGCACCAGCCCCAGGTAGGTGTTCCGCAGGCCCAAATTCACCGCCAAAATGTACAGCGGAATCATCACCACCTGAAACGGAATCATGATCGTGGCGATAATCAGCGCCAGCAGGGTGTCTCGGCCCACAAAGGTCAGCCGGGCCAGGGGGTAGGCCGCCAGCGAGCACAGCAGCAGGTTGGCCGCCACCGTTAGCACCGCCACAACGGTGCTGTTGAGAAAGTACTGGCCAAAAGGGTTGGTCTGCCACACCTGACGGTAGTTGGCCAGAGTGGGCTGCTGGGGCAACAGCTGGGGCGGGGTGGCCAGCAGGTTTTCGGTTGGCCCCTTAAAAGAGGTGCTGAGCAGCCACAGGAGAGGGAACACCATCACCAGGGCGATCGCCAGCAGCAGCGCGTAGATGCCCACATTGCGCCAGTGGGGCCACTTCCTTAGGTTCTGCAAGAATGCCGATTGCTTAGAATCCTGCATCACCAGTCTCTCCAGGGAGAAAGCACTAGATCTCCGGGTTCTTCAAGAACCTGGAGATCTGAGAATCGAGCAACCTCTCGTGCGGCCATCGTCTTACCCCAGCGGCAGCTCTTGCAGCAGCCAGAACCCAGCAAAAGACTCGCTTTCGGGGCTGGTCTGAACACCGATGAAATGCACCTGGCTGGCCCTGGCCTTAGCGGCCTCGAAGGCCTGAGCTTCGGAGAGCAACTTGGCATTGGGCAAACCCGCTAAAATCCAGCTGTCGGTGGCCCCGGTTTCGAGCACGATCGCGGGGTTTTTGCCCGCCTCGATGCGCCAGTAGGCTATCTCCAGGCCCGACATCCAGGCGGCCAGGGCCGTGGCGCGGGGCGAAAAAATCAGCAGACCCGGAATAGGCGTGTTGGCGACCAAATCGGCCAGGGGAAAGGTTTCGCCAAAGCCGATATCCCACTCAGGCAGGTCGGCAAAGGCGGCGGCCTCTAGCGTGACAAAAGCCCACTTCTGGCCCAGCAGAGCGTCGGGCAGCGGCTGGGGATTGGGGGGCGGGGCCGCCACTGAGGGCGAAGGGGCGGTGGTGTAGCCCTCCATCTGGGGGTAGACGCTCTGGTTGCGATCGCGCAGCCACTCGTGTAGCGCCATCGTGCGGCGGCTGGGCCGGGCCGGAACGCCCGCCTCTTCGCAGCCACGCAAAATCATGTTCTGCATCTGGTAGCGAAAGAAGCGGATGCGGCTGGGGGGCATAATGCCCTGGCTGGTGGCCTCGGCGATCGCCGCCTCAATGGCCCCCTTGAGCGTAATCGAGTTGACCTCGCTGCTGGGCACAAACTGGCTGTAGCGAAAGGTCTGGGCGCTGTCGGTTTGGCTATCGACTAAGCCTTCGCAGAGCAGCACTTCCCACAGTTTTTTCTGGTTCTCATCCAGCACGGGCCGGGAGTAAAAGTCGAGTTCCCAAACGGTGCCCATTGGGGTTAGGCCTCGCTATCGCCGAGCATGCGGCTGATGTCGCCCAGGCGGTTTTCGGCGTCTTCAAACACGGCCTCAGATTCTTTGAGCAGTTCGCCGGGGTACTTTTCGAGCACCTTAGTCGAGAGCGAAATGCGGTTGCGATCGGGGTCGAGACCGACGACCACCGCTTTAATGGGCTGGCCCACCTTCAGCACCGCCGGCAGCGACTCAACGTAGTTTTTGCTGATTTGCTTGATGTGCAGCAGCCCGCTGATGCCGTCGAACTCCACAAAGGCCCCAAAGGGTTTAAGGCTGGCCACGGTGCCGTGGATCAGCTGGCCCAGCTCCAGGGTGCTCATCACCTGGCTGCGGGCGGCTAGTCGGGCCGACATCACCAGCTTGTTAGCGCCGGGGTTGACTTCTAAAAAGCCCACGGTGAGGCGCTGGCCCACGGCATCTTCTAAATTTTCGTAGGTGCGGCCCAGGTGCGATCGCGGCACAAACCCCCGCAAGCCCTCCACATCGACCGTCACCCCGCCCTTGTTGTAGCCGGTCACCTTCACATCCAGCACCGCGCCCTCGTCGGCCTGCTGGGCCAGCTTATCCCACAGCCGCTTGAGCTGCAGCTTGCGAATCGAGAGCAGCACTTGGCCGTCGGCATCCTGGTCGCGAATCACCTGAAACGAGTACTCAGCGCCGGGTTCGAGCACCCCCTCCAGGGAACTAACGGCCCGCACCGCCGCTTCCCGGATGGGCAAAAAGGCCGCTGACTTGCCGCCAATATCCACCGTTGCTCCGTCAGAGGCAAAGGAAATCACGGTGCCCCGCACGGTGCTGCCCATCTGAAAGTCGTAGTCGTGGGCTTCAAGGGCTTTGGCAAAATCTTCGGCGGAAAAAGTCAAGGCTGAGGCTCCTGGACAATAGACAGAATTTGACTGGCTTTCTACTATACAACGCTAGCCCCGAGTACCGTCGGCCTGAGCCCACGACCGGGCCAGGCCGAGACCCCTTACAATAAAGCTTGAGAGGATGATGTAGCCCCCAAAACCGATGGCCGACGAGCAATTTACCCTATTCGATGCCGGTGAGAGCGCTCCAGCGGGAGCCCAGTCAGACCCCAGCGGCGTCGATTTTGATGCTATCCCCACCAGTGCTGCGGTGCCTATTCCCCCCGGCATCTACCCCGACCTGGAAACATTGGGCACGCACTGTCGGGGCTGCCTGCGCTGTGATCTGGCCGAAACGCGTACCCATGTGGTGGTCAGCCGGGGCAGCCCGACCGCCCCAATTCTCATTATCGGTGAAGGACCAGGCCAGCAGGAAGATGAGCAGGGGCTACCCTTTGTGGGCAAGTCGGGCCAGCTTTTAGAGAAAATTTTGGCCTCGGTGCGGCTCGACACCGACAAAGATGTCTACATTTGCAACATCGTCAAATGTCGCCCGCCGGAAAACCGCGTCCCCACAACTGCGGAAGTGGCCGCCTGCAAGGGCTACCTGCTAGAGCAAATTCGCATGGTTAACCCCAAAATTATTTTGCTGACCGGGGCTACAGCGGTCAAAGGACTGCTGGGGATCAAATCAGGCATCAGCAAAATTCGCGGCGAGTGGATGGAATGGGAAGGCCGTCTGTGCATGCCCATCTTTCACCCCGCCTACCTGCTGCGCAACCCGTCGCGCGACAAAGGCAGCCCCAAGTGGCTGATGTGGCAAGACATTCAGGCCGTGCGGGCTAAGGTCGATGAACTAACGGGCAGCTGAGGGCATCCGGCAGGCTTGGGTACGGCTTTCAATACCCAGGGGCTAGAGAAATCTTTGACAGAATAGACGAGTGATGATCAGTCGTGAGAAGGGGCTCAGGTTTCAGGTCTAAGGCATCCGCTTAAACCTCGCAGCTGACCTTAAAGCCTCGCTCAACTGCAACCTGCTCACGTTAGCCCGGGACATAACAAGGAGATCTAATGGACACCAATAACCTTTTGCGCCAGCTGCTCATGATTGGTGTGGGCACCACTTCCCTGGTGGCTGAGCGGGTTAGGCAGGTGAGCGAGGAATGGGTGCGCGAGGGCAAGTTTAACCCCGAGCAGGCCAGAACCCTGATGGATGAGGTGATGGCTCAGCTCAACGAGGGCAACGGCGCGATCGAAGATCAGTTTCAGCGGCTGTTTCGCAATACCCTGCAAGATTTGGGCGTGCCCCGCCAGGCCGAAATGGATGAGCTGCGCGGTCGCCTCGATCGCCTGGAGCGGCAGGTGCGCGATCTCGAAAATCGGGCCTGGAAGTAGCGCCCGATTGCCTTTGCGATCGCCACAATACGGTTTTGGACCCAGATCAACGCTATCGTGGGGCCAGGGAAGGCTGCTTCCCTGGCCTCAACTTGTTTTGGCGGCGAGGGACATGCCTGTTAATCCGCTGGATCTGTTTGCGACTAAGCCCGCGATCGCCCGTCACTCCATCCCTATTGACCCAGGGTTAACGGTGCACTACCGCCACGACCTGCCGGGCGGGCTGGATGCACCCCAGGGGCTGAGCCACCACATGCTGACGTTCTTTCTGTCGCAGAACGAGCGGCAGGTTACCCATGTAGACGAGGGCGGCGAGTACGACGGCGAGATGGCACCCGGCGACTTTTACCTCTGTCCGGCGGGGCGCTCCGCGTTTACCCGCTGGCAGTCGATCGACAAAACGCTGCACATCGTCTTTGAACCCGAATTTCTCAGCCGGGTGGCCCGCGAGGCCGACTGGGTCAACGCTGGCCGCATTGAGCTGCGGCCCGTGGTCAAGACCCGCGATCGCAAGCTGGAGAACCTGGTGCAGCTGTTTCTCACCGAGATCGAGCAGAGCGTCGCCAGCGATCAAGGCTTTGGCGACAAGCTCTACCTCGAATCGCTGGCGTCTATTTTGGGCATTCACCTGCTGCGCCAGTACTGCAACCTGACGCCCGCCAGTCGCCCCTACGTCGCGGGCCTGGCTCCCTACCAGCTGAAGCAGGTGCTGGAATACATTCAGGCCCAGCTCAGTCAGGAACTCAGCCTGGATAGGATGGCGGCCCAGGTGGGGCTGAGCCGCAGCCACTTTGCCAATCAGTTTAAGCAGGCGATGGGGGTGGCCCCTCACCAGTACGTCAGCCAGCAGCGCATCGAAAAGGCCAAGCAGGCCCTGCGATCGCCTCAGCGCTCCATCACCGACATTGCCCTGGAGTGCGGTTTCGCCAACCAGAGCCATTTAACTAAAGTCTTCAAAAAACAGACCGGCACCACCCCCAGGGCCTACCGCCAGCAGCTCTAACAATCTACATTGGCCGCAAGAATTGACAAGCGATCGGAGGCTTGGGAAAGATTTCAACCCGCCACTGACGGTAGCGTAGCGCTGTTCACCCTATCCGTGCGCGTATCCCATGGTTCTACCCCGCGCTGGGGCAGGCGTTCGTTCTGCCCCAACTCCGACCGGCGCTTTCTCCGACGTGTTGCTGACCGCCCTGGCCCCAATGTCCTGGGGCACCACCTACGCGGTCGCCACTGAATTTTTGCCCCCCGGCCATCCGCTGCTGGTGGCCTCGCTGCGATCGCTGCCCATCGGCTTGTTGCTGATCGTGGGCCTGCGCAAGCTGCCCAAAGGTATCTGGTGGTGGCGCATGCTGGTGCTGGGCGGCCTCAATATTGGCGTGTTTCAGGCGCTGCTGTTTGTGGCGGCCTACCGACTGCCGGGCGGGGTGGCCGCTACCGCCGGGGCGATTCAGCCGTTGCTGGTGGTGCTCTTTTCCTGGCTGATTTTGAGCGAAAGACCGCGCAGACCGTCGATGATAGCGGCGATCGCAGGCTTTATTGGCGTGGGGCTGCTGGTGCTTGGCCCCAGTGCCCGGCTGGATGCGGTAGGGCTGCTGGCGGCGATCGCCGGAGCTGTGGCCATGGGCCTGGGCACCGTGCTGACCAAGCGCTGGCAGCCGCCCGTCTCGCTAATTGTGTTTACCGCCTGGCAGCTTGCGATCGGTGGGCTCATGCTGCTGCCCGTGGCCCTGCTGGTCGAAGGCCCCATCACCGAGCTGTCTAGAACGAATCTCTGGGGCTTTGTCTACCTGGGGCTGATCGGCACGGCCCTGGCCTACGCCCTCTGGTTTCGCGGCATTCAGCGGCTCCAGACCTCGGCGGTGGCGGCCCTGGGGTTAATGAGCCCGGTGGTGGCCACCCTGATCGGCTACCTCTTTTTGCAGCAAACGCTGACGCCAGTGCAATTGCTGGGCGTTGTAGTCGTGTTGGGCAGCGTTTTACTGGGGCAGCAGGCTCGTCAGGCACAGCCCCTGCACCACTGCTGTCCCTGTCCTCAAGCGCCTGCCTTTGAGATCACTCACCAGAACCACAAGTTGAATTGAGAGGTTTCACCGTGAATCATTTGGACGTTCGGCACATCTTTCACCGTCAGGGATTTTGGGCTATTGCTCTGCTCAGCACCCTCGGGGCGATCGGGTTCACCGCCCACCCTTCCTTTGCCCAGAGCATCATCCGCTACCCCATTCCCAACTCCACCCTGCCGATTTCCCAGGCGGTCGAGCTACCGGCCAATGCCACCCTTATCTATCTGAGTGGGCAGATTCCCCCGGTGATTGATGCCACCGCCACACCCACCTCCATCACGGCTTTTGGCGATACCCAAACCCAAACCGTCAATATTCTCAGCCACATCCAAACTATTCTCGCAGGGCTGGATTTAACCCTGGGAGATGTAGTGAAAATGCAGGTTTTTCTGGTTGGCGATCCGGCGACCGATGGGGTGATGGATTTCGATGGGTTTATGGCTGGCTACACCCAGTTCTTTGGCACCGCCGAGCAGCCCAAGCTGCCCAGTCGATCGGTTATGCAGGTGGCCGGGTTGGTCAACCCCGGCTGGCTGGTCGAAATTGAAGTAGTGGCCGTGCGGCCCTAGGTCGGCCTTTGCTACCTCTGGGGTTGCTGAATAACCACAAAATCGCCAAAACCTGCCTTGACGGTCCAACATTCAACTTCCTAACACTCAAACGAGGACATGATGACCGAACTCTTTACCGCTCAAAATACCGCTTTGCTCTTAATTGACCACCAGATCGGCACCATGAAGCTGATCAAAACCCTGCCTCTAGACATGGTCATTCGCAACACCATCGCGCTAGCCAAAACCGCTAAAATCCTCAATATTCCCGTCATTCTCACCTCCAGTCAGGAAGAAAATATGCAGGGGCCGCTAATCCCTGAGCTGGCGACCCTACTGCCTGAGGCCTTTGCCCAGCGCATTAAGCGAGCAGGTATTGTCAATGCCTGGGTGGATGACAACTTCAGGGCGGCGGTGAAAGCTACCGGGCGCAAGAACTTGGTGATGGCGGGTGTCACCACGGACGTTTGCCTGGTGTACCCCGCCATTAGCGCGGTGAATGATGGCCACAACGTACAGGCTGTCATCGACGCTTCGGGCTCGCCCTACGACATTTCTGAAGAGATGTCGCGCCGCCGCATGGAGAGCGCAGGGGTGGTGATGACAGCTACCAATACGCTGATGGCCGAACTGGCTCAAAACTGGAGTTCATTCGAGGGTTCCCAACTCCTCCAGGTGTTGTTTCAAGAGGTGCTGCCTGCGATCGCCTAATCACAAGTCCTCAGCGCCATTAAGCTACCCCCCTCGCTCTCCTTCACCCCTCAAACCCAAACCTATGAACTCCAAGCCCGATCTACTTTCGCCGATTCAGCTCGGTGCCCAAACCCTCAAAAACCGCGTTGTTATGGCCCCTATGACTCGGCTGCGGGCGGTGAATTCAATACCGACTCCACTGATGGCCGAATACTATGCCCAGCGAGCTTCGGCAGGGTTAATCATCACCGAGTGCACGATGGTATCGCCTTTAAGCAACGGTTACATGAACTGCCCCGGCATTTACTCCTCGGAGCAAACCGAAGCCTGGAAGCAGGTGACCGAGGCTGTCCATGCCCAAGGCGGCAAAATTTTTCTTCAGATTTGGCATAGTGGCCGAGTTGCTCACCCGGCGCTGCTCGGCGGTGAGTTGCCGGTGGCCCCCAGCGCGATCGCAGCCGTGGGCGATGTTCACACTTCTTTGGGAAAGGTGGCGCTAGAAACACCTCGTGCTCTCGAAACTAGCGAAATTCCGCAGATTGTCGATCAGTTTCGGCAGGCGGCTACAAACGCCATGGCTGCTGGGTTTGACGGTGTTGAAGTGCACGGGGCCTTTGGCTACTTAGTCGATCAGTTTTTGCAAGATGGGGCCAATCAGCGCACCGATCAGTACGGTGGCTCAATACAAAACCGCGCCCGCTTTCTGATGGAGGTGATTAACGCAGTTTGTGGCGTTTGGGGCGGCGATCGCGTTGGCATCAAGCTCTCCCCCAGCAACACGCTGCACGGCATGGCCGACTCAGACCCTAAAGCCCTCTTTAGCTATGTGATCGACCAGCTCAACCTGTTTAAGTTGGCCTACGTTCAACTCATGGAACCGGGCGAGCACGACCTGGCTACCCGCGATGTGATTCAGCCTGTGATCTCTACGTTTAGCCAATTTTATCGGGGTCTGGTAATGGCCAACGGCGGCTATGACCAGGAGAGAGGAAACCAAATTTTGGCCTCTGGACAGGCCGATTTAGTCTCTTTTGGCACCCTTTTTATTAGTAACCCCGATCTGGCACGCCGCTTTGCCGCCCGTGCCGCTTTAAATCCGCCAGCGGTGGCAGGGTTTTACGGTCAAGGCGATCAAAATCTGGAGCAAGGGTATACCGACTATCCAGTTATGGTCTAATTCATCAGGGGCAGATTGTTCCAGACTCTATTTAGTATCTGCTTAGTATCTGCGGCATAAGAGCATCCTTACTGCTAGACCACGAACCGCCAGGCCACGAAATGTTACTAGCCGTGGTTAACCGCCCTCGTCGGTGCAACACTAAATAGAGATCATAGGCTTCCCGACAATGTACGGGTGAGGCCGCTCCCTGGAGGTTGTTCATGACTGGTGCTGTGCTCTCCCCTGTCGACTGGCCCGCCTTAGAGGATGGGCTACCGCCGCTGTCGGGTCGCGAAGCCGACATTGCTGCCGTGATGGCCAGCGACGAGCCGGTGTTTTTGCCGCGCACCAACCTGAACCTGGCAGATATTTCGGCGGGGTTTGCGATCGCCCTGCACATGCACCAGCCCAGCATCCCGGCTGGGGCCACGGGCGAGGTGATCAACCACCTCCAGTACATGTTTGAGCACCCCTACGACGGCGACAACCACAACGCGGGTACCTTCGCCTACTGCTACGCCCGCCTGGGCGACTTCATTCCCGAACTGGTCAGCCAGGGCTGCAACCCCCGCGTCATGCTCGACTACTCAGGTACCCTGCTCTGGGGCCTGCAGCAGATGGACCGGCAGGATATTCTGGCCAAGCTGCGCCGCCTAGCCTGCGACCCCACCTATCAGCCCTATGTAGAGTGGCTGGGCACCTGCTGGGGCCATGCGGTGGTGCCCTCTACGCCCGTACCCGATCTGAAGCTGCACATTCGCGCCTGGCAGCACCACTTTGCCGCTCTGTTTGGGGCCGAGGCTTTGGCCCGAGTGCGGGGCTTTTCACCGCCGGAAATGCACTTGCCCAACCATCCCGACGTGCTTTACGCCTTTGTGAAGGCGCTCAAAGACTGCGGCTACCGCTGGATGCTGGTGCAGGAACACACCGTGGAATCTCCCGAAGGCCACGGTCTTTCGCAGCCCCACTTGCCCCACCGCCTGGTGGCCCGCAACAGCCAGGGCGAGGTGGTCGAGATAGTTGTGCTGGTCAAAACCCAGGGGTCTGACACCAAGCTGGTGGGCCAGATGCAGCCCTACTGGGAAGCCAAAACCCTGGGGAAAGTTCCCCTGGGCCATGCCACGGTGCCGCAGCTGGTTAGCCAGATCAGCGACGGCGAAAACGGCGGCGTGATGATGAACGAGTTTCCCAGCGCCTTCATGCGATCGTGGTACGAAATGCGCGACAACGGCGGCGGTCGCCGGGGCGTGGTGGGCTTTAACGGCACCGAATACCTGGAGCTGCTGGCGGCGGCGGGGTGCGGCCCGGAGACTTTTCCCACCTGCCAGGCGGTAGGGCAGAGTCGCCTGTGGGCCGCCATGGGCGACGCCACGGGACCCGAGGCAATGGCGAATGCGATCGCGGCTATCCACGCCGAAGATCAGGGCTTTTCAATGGAAGGTGGCTCCTGGACGGGCGATCGCAGCTGGGTGCAAGGCTACGACAACGTGCTCGACCCCATGCAGCGCCTCTCCGCTCAGTTTCACCAAACCATGCAGCGCCAGAGCGAGCAGGGCGACGCACTCGAGCGCCAGTACCGCTACCGCAATGCCCTCATCCACAACCTGCTGCTGCAAACCAGCTGCTTCCGCTACTGGGGCCAGGGCACCTGGACGGGCTACGCCGAAGAACTCTACCGCCGCGGCCAGGCCATTCTTGCCCACGATTTTGCCTAGTTTGCCCAGGGCAGAACCTCTATCAAATCCTGTTTACATACCCCCCGATGGATAAAAGTAAACGATCATCTGCCCACGGAACCCATACAACAACTATCCGCTACCACAAGGTTTATAGAGTCCTACCCGTTCCTTGGCAGGACAATGGTTTAAACCGATGATCGCTCACTCCTTTCCGTTGGGACCAGGGCGGCGGAACGGCCCTGGTCGAAGGGGGGCTGGGGCCAGCGAAATGGCCCCAGCGGTAAGTCAGGCTTTTACCGACTGCCTTAGCTTGCGCACCCTTGTCTCTACAGCAACAGGAACACTGTACGAATATTTAGGTCCACAGTTGGTTTGAGGTCACGTAGCAAAAAAGGGCAACAAGCCTGACTTGCTGCCCCTGAGTGAGGTGATCATGCGTTTTCTAAAGCACTGGGTCGCTCGCCCAGGCGCACTAGACTAGACACGCGCTAGTCGTAGTAACGCTGGTCGAGCCAGGTGCGCACGTCTTGCTCAGAGTAGAACGAGCGGGTGCGGTTGGTGACCGGGTCGTGGGCAAACCAGAGCGGTTGACCGTTGCGGGTGCGCTGCCAAATGCGCAGTTCGTTTTGGCCGGTAAAGAATCTCATGGTTCGATCTCCTAACTGTTTGAGGGCCTGCCCTAAGCCATCAAGGGGGCCGTGAGTGGGACTGGTGTGAACGGAGCGATCGCCCAGGGTAGGTTGCACCAGGGCTTCTAGGCGTTGACGCTGCTGTTGCAGGTCACGATTGGGTCTGCGGGTAGTGTCCATGGTTTGCCTCCCTAGAATTAGAATGGGGCTCCAGACTTGGAGCAGACGACACTCAGGCAGCAGGCTCTGTGACCCACCAGGGGCCATATTGAGCTGCAAAGGTTACAGTGCTGAAGCTAGGAGCTAGGGTCTTAACCCGAGCTGGGAGCGCAGTGGTAACTGAGCTGCTGTCGTCGATATACCCAATCTATGCGGGCAACCAGAATGTAACAAAGCATGACGTGAATAGGTTCTATGCAAAAAATCGATAGGCTGGAGCTAAAGTCAGCCCTTAGCCTTAGAGTCAGCGTTTAGGGGTTTCAACCAGCCATGAACCTCAACAAAGTCAAGCTTTC
This sequence comes from Nodosilinea sp. AN01ver1, assembly GCF_050565655.1. NCBI lineage: Bacteria > Bacillati > Cyanobacteriota > Cyanophyceae > Nodosilineales > Nodosilineaceae > Nodosilinea > Nodosilinea sp. AN01ver1. The sequence goes on along the minus strand of NZ_JBNXVS010000004.1, from coordinate 79,555 downwards.
TCAATTGCGCGCTCTGGTTGCGATCGCAGACTGCGGCAACTTTAGCGAAGCCGCCCTGCAGCTCGAGATCACCCAGTCCACCGTCAGCCACGCCATCGCTACTCTAGAAGACGAGCTGGGCATTACCCTCTTGCAGCGCGGTCGCCACGGGGCGCGGCTGACCCCAGTGGGCGATCGCATTACCGCCCACGCCCGCGCTATGCTGGGCCTGCTCGACACCATTGCCAGCGAGGCCAACCAGGCCCGTGGCGTGCAGGGCGGCACCCTGCGGATTGCCTCGTTTCGCAGCGTGGCGACCCACGTGCTGCCGGGGGCGATCGCGCGACTGCACCGCAGATATCCGGCGATCGCCATCAGCGTCCACGAGATGGATGAGCTGCACCAGCTCAAGCAGGCCCTGGTCAAAGGCGAAGTTGACCTCTGCGTCGCCGAAACCATCGACGGCGATGACGTGGAAACCCTGCCCATTTTCGACGACGACTACGTAGCCCTGCTCCCCCCCGGCTATCGCTCCATCACCGGCACCCTCAGCGTCGATGAGATGCGCAAAATGCCCATCATCGGCTCCAGCCACAGCAGCTGCGGCCTGCGCATTCGCACTGTGCTCGGTGCCCAGTCCCAGCCGTTAGACATTGCCTACTGCATTCGCCACGACTCATCCATGGTGGCTATGGTGCAGCAGGGATTGGGCCTCGCCATTCTGCCCCGCCTCGCCGCCCAGCCCGTGCCCCCCGAGGTGCAGGTCTGCTCGCTGCCGTTCCCGATCTCCCGCCCGATCGGAGCCACCATTCTCAAAGATGCCCTGCACACCCCGGCCCTCTACGCCTTTTTAGACGCCCTGCGGGAAGTTGGCGAGTTTAGCTGTATCAAAGCTGTTTAGAATGATGAGCAGCCGATATCTACGACTATGCTCAAGACCACGGCTTACTTTGAAGATTTTGCCGCTCAAAAGCATCCGGAAGTGCAGCGAAAGTGGATTCAGGCCGTACTGTTAAACTCTGTAAAAATAGCCAGACAATCCAATGGCCGAGTGTCTTACTGGGGCAATATTCCAGATGCCGAAAACCGTGTTCTGAGAGTGATTGCTTTAGAAGACGGTGAAACCGTTCACAATGCCTTCTTTGACCGCAACTTCTATAGACGCCAACAGCGAGGAGAAGAACCCGGATGAAAATTCAGTATTTTCCTGAGACAGACACCCTAGCCATTGAGTTGACAACAAAATCAGTGGCCAATACCGATGCCATAACCGACGACTTAGTTCTCGACTATGACACTGAAGGTAAAGTGGTCGCGATTACCCTAGACAACTACTCTCAAAATGTTGAAACTGTTGACCTTTATGCCCTTGGCGTTCCTCTATTAGCTGCGTAAGCCCCAAAGATGTTCCTGTGAACCAGATGCGTCACCTCTATTTTTTGGTCCCTGGCACCGGCAAGCGCTTCCACTGCGGCGGGCTGTTTGCCGAACTCAAGACCCTGAGGCTGGCCCAGCAGATTTGTTTCGCTGAGGTCGTCACCTACGACCAGCGCGAACCCGACACCTTATTTCTAGACGATCTGCTTCAGCAGCCCGGTCTGGACAACAGCATTTTTGTAATTAGCTGGGGTTTTCACATACCCCGCCTGGCGAAGCGGCTGCGGGGGCAGCAGGTGGTGTACCACGCCCACAGCAGCGGCTACGGGTTCAGCCTGCCGGGCGATGTTCCGATTGTGACCGTCAGCCGCAACTCGATGGGATACTGGGGGCAAAAGCGGCCCAATGGGCTAATTTTTCACCTGCCAAACCACATTTCGCCCGAATTCACCAATCGACAGCAGCCCAGAGACATTGACGTGCTGGTGCAGGTGCGTAAGTCGTCGAGCTACCTGCTCAACCAGCTGGTCCCGGCCTTAGAGCCCCACTGCAATCTAGTCAAGCTGGAGGGCTTTGTGGATGATCTATCGATTTTGTTTAACCGCAGCAAAATTTTTCTCTACGACTCAGCGGAATACTGGGCGCTGAGCCGGGTGAGCGAGGGGTTTGGCCTGCCGCCGATGGAGGCGATGGCCTGCGGCTGTCAGGTGTTTACCAGCGTCAACGGGGCACTGGCCGACTATCTGGATCCAGGCTTTAACTGCTACAAGATTGGGGTGTATTCGACCGGGTACGACTGCGATCGCATTCTCGCCGCCCTGCAAACCCCCAACCCCATCGCGATGACCCCAGAGGATCTAAAACCCTACCGCGCCGATGCCCTGCTGCCCCGGCTGGAGGTGATTTTGGCCGAGATCAACCATTTCTTTGACTACCGAGCCAAACACAGCGCCGATATCCCCGATCTCACCAAACCTCGCCTGGCCCGTCTCTGGCTGCAGCGCACCGCCCACAAAGTAGTTAAAAAGCTAGGAAGGTAAAGGGTCAGATGGTAAAGATGAGGGAGTACCAACGCCCCATGCGCTACGCCCCACGCACCCACGCACCTGCACCGCGATCCCCACCTTCATGCTGGTAGGTTGGCAAAGGCACAGTCACGCGAGACAATATAAGAACTGTAATATTTTGAACCCTAGGCTGTGAATAACGCTCCTGTACGCACGGTATCTGACGCCAAGCGCGACTTTTATACCCACCACACTCGCCCTATCAACTCTATCTACCGGCGCGTGGTAGACGAGCTGATGGTAGAAATGCATCTGCTCTCGGTCAATGTCGACTTTGCCTACGACCCGATCTACGCCCTGGGCATTGTCACCACCTTTGATCGCTTCATGCAGGGGTACCAGCCCGAAAACGACAAAGCCTCGATTTTTAACGCTCTGTGCCGTTCTATCAACAGCACCCCCGAGCACTATCGCGGCGACGCCGAAGCGCTCAAGGCCTCGGTTAGCGGCATGTCTCTCGACAATTTGAAGGGGCAGTTTGAAAACCTCTCCGAGGGCGGCGACGGTTTGCGCGGCACCCTGGCTGCTGTGGCCAATAAAGAAAAATTCAAGTATAGTCGCCCCTTTGGCGTCGGCCTTTACACTCTGGTTGAAACCGCCGCTTCCGAAGACGCGCTCAAAGAAAAAGACGCCGTTGAGGCTCTGTTCAAAGACCTGAGTGCCAAACTCAATATCTCTACCGACAAGCTGCAAAAAGATGTAGAACTCTACCGCAGCAACCTGGAGAAATTTGCCCAGGCCCAGGAAGTCATGAAAGATATGCTGGCTGCCGATCGCAAAAAACGCGAAGAGCGCCAGAAAGCTGCCGAAGCCGCCGCTGAAGCCATCAATGAGTCGGTCGCCACTGCCCCTAAGGCCGCCGAATCGGGCGAAGCAGCAGAATAGCGGTTCGCTATGACGTGCTCAATACGGCGTGGCTGCCAGATAAGCTGGCTCAGTTTAGAGGCTTGCTTTGGCGGCGATCGATCGCCTTGAGCTGGTGGTACAGCATTTCAATTTTGGGTACTGCTGCCCCAGCGGTCTGCGCGGCTCGCATGGGGTTGCCGTAGATAGCTTCAACCTCCAGGGGCCGACCCTCGTCAAAGTCAATCTTCATGCTGGTGCGGTAGGGGGTCATCTGCTCGGTGTGGGCCAGCATACGCGCGACTAGCTCCTGGGGCAGGTGCCGTCCCTGCCCGGGGGAGAGCAAGTCTCCATCCTGTCGCGCCGCCTCTAGCACTTCGACCATCAGCTGCTCAGCCAGCTGGCGAATGTCGGGGTCGGCCATCATTTCGGTGGTGGTGGCGTTCATTACTACCGAGAGGCCGTTAAACGGAATATTCCACATCAGTTTGCGCCACCGAGCCAGGCGCAGGTCATTTACCAACTCCACGGCTACCTGCCCGGCCCGAAAGTCTTGTCCAATGGCTTCGAGCTGTGGTGAAATTCCAGCGGGCTGGCGATCGCGGCTGTACTGGCCTAGCAGCACACTGCCGTAGTCAAGATGGCGAATAGCGCCAGGACCAACTTTGTTAGCGCAAATAATGCACAGGCCACCATAGATGGCGCGATCGCTTTCCGCCGTACCCGTCCACGCAGCCAGCTCATCTTCAACGCCAAAGCCGTTTTGCAGTGTCAAAAGCGCTGTTTTTGGCCCCAAAATGGGCGGCAATAGCTCAGGCAACAGCCCATTTTGGGTTGTTTTAAGGGCAATAACGACCACATCAATAGGGGGCATCGTAGTGGTACTGCGGTGGGCCTGCACCTGGGAGAGGGTAAAATCGCCAGCCACCGATTCAACCACTAGGCCATGCTGCGCCACATGGTCGTAGTCACTGCGCAGCAAAAAGTGCACCTCAGCCCCGCCTCGCTGCAAACAAGCGCCGTAGTAGCCGCCAACGGCCCCGGTACCAATAATGGCGTAGCGTCGCGGTGTCATTGGGCTATTACAGGTCGAAAGTTGCCCAATGTGCCGAGCTTGGCCACCAAAACAGGCTGATAGATCATTAAAACTTGGGTTTAGATTAACCTACACGCCCTAGCATTTTAGTGCTTCGTGCTGGTGTTTTCAGCGTCGTATGCGAGCAGGGGCTGGAGTCGGATAGGCGGTTTTGATTTGACGTCCGGGCACAGATGGCGCATCGAGTGCTGCTTCTAGTAACGCTGCTTCCAGCAGAACGTCAGGAAACGTTAGCTCCATTGGCTGGGGCAAAAAGTCGAGGGGCTTCATCTCGACCAGCGGTTTTGAAAATACTGGTACAGCCAAAGAACAGGGAGCCCAACGGCTCTCTACGGGCACTCCAAGCTGGCTACACTGCCCTCCCCGGCGACCCTCTGGGGCATAAAAACGGCAGCGGCTGCAAGATGATACCTGGCACTGCGCTGATTTCATAATGGCTTCCTAAAGCTGCTCATAACCCCTACATTTTCACTCTTGAAAAAATGGGGATCATCTGCCCTAAGGCTCAAACGTCTGGGTTTCAAAAGGCTTCAGCCGCTAAAAAATAAGAACGGCATTCATGATTTCTTTATATTTGCTTTAAGCGAATTCACAATTATGTGAATGAACAATTCTAAAAACTTTAACGACCGTAAACTTGCCGGGGATCAGCTGAAACGAGGGTAATATCCCTCTTGACTAACGAAGAACATGCTGAATTTATGGATCTTGTTCTCGGCAAAAGTCGACTACGGCTAGCTTTGCAAGTGCTATGTTGTTTTCATGATGATAATTATAAATCGCATCCTTCTTTGGTTATAGCTTGAATCGATGGGTGAGCTGTCTAGACCCAGGCATGCCGAGAACAGGGCTGAAGGTCTGAGTCCTGCATCGGTGCTGTAAAGCTGCATGCTGTGGCATAATCCTGCCCTATGGATCAACCATCTAAGCTGCTGCTAAAACTGAGTCGTCGGCTGTTTGTCGAGGAGCGCGATCGCGATGCTTTTGTCGAGACGTTAACCAATCCTCAGCCCTTTCCCTCGGCCATTGTGTGGGTGCAGCCTCGCCCGGAGCAGATTCCCTTTGCGATCGCCCCCGCCCTGCCCTGGCAGCCCGCCTGGGTCGATCGCCTCACCCCCGATCAGCGCCCTGGTCAGCACCTGCTCCACCAGTCTGGAGCTTACTACTGTCTGGATATGGCGTCGGTGTTCTCCGCTGCGGTTTTTAGCGCCATCCCTACCCCCGTCGAAGCCGTGCTCGATCTCTGCGCTGCCCCCGGTGGCAAGAGCCTGCTGGCGCGGCAGGCCCTACACCCCAATCGCCTCTGGTGTAATGAAGTAATTCGCAAACGGGTCAGGATTTTGATTTCTAACCTCAAGCGCTGCGGGGCTACAGAAGCTCTGGTGTTTAACCTCGATCCCCAAGTCTTTGCTGAGCAGCTTCCTCACGCCGCCTCGGTAGTCGTTGTCGACGCTCCCTGCAGCGGGCAGTCGCTGCTGGCCAAAGGCGATGCCGCCCTGGGCTGTTTTCACCCCGTCAACATTAAAAAAAACGCCAGCCGCCAAAAGCGCATTTTGGCTCAGGCGACTCAGACGGTAGCTGCTGGGGGCTACCTGGCCTATATGACCTGCACCTTTTCCTCCGAAGAAAACGAGCAGGTAGCCGCCTGGCTGATGAAAAAAAATCCACAGTTTGAGGCGGTGGAGGTGCCAGCGCTGAGAGATCATGCGTCACCGTTGGCCTCCTTTCCCTGCTACCGCCTCTGGCCTCAGTCGGCTCTAGGGGCTGGGGGGTTCACGGTTCTACTGCGCAACCGAGGCGATCGCGTTGAACCCCTTAACCTTGATTTCCTCACGGCCCATGGCATGAAAATCTATCAGTCAGAGGCATCGTCCTGATCGGTCTTTTAACTTACCCAGCGCCCTGAATGCAGAGCTTTTGGCCCGAGCCCAGGGCCGTTATGCTAAAGACTGTACCTATAAGCGATCGCTGGCGACTATGGCCAATCCGTCTACCCGTCCCCAACCCTCAACGCTGGATGCCATTGTTCGCCTGCTGCGCTGGGATAAACCGACCGGACGCTTGATTTTAATGCTGCCAGCCCTGTGGTCCGTGGTGCTGGCGGCCCAGGGACGACCTCCACTGCCCCTGGTCGGGGTCATCATTCTAGGTACGCTCGCCACCAGCGCCGCTGGCTGCGTCGTCAACGACCTGTGGGATCGCAACATCGATCCCCATGTGGCCCGCACCCGCACCCGCCCTCTGGCCGCCCGCGATCTCTCAGTACAGGTCGGCATTGGCGTGCTGCTAGTGTCGCTGCTGTGTGCCTACGGACTTTCGCTCTACCTCAATGCGCTCAGCTTTTGGTTGTGCGTACTGGCGGTGCCGTTTATTCTCTTCTATCCCCTGGCCAAGCGGGTGTTGCCCGTGCCGCAGCTAGTGCTGTCGCTGGCCTGGGGGTTTGCAGTGCTGATCCCCTGGGCTGCAGTGGCCAACAATTTAGATCTGCCCGTGTGGATTTTGTGGCTAGCCGTCGTGCTGTGGACCCTGGGCTTTGACACCGTCTACGCCATCCCCGATCGCGACGACGACCGCCGTCTGGGCATTAACTCGTCGGCTCTTTTCTTTGGCGACTATGCCCCCCAGTTCATTAGCTTTTGCTTCTTTGGCACCTGGCTGCTCTTGATTTGGCTGGGCCTGCTGCTTTTTCTGGCCTTTCCCTACTGGCTGGGGTTAGGTGCCGCGCTGCTGGTGTGGTCGCGCCAGTCTTACCTGCTCAGCCGCTATAAGCCCCCCCTTCAACTCTACGGGCAAATCTTCAGGCAAAATGTCCAGCTCGGTTTTGTGCTCCTGATCGGCATGATTTTAGGTTTCCTGGTGTAGCGCCAACGTCTGTCGAGCACGTAACTCCTTGTCCTCCTTCACCTCTCACCCCCCTCACTCCCTCATCCACCCGCCTACCCACCTACCCATCCACCCCCTCCCCCACTCCCCTGCAAAGCTACAATAGGAGCTGATGCAATTCCCCGTTGGAGCGGTTTATGACCACTGCGGCCCCCGCCAAAACCAAGTACGAAGCCATCATTGGTCTTGAAACTCACTGTCAGCTGTGCACCGAAACCAAAATTTTCTCCCCGGCTTCTACAGCCTTTGGAGCAGATCCCAACACATACATTGACCCAATTGTGGTCGGCATGCCTGGGGTATTGCCGGTGCTCAACCAGCGAGTGCTGGAGTACGCCGTCAAAGCGGGGCTAGCGTTAAACTGCCAGATCGCACCCTACTCCAAGTTCGATCGCAAGCAGTACTTTTACCCTGACCTGCCCAAAAACTACCAAATCTCTCAGTACGACCTGCCCATCGCCGAGCACGGCTGGCTAGAGATTGAGCTAATCGACAAGAAGACTAAAGAGGCCACCCGCAAGCGCATTGGCATCACCCGTCTACATATGGAAGAAGACGCTGGCAAGCTGGTGCATGCGGGCAGCGATCGCCTGGCCGGATCCACCTACTCTCTGGTGGATTACAACCGGGCCGGGGTGCCGCTGATCGAGATTGTCTCCGAACCCGATATTCGCACTGGCCAGGAGGCCGCTGAGTACGCCCAAGAACTGCGCCGTATCGTGCGCTACCTGGGCATTAGCGACGGCAATATGCAGGAGGGCTCCCTGCGCTGCGATGTCAACATCTCCGTGCGTCCGGTGGGCCAGGAGGAATTTGGCACCAAGGTGGAGATCAAAAACATGAACTCCTTTAGCGCTATTCAAAAGGCGATCGAGTACGAAATCGATCGCCAGATTAAAGCCAACGAGTCGGGCGAGAGAATCGTTCAGGAAACTCGCCTTTGGGATGAGAGCAGCCAGCGCACCAAGAGCATGCGCTCTAAGGAAGGGTCTAGCGACTACCGCTACTTCCCAGAACCCGACCTGCCGCCGATTGTGGTGTCGGTTGAGCAAAAAGAGGGCTGGCTAGCGGAGCTACCTGAGCTGCCTGCTCAAAAGCGTACCCGCTACGAGACCGAGTTTGGCCTCTCTCCCTACGACGCCCGCGTGCTGAGCGACGAGCGCGCTATTACCGAGTACTTTGAAGCCACTGTAGCCGCTGGGGCCGACCCCAAACTCACCTCCAACTGGATCACCCAGGACATTGCCGCCTACCTCAACAACGAGAAACTCTCCATTGATGCCCTGCCCCTGACGCCCGCCAGCCTGGCTGAGCTGGTGCAGCTGATTGAGGCAGGCACCATCAGCAACAAAATCGGCAAAGATCTGCTGCCTGAGTTGCTCACCCAGGGCGGCTCACCCAAGGCTCTGGTAGAAGCACGGGGGCTGAGCCAAATTTCTGATCCCGCTCAAATTGAGGCCATGATCGACGAAGTACTGGCCGCTCATCCAGAGGAGCTAGAGGCCTACCGCGGCGGCAAGAAAAAGCTCCAGGGGTTCTTTGTGGGCCAGCTCATGAAGCGCAGCGGCGGTCGGGTAGATCCAAAACTGAGCAACCAACTCCTCAGCCAAAAGCTAAATGCATGATGCCTGTCAAAACGATTGATAAAAATCAATAAGGGGTCTCACCCCCCATGTAATTTTTGGGCTATTATGGTATCAGATGCACCCTGATGGTAGGGAGAGCTATTTTGGGCTCTCCTTTTTTTTGTCTTTTTTTGCCCTTCGCTTTGCTTGAGATGTCTCAGGGTGTCGCCTAAGCGAGGGGTTGCCAAATTGAAGTGTCTACAGCAAGGCGATGCTTGTGTGCCTGTTGGCGTTTTAAGGCGATTTCAGGTATCCGCTCTTGTCTACGGCGATCGCAATTAAGTAACGTTGACCTGAAGCTGAGTCTCTAGCGGCTCATTGGGGTTAACCCTCAACGCGCTTAGGCTGCCTGCCGCTGTCTCTGCCACAGAGCCATTGCCCCAAACGACCTGACGACTGCCTGCGGGCAAAACGGCCGCCTCTGCTCCGGCTGACGTGAGCCAAATTGTGGCTCTTTGGGGCAACGAGGTCATGTTTTGAGCCGAGGCTGATTCTACTCCAGCCAGGGCGTACATCACCCGATTGCGCTCTCGCAGCAGGTTATCTTGCCCAGCTGAACTGGGTAACCAGAGTACGGCGGTAAAGCCCTGCTGAAGGGCATAGGTATAGAGCGAAGCGGCGGCAACTACCGCCTGCTCAAAACTGGTCTCATCCCAGCGGGCGGCTGTGTTGAGGGCAATAACAACTTCGCGGCTAGCGGTCATGGTTTCGAGTTCACGCACCCGTAGCTCGCCGTAGCGGGCGCTAGTGCGCCAGTGAATGAGCCGAGTCGGGTCGCCCCAGCGGTAGGGGCGCAGCGATCGCGTTACCCCCTGAGTATCGGCCTGGGCTAGCGGGTTATAGCGCCAGTGCTGCCCATTGCGGAGACCAACGGTATCGATCAGAGGGCAGCGCCTGAGGGGCAACACCTGGGGATAGATCACCGCCGTTGCAGGCGCTTCTATCGAGCGGCGGCACCAGAACAGTCCCAAGGGTGCCGCCGTCCGCAAATCGGTTCTGGGCCAGTGATAAATACCCCGCCGCCGGGTGGGGATCGAATAGCGCCAGGTATAGGTCTGACCAGGCAGGAGATTGCTGATCGCCTTCACCTGAACAGCCCCCAGGCTTTTGGGCAGAGGATCGATAACCTGAAAGAGCCCCTTCGCCTGCCGCTGCGGATTGTGAATTTGCAGCTCGATCGCCAGGGGCACGGTGGCGGTGACGGGCTGAATGGGCGATCGCGTCACGACCAGCCCGTTCAGGTTGCGGGGCGGCAGCAGGGCCGCCACCATGAGCAGCGCCAGCATCACCCCGCTAATCACGTAGAGCCAGCCCGCTAGAGTATTCGTTGCCGCCGCAAAAAAGAACAGCGCCAGCCCCAGCAGTACCCAGCCCACGTAGGCGGGGTTAACCCAGCGCTGTTCTAACCAGTTGGTGAAGCGTGCCGCAAATTTCATTCAGTTGCCTTACCCTAGCTATAGCGGTGGCCAGTTCGCTCAGGACATCAGTAATCGCCATGAGGCCAAAACGCGGGCGGCGAACTGGCGTACAGCCATCGCTCCAAAACCTCTAGAGTGTTCTATCGTGCTGGCGATGGCTATAGCAGAGCATACCCAAACACTGCGGTATCAGGAATCAGTTCATAGAGGTTAAGCGTGAGCACATGGAAACGCTGAGTCCACTACTGCCGCTAATTGGCTCTTTAGTCGGGGTGCTGCTGACTGGCGCGATTGGGGCGGCAACCTATTCATGGCAGGAGAGGGCCAAGCGACAAACGGAACTCACTGAGCGCAGACAGAGGCTCTATGAAGACCTGAACGGAGCCCTGTTTGGGCTGATTTTGGCTAAAACTAGTCAAGATCGGCGCAGAATCTTGGCTGATATCGAGAAAGGTTGGCTGTTTGCCTCAGATGATGTTCTGGCAGCTTTGTTTAGCTACATGGATATCTACGATCGCCACTGGGTTCATGCTCAAGGCGATATCCAAAGCCTCATTCAAGCTGACGAAGCCGTCCGCCGCGAGATTGAAATGGCTATGGCCGACATTTTCTTAGCCATGCGCCGCGACCTGCGAGCCACCCAGATTTCAGAAAGCCTGGCCAAAGACTACATGCACTTTTACCAGTGCGGCATGCTGGCGGGCGACCCCGTCGAGATTGCCCACCAGTAGACCTTTAATAAAAATAGGGCGGCTGAAGGCCAGCCACCCTAAGTCTTAGAACTCTGCTAGTTAGCGCTTGACCAGCTTCTTAGAGAGCTTGCGCAGACGAATTGACTCGGGGGTGATTTCCACCAGTTCGTCGGGGCCAATGTACTCTAGGGCCCGCTCCAGGCTCATATCGACAGGGCTTTGCAGCTGTACCAGTTCGTCGCCGCTAGCGGCCCGGTGGTTGGTCAACTGCTTAGTCTTGCAGATGTTGAGTTCGAGGTCCTGGTTGCGGTTGTGCTCACCCACAATCATGCCCTTGTACACCTTAGTGCCGGGGGTAATGAAGAACACGCCGCGGTCCTCAGCGTTTTTGAGGGCGTAGAAGGTGGCCACCCCTTCCTCAAAGGCAATCAGAACCCCGTTGCGGCGAGCCTCAATGTCGCCACCGAGGGGGCGATAGTCTAAGAAGCTGTGGTTCATAATGCCTTCCCCTCGGGTCAGGCGCATGAACTCGCCGCGAAAGCCGACCAGGCCCCGAGCCGGAATTACAAACTCCAGGGTGGCGCGACCGTCACCCATGATTCGCATATCTTGCAGTTCACCCCGGCGCTGGCCAATGCGCTCCATGCAGCCGCCTACGCCGTCTTCGGGTACGTCGAGCACCAGCAGCTCGTAAGGCTCGCAGGGCTGACCGTTGACTTCGCGGTAGATCACCTGTGGTTGGGAGACCTGAAACTCGTAGCCTTCCCGGCGCATGGTTTCAATCAAGATGCCCAGGTGCAGCTCGCCCCGGCCCGATACAGAGAAGCGATCGGGGGAGTCGGTAGGCTCGACCCGCAGCGCCACGTTGGTTTCAAGCTCACGCATGAGGCGATCGCGCAGCTGCCGCGAAGTGACAAAGCTGCCTTCTTGTCCGGCAAAGGGCGAGTCGTTGACCACAAAGGTCATCTGCAGGGTGGGCTCGTCTACCTTAATCAGCGGCAGCGCTTGGGGGTTAGTGGGGCAGGTGATGGTTTCACCAATGTTGGCATCGGCAAAGCCCGCCACCGCCACAATGTTGCCCGCCGAAGCCGATTCAATCTCGATGCGACGCAGGCCCTCAAAGCCCAACAGCTTAGAGATCTTTGACTTCACCATGCTGCCGTCTTCTTTTACCAGGGCGGCTTGCTGCCCCGCGTTGATGGTGCCGTTGTGAATTTTGCCGATCACAATGCGGCCCAGGTACTCGGAGTAGTCAAGGGTGGTGACCTGAATTTGCAGAGGCTTTTCAGCATCACCAACCGGCGGTGGCACGTGGTCGAGAATTGACTCAAACATCGGCTTCATGTCGATGCCTTCGTCTTCGAGCTTGGTTTTGGCGTAGCCCGCCAGGCCCGAGGCAAACAGGTAGGGGAAGTCGCACTGATCGTCGTCGGCCCCAAGCTCAATGAAGAGATCGAGCACTTTGTCTACCGCTCCGTGGGGTTCGGCTTGGGGACGGTCAATTTTGTTGACCACCACAATCGGGCGCAGCCCCTTCTCCAGCGCTTTTTTGAGCACAAATCGAGTTTGGGGCATCGGGCCTTCGTTGGCATCTACGATCAAGATGCAGCCGTCGACCATACCCAGCACCCGTTCCACCTCGCCGCCAAAGTCGGCGTGGCCAGGGGTGTCGATGATGTTGATCAGGGTTTCGCCGTAGCGAACGGCGGTATTTTTCGACAGAATGGTGATGCCACGCTCGCGCTCCAGGTCGTTAGAGTCCATGACGCAGTCGGGTACATCTTCCCCTTCGCGAAAAATGCCGGACTGCTTTAGCAGGGCGTCTACCAGAGTGGTTTTGCCGTGGTCAACGTGAGCAATAATTGCAACGTTGCGAATGGGAAGCGTCATAACTGTGTAAACCTAGGCGACAGTAAGCGGGCGACGAAACTACCCCCGAGCGCCAAACGTTAGGAAGCTCAAGACAAGTTCCGAATATGCAAAAAGACTTAACAATTGTAGCTCACCAAACAGACCCCTGACGAAAGTCGTCTGGCCAAATTGAAGTTACACATCGAGCCGCAAAAAAGGGACGTCAGCTGACGTCCCTTTTCAGTTGGGCTGCTTTACCTAAGTGTAACGAAACAGCCTCAGCACTGCTTGGTGGATCACCACACCCAGCTACATGGTCATACCTGCAGCCTGTACTCGCTCCACCTGCTTCTTCTTCAGCACCAGCATAATCTGGGTCAACATAACCGCCGCCAGGAAGGCAACTAGACCCTTGATGCGGTTGGGGCTTTGCAGCACGATTTCGGTATCCATTTGACCAAAGCCGCCCACGTTGGGGTTGCTAGTCAGAGGCTTACCGGCTTCTACCACATCCCCTGCGGCAACCAGCAGTTCTGGGCCAGCCGGAATGGTTTCGGTGACGGCATCGCCAGCTTCAGACTGAATGGTGACCAGATAACCGCCTGCCGCCTGGGGTTCGACATCGGTTACGGTGCCGCTGGCGGTGGCGTTGTAGACGGTGTTGTTGCTGGCCTGACCAGTGGGGTATACCTGGCCCCGACCCCGGTTGCCGCCCACGTGGATTTGATACTTACCAAAGGAGACCGACTTATCCTGGCTGGGGTCGGGAGACAGTACAGGGAAGACAATTTCCTGGTACTGCTCGCCGGGCAGAGGGCCAACCAGCACGATGTTTTCCTGGGTGTCGCTGTAGGGCATGAAGTAGGTGCTGCCGACTTCTTCCTTGAGTTCTTCGGACATGCGATCGGGGGGCGCAATCTTGAAGCCCTCGGGCAGCACGACCACCGCGCCTACGTTCAGGCCGCCACGGCTGCCGTCGCCCAGCACCTGCTGAGTGTTGAGGTCGTAGGGAATTTCGACCTTGAGTTTAAAGACGGAGTCAGGCAGCACGGCCTGGGGAACCTCTACCTTGGTGGGCTTGGCGGCCAGGTGGCAGTTGGCACACACAATGCGCCCGGTTGCTTCGCGGGGGACAGCGTAGTTTTCTTGGGCCCAGAAGGGGTAAGCCTCGGCAGTTTGAGGAACCGCTAGCCAGCCTGCCAGCACGGTCAGCAGAGCAACGCAGGTGATGGCAAAGGGGCGCAAGCCGTTGATAAATGACGTCAATCTATTCATGCGTTCAGAACTTGTGTCAACTGGAGTATGTCGTCGCAGGTTGCCAGAATTTAGGCCAAGCCTGGGGATAACCCTAGGCCCACCAGGGAGATTCACCGGTGCGGAAGTCAGTTTCAGTCCAATCGGTCAAAGACACTTTGTCGTCTTCGGTGACGTTGGCGTGGGCCAGGGCCAGAGACAGAGGGGCCGGGCCACGCACCACTTTGCCGGTGGCGTCATACTGGGAGCCGTGGCAGGGGCACATAAACTTGTTTTCGCTGGCATTCCAAGGCACCACGCAGCCCAGGTGGGTGCAAATGGAGCTAATGCCGTAGCTCTCTAGGGAGCCGCTTTCTTGAATGACCAGGTAGGTGGGGTCGCCCTTGAGCCCCTGCACCAGAACGCGATCGCCAGGGTTGTGAGCCGCCACAAATTCGCTGGCAATGACATCGTTGCCCAGCTCGTTTTTAGCGGTTACCCCACCCCCGCCTGTGCCGCTAGAGGGAGGAATAAAGTACTTGATAACGGGATAGAGCATGCCCCCAACGGCCCCAGTTGCGGCCCCCAGGGTGAGCAGATTCATAAATTGACGTCGCCCCAAATCAGGGACATCGGAGGTTCCAGAAACTTGAGTCATAATCCAGACTGGTATACCTGTTTCAAATGAATAACAGCTATCAACGGCGGTAGCTGAGCCTAGATTAGCAGCAGGCCTGTCGCCTTTGCCGCAATTAGGCAAACCCTTAACGGGGCACCAATTTGGAGCAGTCCCGATGTCGCTGACCACGCCTTTAGCTTTACCAATCGTATTATTGCACCTTGCTGTTCTCAGAAAATCCTTGCTACTGATAAATGAACCGAGGCGATCGCAGGTTTTTTTGCTTTGTTCACTAGAAATTGCAGGCAAATAGGGCTAGAAAGGGACTAGGACGGCAAGAAAACCAGTTCAAACGCAAGAACGTCCTTTATTTGCTCGATTGCCGAAAATTTTGGTCAATTTTGGCGGGCGTGGCAGTGGTTTGACCGGGGCTGACCACCAGGGCGTATCGTAAAGAAATGTATCGAGCGTGGCGATGGTAGGGCTAGGGCAATGACAGGGGCAGATTTGCAGACCCTTCTGATCGAAAAGTGGGGCTATTCCTTTGATATTCAGTTTCGGCGCACCCAGGGCAAGATTTTTCTTCAGGTGATGTGGCGTTACCTGGAGCAGGCGTCATTCCCGCTCAGCGAGGAGGAGTATTTGGCTCACCTGAGTCAGGTGATGCTGTACCTGCATGAGTGGGGCCAGGTGGACTACGTGCAGCAGTGGATTGCCCAGACCCGCGATCGCCCCCGCCTGGGCAAAGCCGTCAGCATTCCGCTGCCCCTGGGTGCCCGCGCGCTGGAGTGGTTGACCGACGAATTTTAGGGTGTGTTACCAAGTCTGGCCAAAACTCTTATTCAATCAGCATGGCTATACCTGACCCAAGAAACAGGCTAGCCTTAGCGCTCGTACAGCTCGATGGGCAGGTGGTCGGGGTCTGGAAAGAAAACAAAGCGCTTGCCGGTCAGCTCATCCAGGCGAATATTTTCGGTGGCTACCTGATGGTTGTGAAGATGCTGAATGGCCCCCTCCAGGTCATCTACCGCCAGGGCCAGGTGCCTGAGCCCCCGAGCTTCTGGGCGGGAAGGCCGCGGCGGCGGGTCAGGAAAGGAAAACAGCTCGATTTGGGTGCTATCCCCCAGGCGCAGGTCGAGTTTGTAGGACTGCCGCTCGGCTCGGTAGGTTTCTCGGAGCACCTCGAACCCTAGCACCTGGGTGTAAAAATGCTTCGATCGCGGATAGTCGCCGCAGATGATCGCAATGTGGTGGATGCCTTGAAAAAACGACATGGTTAAACTACACAAGTAGCCTAAAAAAGCAATATCTGCAGATGAGTGACAGCTGCGCACTGGCGTGGGAACGCTAGGGCTCAGGTGTAGCGAAGCCGCCCGTGCGATCGCAGCATTTTTAAGGATAATTGCTCAAAAGCTTTTTAGGTTGGAATGCTAGGATTTCCTAGGTGAACATGCTCAGAGGGCCTGATGTGATTCGTTCTGCCACTTTGCCGATGCAAACTCCGTCGCTACCACACTTCGGAGAGAACAACCGCCTCAAACTATTTTCGGGCTCAGCCAATGTTGATTTGGCTCGCGAAGTGGCTCGTTATCTAGGGTTAGATCTTGGCCCTATGGTGCGCAAGCGCTTTGCCGATGGCGAACTTTACATTCAAATTCAGGAGTCGATTCGCGGCTGCGATGTCTATTTGATTCAGCCCACCTGCCAGCCGGTGAATGATCACCTGATGGAGCTGCTGATTATGATCGACGCCTGCAGGCGCGCTTCGGCTCGGCAAATTACCGCTGTAATTCCCTACTATGGCTACGCCAGGGCCGATCGCAAGACCGCTGGGCGCGAGTCAATTACTGCCAAGCTGGTGGCCAACCTGATGACGAAGGCGGGGGCCAGCCGGGTTCTGGCCATCGACCTGCACTCGGCGCAGATACAGGGCTACTTTGACATTCCCTGCGATCATGTCTACGGCACTCCGGTGCTGATCGACTATATCGCCAGTAAAAAACTAGAAGACTTAGTCGTGGTCTCTCCCGACGTCGGCGGTGTGGCCCGCGCTCGTGCCTTTGCCAAAAAGCTCAACGATGCGCCTCTGGCGATTATTGACAAGCGCCGCCAGGCCCACAATGTCGCTGAGGTGATGAACGTGGTGGGCGATGTGCACGGCAAAACCGCCGTGCTGGTTGACGACATGATCGACACCGCTGGCACCATCTGCGAAGGGGCGCGGCTGCTCAAGCAGGAGGGCGCTCGCCAGGTCTATGCCTGCGCCACCCACCCAGTCTTCTCGCCGCCAGCGGTGGAGCGTCTGTCGGCGGGGCTGTTTGAGGAAGTGATTGTGACCAACACGATTCCGATGACGGCGGCGCGTCAGTTTGAGCAGCTAACCGTGCTGTCGATGGCCAATCTGCTGGGTGAGGCCATCTGGCGTATCCACGAAGAAAGCTCAGTCAGCAGCATGTTTCGTTAACAGGCTTAGTGCAGAACACGTTGTTCTGCACTAAGCCTGTCCTGCCTAAGGTTATCTAGGCGTCTTCGTCGACGAACTCAGGTCGACCGCTGCCCGGAATCGGCCAGTCGGGGTTTTCGCCGCCGATGTAGCAGGTTTCAACCACGACGTATTCACGACTGAACTGCTCTAGAGTGTTAATCAACACATCGAGGGCCAGAGCATCGCTGGTGCCCAGGTCGAACCAGCAGCGGGCCCAGAGCCCCTGATACTCGACCTCGCCCATGTTGTGCATGACCGAGAGCATACTGTTGCCCAACTGATTTTCGTCATAGGGCAGGTAGCTAATATCTAGGCCTGTGTCCTGCACCTGCAGGTTTTCGGCGTTAAACCCGCCCAGCTTGCCCAAAAAAAACCACGACGAAAAGACTTCGTCGATATACTGCTGCTCCATGTTTGAGGGCACGGTTTCAAACTTGAGCCAGATCCAAAGGTTAAAGAAGTCGCACTCGCGAAATTCGACCTGCATAACAAAGCCCTACGCTGCACTACTCAGCATAGGGCTTAACCCGCACGAACTCGCGCTAGCTTGCGATCGCTAGCTTTCGTTAATTTGGGCTCGCTCAGCGCACACCTCGCCAGGAGTACCCTCAGCCTGGCAGGCCTCAAAGGCAATCTGCCGCGCCGTCGCTGTCGGCAGCTGGTCTGCATAGGCCAAGGCCGAGCGATAAAACGGCAGACTGGCCGAGTACTGCTGCTGTAGAAATAGAATCTGAGCTTTTAGGTAGAGCAAGTCAGGGTTTTCGGGAGCGGCGGCCAGGGCTTTATCGACTTCTGCCAGGGCCTCGCTGTAGCGGCCCAGATCGCGCATGCCAATGGCAATACCCCGGTGGGTGAGGTAAGCGGGATGGCCGTTTTGCAGACGAGCGATCGCCTGGTCTGGGTTAGCAAAGGGTAGATTGACCGCCAGCAGTAAGTCCATAAAGCCCTTCAGCAGGCTGAGCTCTGGGTCGTTGGGGTCGATCTTCTCGGCGGCATCGAGTTCGCTAAAAACCCGCTGCAGCAATCGCAGAGCGGTGGGGGTGCCGCGGGCAATGCCCTGGGTTTGCAGGGCGTGGGCCCCTTCCATAAAGATGCCGACGGCGGTGTAGAGGTGGCCACGGAGCGGATCGGTCGCCTTCAGGGCGGTGGCAGATTGCTGGGTGAGACGGGCCTGATCGGCCAGTTCGTTGAGGTCTTTGTTGAGGTAGCCCAGAGCTGCCGCAATGGCGTAGTTCATGGGTTCATCGGGTTCTGCGGCGATCGCCTCCTCCACCAAAGACTCAGCGGCTGTGTAGTTGCCTTCGTAAAACAGCGCGTTAAAAACAGCTTCGGTCTTGTCGCCAATCTGGTGGGGATCGGTCGTGCGGAATGGATCTCCGGCCTGTGCCGCTGTGGGCGCTAGAGCCAAAAGAGCGACGGTAAGCGTTCCGGCTGACAGCGCTTTAAAGCGCGACCCCAGACGAAGTGAGGCAAGGCGAGCGTGAAGAACCATAGTAAATTTGTCCGTTACGACCTAAACATGGGGAAGGAAACAGGCTGTTCTGTAAGGAGGGGGGGCTGAATAGGTGATGGCGTACCTGATGGCCTAATTGTGGCGAATTCTAAGGGCGTTTGCGGTAGTAATGTTACAGAAGCTACACTGGCCTAGCTTCCACTGAACTGGGTCTAGCCGCTACCAAGGGCAACTCCGTAGGGCACACTGGATAAGGACATCGCATCGTGTCTGCGATGCTGGTTTAGCTTAGCTGTATCGTCTGCTGTTTTACTGTCGGGTAGAATGCTCTATCTTCGCCAGCTTACCTATCATCCGCCAGCCAGCCCAAGGGCTATTCTGAGAGATATTTCTTTAGAGCTGGCTCCCCAGCAGCTAGGGCTAATCTACGGACCCAGCGGGTCGGGCAAGAGCACGCTGCTGGAGATTATGGCGGGCTTTGCCCAGCCTACGGTAGGGGCGATTCAGTGGCGGCAGCAAGATTTGGACCCCGAAGCCCTGCGGCAGCTAGCGGGGCTGGTGTTTCAGTTTCCGGAGCGCCACTTCTGCGGGCATACGCTGCTCGAAGAACTGCGCTTGGGGCACCCAGAACTGGCCCGTAACGAGATTGAGCAGGCGCTACAGGCCGTAGGTCTAGAGCAGCTTTCACTCAAAACCTCGCCCCAAGACTTAAGCGGTGGCCAGCAGCGGCGATTGGCCCTGGCGGTACAGCTGATTCGCAAACCCTACCTGCTGCTGCTCGATGAACCTACAGCGGGCCTAGACTGGTCGATGCGGCGGCAAATTATTGGGTTGCTCAAGCAGCTCAAGCAGCACTGGACGCTGCTGGTGGTCTCCCACGATGCCGAGGAACTGGCTGAGCTGGCCGATCGCTGCTGGCAGCTTGACCACGGCAGTTTGACCCCAGTGCCCCAGACCTCGCTCTCGTCGGCCGCAGGCTAAGGTAGCGCTATGGATCGGCTACCCTTCAACGACGATCGCTGGCAGAGTAGCCTGCAGTGGCAGCCTACTGACCCCCAGCAGCAGCGGTTTCAGCAGCTTTACGAAGCGATTTTGGCGGCCAACCAGCAGGTCAACCTGACCCGCATCACCACGGCTGACGATTTTTGGGAAAAGCACCTGTGGGACTCGCTCCAGGGCGTAGCACCCTGGCTGAGCGATCTCCAGGCCGATGCCGCCGGGCTAAAGGTGGTTGACATTGGCACGGGCGGCGGGTTTCCGGGGCTGCCGGTGGCGCTAGTGTTTCCTCACTGGGCGATCGCCCTGATGGATGCCACCCGCAAAAAAATTGCCGCCCTCGAAATCGTCTGCCAGAACCTGGGGATCGCCAACGTCAGCTTTTTGCCCCAGCGGGCTGAACAGGTTGGCCATCAGCCCACGCACCGCGAAGCCTACGACCTGGCCCTGCTGCGCGCCGTTGGCCCGGTCAACACCTGTGCCGAGTACGCGCTGCCGCTGCTGAAGCTGGGGGGGCAGACTGTTCTCTATCGGGGTCAGTGGACGGCAGCAGAAGAGGCTGGCCTGACGGCGATCCTGCCGCGTCTGGGCGGGCAGCTACGGTCGGTGCGATCGCAGATCACGCCCCTGACCCAGGGCGTTCGTCACAACATCGTTCTTACCAAAGTTGAGCGCACCCCCGACAAGTTTCCGCGCCTGCCGGGGATTCCGGCCAAGACACCGCTGGTGTAGGGGTGGATGGGTAGATGAGTGGGAGGGTGGATGAGTGGGAGGGCGAATAACTTCAAAAGTGAGAATTCAAAATTTTGAGTTTTCACGTTCGAATTTTGAATTCGTTCCCCTCACCGCCGCCGCGCCTGAAGCTTGCGGTACACATCCTTAATATCAACTCCGTGGTGGGCCAGGGCCACCAGGGTGTGATACATCAAATCGGCGGCTTCTCCGGCGATCGCGTCGGCATCGTCGTCTTTGCAGGCCATCACCACTTCGGCGGCTTCTTCGCCAATTTTTTTGAGAATTTTGTTGTCGCCGCCCGCCAGCAGTTTGCAGGTGTAGGAGTCGGGGTTGGGGCGATCGCGGCGATCGCAGATTACCTCAAATACCTGAGAAAGAGTGTCGGCGGGAGGTGCGACTTTGTGGTCATCGACTTGATGAAAGCAGCTGCGCTCGCCCGTGTGGCAGGCGACGTCGCCCAATTGTTCGACGGTGACTAGTAGAGCGTCGCTGTCGCAGTCGTAGCGAATGGCCCTGACCCGCTGCACATGGCCCGAGGTCGCCCCCTTGTGCCAAAACTCCTGGCGCGATCGGCTCCAGAACCAGGTTTCGCCACTGTCTAAGGTTTTTTGCAGCGATTCGGCATTCATCCAGGCCATCATCAGCACAGTGCCGTCGAGGTGATCCTGCACGATCGCAGGCACCAGACCCTGGTCGTTGTAGCGAATGCGATCGACGGGCACAGCGGCGGCCAGGGGCGAAGACGGAGAAGTAACCATAGTACGGGCGGCAAAACATCCTTACCCACTCTAGTATTTCTTGGCCGTTGCCCACTCGGAGGCCGAGTTAGCCGTTTGCCCCAGCGCACGTCTATCGCAAACGGCTCTCATAAATAAACCAACCTGATGCAAACTGCGGATTTGGCTAATCTCACACCTACTTTTATTCCAACAAAAGTTAACATAGTAGTTAACAAACCTTCAGCTAAGTCCAGTCTGGCTATCTGCCCCGCTCAGGGCACTTTGCCTGCGGGCTTGGCCCCTTCGACCCTACTATTTACAGACGCAGGAGAGCTTCATGACTGGATTTATTCGCGGGCTGTTTGGCGGCAAAGCTAAGAACCCTGGGGAGGCAGACCGGCCCGCGCGACAAAAGCCCGCGCCCAAGCAGCCCACCATCAAGCAGGTTGGCGGAGCTTATTTCTTGAGCGAGGACGACGCGAAAAGCTATGGCAATATAGAGTACATGCGGTCGTCTAAGACCGTGCGACGCACCTACGCCAAAAAACGGGGCGAAACCGGAGAAAAAGAGAGCATTCGACAGATTTCTGCGCTAGAGGCTAAACGCTTGCAGGAGCAGGGTGCACCCGTGCAAAAGCTCTCTTCCTCGGAGGTCTCTATCCAGCCCGCCGTCAAGAAAGACGCCAGTTCCGAGCGTCGCAAGGTGGATACCAACCTCGATATGTTTCGCAAAATGGCGAAGGACATCAAGAAGTAGTCCGTAGTCCTTACCTGGGCATCAGCCCTGCCAATGAATAAATGGGGACGTAGCCTGGCTGCGTCCTTTTTTTGTGAAAGCTCAGGAATAGATTTTTCTCTGGTTAATGAATAAACCAGATAGCGCCAGAGTAGACAACCTGGCCCCATTTTTCGTTACCTTTGGTAAAGATTCGTTTACTTCCCGTCCGTTGAAGTCTGCCTTGGAGCCACCCATGCTGCGTTTAGAGCACATCAGCAAGATCTATCCCACTGGGGAAGTCCTTAAGGACGTGAGTTGGGAAGTGAAGCCGGGCGATCGCATTGGTTTGGTCGGCGTCAACGGCGCGGGCAAATCGACTCAGCTCAAAATCATCACCGGCAAAATTGAACCTACCACGGGTACCATTGTGCGCCCTGCCGACCTCAAGATTGCCTATCTCTCCCAGGAGTTTGAGGTTGACCCCAGCCACACCGTGCGCGACGAGTTTTGGACCGTATTTAAAGAAGCGAACGAGGTGCAGTCGAAGCTGCACCACATCCCTGTCCTGATGGAGCAGGCCGACGCCGACGAGCTCGAAAAGCTGATCCACGAACTCGACAAGCAGCAGCGCCGATTTGAGGCCCTGGGCGGCTACGGGCTAGAGTCGCAGATCGAAAAGATTTTGCCTGAGATGGGGTTTGAGGCTAGCGATGGCGATCGCTACGTCAGCGAGTTTAGCGGCGGCTGGCAGATGCGCATGGGCCTGGGCAAAATTTTGCTGCAGGCTCCCGACGTGCTGCTGCTCGACGAGCCCACCAACCACCTCGACCTCGACACTATTGAGTGGCTGGAGGGCTACCTCAAAAAGCTCACCACCCCCATGGTGATCGTCTCCCACGACCGCGAGTTTCTCGATCGCCTCTGCACCCAAATTGTGGAAACCGAGCGAGGGGTCTCCACCACCTACCTGGGCAACTACACTGCCTATCTGACCCAAAAAGAAGAGAATCTGTCTGCCCAGCTCAGCACCTACGAGCGCCAGCAAAAGGAAATTGCCAAGCAGCAGGCCTTTGTCGATCGCTTTCGGGCCAGCGCCACCCGCAGCACCCAGGCCAAAAGCCGCGAAAAGCAGCTCGACAAGGTAGAGCGCATTGAGGCCCCCACGGGCAGCGTGCGCACCCTGCACTTTCGCTTTCCGCCCGCTCCCCGCAGCGGTCGTGAGGTGGTTACCATTAGCGATCTCACCCACAGCTACGACGACAAGATCTTGTTTTTAGGGGCCAACCTGCTGATTGAGCGGGGCGATCGCATTGCCTTTTTGGGCCACAACGGCTCAGGCAAATCGACCCTGCTGCGGCTGATTACCGGCCTCGAAACCCCCACCGATGGCCAGGTCGAGCTGGGCCACCACAACGTGATCCCCAGCTATTTTGAGCAGAACCAGGCCGAAGCCCTCGACCTGGAGAAAACCGTGATTGATACCATCCACGACGAAGTGCCCGACTGGACCAACGAAGAGGTGCGTACCCTGCTGGGGCGGTTCCTCTTTACGGGCGATATGGCCTTCAAGCAGGTCAAGGCCCTCAGCGGTGGCGAAAAGGCCCGCCTGGCCCTGGCTAAAATGCTGCTGCGCCCGGCCAACCTGATGATGCTCGACGAGCCCACCAACCACCTTGATATTCCCGCTAAGGAGATGCTGGAAGAAGCCCTACAGCACTACGACGGCACCGTGCTGCTGGTCTCCCACGATCGCTACTTTATCTCCCGCGTGGCTACCAAAATAGTAGAAATCCGCGACGGCGAGCTGCGGCTGTACCGAGGTGACTACCATTACTACCTTGACAAGGTGGCTGAAGAAGCTGAAGCTGAACAGCAAGCCGCTTTAGCCGCCGAGAAAAAGGCTAAAGCTGAGGCCAAGCGCAAACAGCAGCAGGCCAAACGCAAAACTGGCGCTACAAAATAACGCCTTTGTGGAGTAATATGCCTTTTATAAAAAAACTTTCTTAAGTTAATCCCATACTCAACCATAGGGTCGATGAGCGGGTTTAGATTGTGAGAGTCCGGCTCTCAGGTGAGGCTACACCCTCATCGGTAAGGTTTTAAACTATTCCTCCAGCGCGGTTTTCAATCTGCGCAATTTTTGGATTTGCCATTCCAACTCTGCCCTGGCTCAGAATCGGGGCTAATTTTCTGGATGGTATGATTGCTGAGACGTTAGTCCAAATCCCAAGGATTTTTACCCATGAGTCAAGCGTCAATCCCGCCGATGGTGTTAGTTATTCTCGACGGTTGGGGATATCGGGAAAATGCCGACGGCAATGCTGTCGCTGCCGCAAAGACTCCGGTTATGGATAGTCTGTGGGCTGCCTATCCCCACACGTTAATTCGCACGTCGGGTAAAGATGTAGGGCTACCCGAGGGCCAAATGGGCAACTCTGAGGTGGGCCATTTAAACATTGGGGCCGGCCGCATTGTGCCCCAAGAATTAGTGCGAATTTCAGATGCGGTAGAAGACGGTACTCTGCAAGAAAATGAGGCTTTTCTGGACGTGTGTCAGTCGGTGCGCTACCGCAGCAGCAAGCTCCATTTAATTGGGCTTTGCTCTGAAGGTGGGGTGCATTCTCATCTGTCGCACCTGTTTGGGCTGCTAGAGATGGCCAAAGCCCAGGATATTGAAGATGTCTGTATTCACGTCATCACCGATGGTCGCGACACCAAGCCCACCGAGGGTAAAATAGCGGTGCAAAAAATTCAGGACTACGTCGATCAGCTGGGGTTAGGTCGCCTGGTGACCCTCAGCGGTCGCTACTACGCCATGGACCGCGACAACCGCTGGGATCGGGTTGAAAAGGCCTACCGCGTGCTCACCGACCCAGGTGAAGGCAATGGCCAGACGGCGATGGAAGCGCTGCTGAACTCCTACGATCAGGACATCAACGATGAGTTTGTAGAGCCGGTGCGGCTGGCCCCCGGCGCGATCGCTCCCGAGGATGGCGTGATCTTCTTTAACTTTCGTCCCGACCGGGCGCGGCAGCTGACCCAGGCGCTGGTCGATCCCAACTTTAAGGGCTTTGGGCGGGAGATGATTACTCCCCTGAGCTTTGTCACCATGACCCAGTACGACCCCGATCTGCCGGTGCAGGTGGCCTTTGCGCCCCAAAACTTGAGCAACATTCTGGGCGAAGTGGTGGCTAACCACGGCCTCAGGCAGTTTCGCACCGCCGAAACCGAAAAGTACGCCCACGTCACCTACTTCTTTAATGGCGGCCTAGAAGAACCGCTAGAGGGTGAAGACCGAGAACTGGTGTCGAGCCCCATGGTAGCCACCTACGACAAGGCTCCGGCGATGTCGGCAGAGGCGGTCACCAAGACGGCGATCGCCGCCATTAAAAAGGGCATTTACTCGCTGGTGGTCATCAATTATGCCAACCCCGACATGGTGGGCCACACCGGCCAAATGGACGCGACCGTGACCGCCCTGCAGGCCGTTGACCATCAGCTGGGTCTGTTGATTGACAGTATTGGCCAGGCGGGAGGCACCGCCATTATCATTGCCGATCACGGCAACGCGGAGCTGATGTGGGACGAAAACCACAAGCCCTGGACCGCTCACACCACCAACCCCGTTCCCTTTATTTTGGTGGAAGGGGAGCGGCTCAAGGTGCCCGCCTACGGTGGCGACGTCAATCTTAGAGAAGACGGGCGGCTGTCTGACATTGCCCCCACCATTCTGCAAATTTTGGGATTGCCCCAGCCCCAGGAGATGACGGGGCGATCGATGTTTCTCCCGGCCGACGTGGAGGTTCGCAATAACCGGACGCCGGTAAAACTCTCTCGCTAGGCCTTCAGCAGTCTGTCGGAGGGCCGCCTCACTGGTGCTCTGACCCTTAGGGTATAGTGAGGATTGGGATGTAAGTTTGTGCCAACCCAATGAGTGCTCAAATCAGCGATCGCCCGCTGATGTTATATCACCGCCCACACCGTTTTTTGCGCAGGTTAGTCTGAGAACGCGATGCTAGTTATCACAATTTTGAAGGTTATCTGGATGGTTTCTGCCGTTGGTCTGACGGCGTTGGTGCTGCTGCACAGCCCCAAGGGCGACGGCTTGGGAGGGCTAGGAGGCCAGGCCCAGCTGTTTACCAGCACCAAAAGCGCTGAAACGACCCTTAACCGTGTAACCTGGACGCTGACCGTGCTCTTTATGGGGCTGACGGTGGTGCTGAGCGCTGGCTGGCTCAACGTGGCGGCAGCCCCTGCGGCCCTTTAGGTAATTCCCATTCGGCTTTAGGTGTTGCTTAGTCAGACTTTTGCTGAGTTTGGGTTGTGTCAATAGGTATCTGCCTGAGTGCAGAAAGCTGAGTCGGCCATTCCACAAAGCTTAAATTCTTGAACCCAGGCTTAAACAAAGCCCCTGGTTGCTACAACCAGGGGCTTTGTCATGGGGTTCTAGCTGATGTCGCCCTACCAATCGCCTGACATGACCGCTAAGGCCTGACCGGTGGTGGTAACGATGTTAAGCGGCAAACCCTGGCCGCTTTCTCGCCGGGGAAACTGCACTAGCTGAAGCCCGGTATCGGTGGGTTCAACGGTGGCGAGGTACTGGTCATTCTGCCATACCAGCCCCACTAAGCGGTGGTGCAGCAGCCATATTTCCGCCAGTTCACCCTGGTTAATTTGCTCAGGCTGGTTGCCGCTGTAGCAATCCCAGGTATTGTCTATGGCGGTCCAAACTCCAGACAGGTAGAGGGGATCGGTGCGGGCGCTGAGGCCGTAGGTCGTGAACGAAAAGATCTCGTGGTTCCACCAGGTTTTGACCATCTCCGCCAGGGGATCGCTCTGGATTGCTGCGCCGTAGGTGGGCATAGCCTCTAGCTGCTTCATCTGAGCCAGGTCTGAGGGACGCTGCCAGTCGGGTAGATTGACGCAAATATCGGCCGCAATGGCTTCGCCTGCCTGGGTCTGTCGGGTTGAATCTGAGGGCGACTCGACCTGAGCCAGATAATTGGTCAGGGCAGACTCAGCCGCACCAGAGTTCAAAAGGCCTGCTCGAATTGGGCTGGCGCTAGAAGAACTGGCTAGGGTGGGCTGGTGGGCCGCCATCAAGAGCCCTACAGAGCCAGCACCGAGGGTAAGTAGCAGGGTCGTGGCAAACAGGTGATCCATGCAAGAAGACGAAGGGCGTGAACATTGGGAAGGGCAGGCGAGGGGCGATCGCCAGAGGCCTAGATTAGCCCGAGCGCGATCGTCGAGCGATATGCCCGACGATCAACTCGATCGGTTTGCGATCGCCAGTTAGAAGCTAGAGCGTTGGCGAGCTGTGGGGGGAAAGCTCGCGATCGATAACCGGGTCTTGGACGGCAAATTAAGCGCCCGATTTTGGGTCACTACGCTAGCGCCGCTAACCTTGTTCTGGCAAGACTTTAGCCTATTACTAAGATAGCGGCTGAGGCCGTTTCTGAACCAGAAAATTGCCACTTCTTTGGGATCACTACAACTGTCCTAAGGCCTATTCAGGGGTACAGCCTATGGGGGTAGTTCGCTGTCGGGTGGCGGTGCTTCAGCCGCCCTAGGCACGGAGGGTAGGGGATCATCGCCGTAGACTGGTTTGACCGACACCAGCTCCAGCTGATGGGGGCGCTGAGACGAAGGCTGCACCCCCTGACGGCGACGGCTGGAAATCGCTTCTTCGGTGGTTTCTTCGGCTACCACCTCATAGAGTACGGCCTGCTTATTGCCGCTGCCCTTACGCAAGATGCGCCCCAACCGCTGCACGTACTCGCGAATTGAACCGCTGCCCGAGAGCAAAATTGCCACTCTGGCCTCAGGGACATCTACCCCTTCGTTGAGTACGTGGCTGACTACCAGGGTAGGGTACTCGCCGCTGCGAAACCCCTGGAGTACCGCATGGCGCTCTTTAACCGGCGTTTGATGAGTAATAGCGGGGATCAGGAACGTCTCGGAGATTTGGTAGACGGTGGCGTTGTCGTTGGTAAAGACGATGGTGCGATCGGGGTAGTGCTGAGCCAGCAGATCGGCCAGCACTCGCAGCTTGCCCTCGGTGCCCAGGGCGATCGCCCGTGCCTCCCGGTGGGCCAGCATGGCTCGCCGCCCCCCAGCCGACTGGGCGCTGGCCCGCACAAACCGCTGCCATCCCTGGGCTGAGCTGAGCCAGATGTTGGCCTCCTGCAAAAAGCGATTGCGCTGGGCGATTAGCTGGGTGTAGCGCGATCGCTCCTGGGCTGAGAGCTTGACCTTAATCGGCACAATCTGAAACGGGGCCAGGGCATCGCCAGACAGATCCGCTGCCGATTTGGCATAGACCACTGGCCCCAGCAGGTGGGTGAGGTCGTCGTGGCGACCGTCGGCGCGGTCGGGGGTGGCGGTCAGCCCCAGCCGGTAGGGCGCGATCGAGTATTCGGCAATCACCCGGTTGAAGTCGCTGGGCAGGTGGTGGCACTCGTCGCAAATTAGCAAAGCGTACTGGTTGCCCAGGCTCTCGGCATTAATAGCGGCGCTGTCGTAGGTGGCCACCAGAATGGGGGTGCGATCTTTTGATCCCCCGCCCAGCAGCCCCACCTCCACATCGGGGAAGGCGGCGGTCAGGTGAGCGTACCACTGGTGCATGAGGTCGAGGGTAGGCACCGTGATCAGCGTCGATCGCGGCGTGGTCTGCATCGCCAGCTGGGCCAGGTAGGTCTTACCGCTGGCGGTGGGCAGCACCACCACGCCACGCCAGCGCTGGGCCGTCCAGGCCTGAAGCGCCTCCCGCTGGTGGGGGTAGGGCTCCAAACTGACCTGGGGATCGAGGTCGAGGGGAGCAAAGGTTTGGGCCTGATCGTTGAAGGGCACCTGCTCGGCCCGCAGGGTTTCGACCAGATCTCGATACTGCTGGGCCGGAATGCGAAATTTCTCGATGCGATCGTCCCAGTGGGCAAAGTCAACCCAGCATTTACCGCGCGGCGGCGGGTGCAGGATGAGCGTGCCGCGATCGTAGGTCAGCGTTGGCGTGCGCCCCATAGTGGTCCATGGTTACTGGGGGTATTGTAGCGAGCCTCACCCTCTCATTTCCTCGGCCACCGAGGCGGAGGTGTACTGTAGGCAATCGAGCCGACTGGCGGGCATGGTGAGGTAGAGCACATCGCCATCGGCCAGGGTGACGTCGAGCAGGTCGTAGCCGTGCAGCGTGCGGTGTTGACTCTCAATGTATAAAGGCACGAGCTGGGCCGTTTGGGCCACGGTCTGAATCGGCTGGTTGTAGAACGGATGGTGGGGCGTGATCAGCGTGGCGATCGCTACCCACAGCAGATCGCCAGCCATACCGTTGCCGAGAATGCGCCCGCCCAGGGCAGCGGCGGCAAAGGTGGGAGCCGCCAGATCCATCGGGCTGAGCACCTGGTCAAACTCGAAGACCTGCTGCACCTGCTGGGCAAACTCGGCATCGTAGATGCGCACCACGGCGGGCACCTGGGGGCTAATGCTGCGGGCGGTAAGGGCAATTTCTAGATTGACGGTGTCGTCGCTGGTGACCACCAGCAGGGCCTGGGCCGAGGCCAGGTTCACGGTTTCGAGGGTAGAGGTCAAATTGGCATCGGCAATCATGACCGGAATTTTGAGCGCCTTGACCGCCGGCAGAAAGCGGTTGTTGACATCCTGCTCAATGACCGCAACCTTGTGCCCGGTTTGGTGCAGATGGATGGCCGTACGATAGCCCACGCCCCCCAGCCCGCAGACAATATAGTGGTGCTGGCGAGGCATGCGGGCTACGCTCCACAGGCTTTGGAAGTGGGATCCTAGAATAAAGTCGTTCAGGAGGGCATAGCAGATGCCAATCACCCCAGCCCCCACCAGCATCATCACGGCGGTAAAGACTTTAATCGCAGCAGAGGACTCTTCAGCCACCTGTTCCTGACCGCCAGCCCCGGTGATCATGCCCACGGAAAAATAAAGGGCATCGACCCAGCTGGTGTTGAGGTTGTGCCAGAGGTAGGTAAAGGTGGCCAGGCCAATGGTAATCAGCAGCGCCAAAATTACCATCAGGGTGGCGCGGGCGCGGCGGCGACCGTGGTCGAGGGTGACCAGCAGCCGCTGCCAAAACTGAGCCACATGGCGAGACTTGAGCATGGGCTGCTGGGGCTGGGTAGCCACAACAATGCGATCGCCCACCTGCAAGACCTCGCCCGTTACCACCGCCGTCACCAGATCGATCGGTCGGCGGGCCGAGTGGTAGTGAATCAACAGCTGCGATCGGTTGTCCCACAGGGCCTTAATCGGCTTGCCGTACCAGGGGTGAGCGGCATCGATCACCTCTTCGTACATGGGCCAGGTCTGCTCAAACAGGCGCAGCTGACCGATCGCCCGATTGCCCCGCGCCGCAAAGGCAAACAGCGGGGCCGCCAGCGCCGCCGAGCTAAGGCTGACGTGGTGGGGCAGGGTGTGGTCGAGGCGCTCGCCCAGGCTGATGTTAAACAGCCGGTTAATGATGCGAATGTTGGGGTTGAGAATGCGCGCCTGGGTGAGAATCGCCAGGTTGAGGGCGTCATCGGAGGTGGCCAGCACCAGAGTTTGGGCCTGGTAAATACCGGCCTGAATGAGGGTTGTGGGCGATCGCAGCTCCCCCACAACCACATCACCGCCCGCCTCGGGCATCGGGTGGTAGCTCACCCCCACCACCCGCGCCCCCTGCTGCCGCAGCAGGCTAAAAATGCGCAGCCCGGTGCGGCCCAAGCCGCAAACAATAATCTGGGGCTGCTGGGGCGAGGGTAAATTCTGAGGCGTTAAGGATGTTACGGCCATAGCCAGCAACCACAGAGACTATGCTCTGTTGTCGAGGCTGTAGCCTAGAAACGCTGTAGCCTGAGGCACGTTGTCGTAAAAGTTTGAGCAATGGGGAAATCAAAGTAAAGTTCAAAATTTTGAACTTTGAACTTTGATTTTTCACCCCCCTCACCCTCCCCTTCGACTCCGCTCAGGAACCGGCTCATCTTCCTCACCCGCTCAATCACTGCCCCGGCGGATCCCCAATCTCCTCACTCTTGCCGCGCACCGGGGGCAGCTTTTCGACCAGGCCCATTTCAAAGGCGGTGTCGGGCAGATCGCCTGCGATGTACTTGCCCGGCTCAAACACGCGACCGGGGGTAAAGCACATCTGCCGCAGCTCCACAATTTCGGTATTCAAGAACATATCGCGCGATAAACGTCGTTCCAGGCCCATAGCGGTCTCCTATTCGTCTAGCTGCCAGAGTTCACGGTTGTAGTTTTCGTCGAGAATACGCTTGGGCCGCAAAATCAGGATGATTTTGCCCAGAATGGGGGTCTCAATTGGGCTGGGCGACCAGACCAGGATGAGCCGATCGCCCTCGGCAGTGAGAAAGTAGCCGTCGTCTTCCCAGGTGCGATCGCTGCGATCGACCACCACCAGCACCGTCTCATCGGCGGCATCGGCGGGATAGTTGGGCAACTGGCGAGACTGGGTCAGCAGGCCCACCGGGTCTTCGGCCCGAAAAATCACCTGCCAGCCGGGCACCGCAATCCAGGCGCTGGCACCATTGGCGCTGACCATGCTGAAGGGTTCTTCGGGCACCACCACTGGCACGGCCTTGAGGTCATCCATGGTTAACGGCATCTGCCCCACCACGGGGATCACGCGCGGCAGCTCGCTTTCGGTTTCGAGCCGGTAGAGGGGCAGCCGGGGAGCGGGGCGGCTTTTGACCACGGTAAAGTCGGTCAGCAGCTTCTCGATCTGCTGACGGGCGGTGGGGCTGTCGGCAAAGCGCAGCCCCTGGGCAATCAGTCGAGAGCGGTCTTGCAGGTCGTCTTTTTGGCGGGCCAGCTTCCAGAAGTGGTAGGCGATCGCATCTCCCGGCCCATCGCCAAAGCCCGGTGGTTTTTCCTTGCGGTAGGAATATTCTTTAACGGGCTTCACCAGATCGCGCACCTCGTCGGAGTCGAGCCCGTGCTGCACCGCAAAATCGGCCATAGCGGCGCGATCGCCCTGGGAGAGCACCCGCAGTTCGTAGAGCGAATCGCTGCCCTGCCGCGTGAAGTGGGCTTGGGTAGCGTCTTTTACCCCGGCTTTGAGCGCTGACTGGTAGACCTGCTCGGCCACCACAATCTGGTTTTGCTGAATCGGCTCAAACCCGGTTTCTTCAAAAATTTGCTGGGGGGTAAAGCGCGCCTTTTGCAGCGCCTGGCAGCCCTGGGCCCAGTTGACCCAGGTACCTTCCTTGCGCCGCAGCGACCGCAGAATGTCCTGCACGGCAGCGGCATCGGGGGGAGAAGAAGAACCGGGAAAAACCATTGCGATCGCCACGTCAACACTACATTCTCCCTGACTCTATCGCGGATGGCCGCCCTTCACCGCTACCCGGAGACAAAACTTGGGCCGAACCAGAAGCAAGACTTGCGCTAAAAAATAGGGGTTGACGATAGTACCCCCCTTACGTCACTATTATTGATGCGCTCAACGCTAAGATTGATGCGCTCGGGTAACTCACTCGGGGCTATAGCTCAGCTGGTAGAGCACTTGCATGGCATGCAAGGGGTCAGCGGTTCGAACCCGCTTAGCTCCATACAACGTCTCCACATACAAAAGAAAAGGGATCGGTGGACAGGCCGCCGATCCCTCAATTGCTGGTTTAGTGCCGCTGGTTTAGAGCGGCTGGCTGACAGGCGGTCTAGGGCCTAGAAGGTGTAGCCCAGACCAACAGAGCCGTTGACTTCGGTGTTGTCGTAGAACGACACGTTGACAGCACCATTGGCGACGATGCGCTCGGTGATGCGGTAGTCAACCCCACCGGTCAGCATAGGGCCGACGGAGGTAGAGCCTTCGGTCGAGACCGACAGGCCACCGCCCAGGTAGGGCAGCAGACGACCGTTGTCGGTAACGGCGTTGAAGTCGTAGGTCACGGGCAGCAGAAAGACGGTTTCGCCATCGTCGCCATTAAAATCGAGGTCGCTGATGACGCCGGGGCGCACCGAGACGTTGTCGG
This sequence comes from Nodosilinea sp. AN01ver1, assembly GCF_050565655.1. Taxonomy (NCBI): domain Bacteria; kingdom Bacillati; phylum Cyanobacteriota; class Cyanophyceae; order Nodosilineales; family Nodosilineaceae; genus Nodosilinea; species Nodosilinea sp. AN01ver1. Next base: position 46,778 of record NZ_JBNXVS010000004.1, on the reverse strand, counting down.
CGACAGTCACCTTGCTGTTAATAGAGAGGCCGACATCGTCACCGATGCCGACGCCTGCGCCGACGTAGTTGTAGTCGGTGCTAGCGTCTTGGGCGTTAGCGGCCATAGGCAGAGCAGCCATAGAAGCGGCGGTGATACCCAGGGCGATCGCGGCGATAGAACGGATTTTCATAGTCATTCTCCAATGCAAACTGTGTGTTGTTGACTGTGTTGTTGAACGGCCCACCCAAACGGCCAACGCGATGTGAGAGTCAATCCATTCGGTCAGGATGGGGATGGCGGTGAAGCAGTTGTCTTCGCTTTCGCCATGACACTGTTGTAGCGCTGGGGCCTAGGTACCCTTTAGCAAGGCCATGACACTTTGTGTAGTGGGTGATACGAGCTAAACAGTTTGGGAAATGCTACAAGTTTCTCAAGCCCTTAACCAGCAAGGGTTTAAGAGGTTAAAGCGGGAGGTGAGACTGCGATCGCCGCTGCTCCAAAAGTCGGCAACAGGGCCGTTTTTGGCAGGCAGCACCCCAACTGGCACATTCAACTGGCATAGGCTTCGGCCAAGGCGCTGCCCTGCTGTTCGGGCAAATAGAGTTTAGGCCGACAGGGGATGAGGCGAACAGGGTAATACCAAGTCCGAATCGCATAACCCCGACTTTAAACAGGCAACTGGCGTAGGGGCAGAGGCGCAGCCAGGCCGCTACGGTGTTTGCCCAGCCCATCCTGGGGTAGCCAAAGCAGATGCAGTAGTAGGTATCGAAACCGCGCAACCGGTTGAATCGTTTCTTCCCTGGTCCCAAGCTGGAATGCGTAGCGAGAGCCAATAAAACGGTTGGGTTGAGGTCTGTTAGCCAGTCTGTGCGGTTTGAGGGCCTAGCGGTGCTGCTTTTAGCCGGTAACTTAATGAGACGGCCGCAAGCTTCAGGTTTACTTCCAATTTGCCCCTATTGGTCGCTGCATAAAGGACTCATAAAGTGGGAACTATCACCTTAGACAACGCGATGTTGTCAAATTTTTGAGAAACGGTCATTTGCTGTGCACTTAAGCCAAATTCAAGTCTAGATGTGACCTGTTGTCAGCAGGAACTCCCCCATCTCGATCTGGACTTGGCACTGTAGGCCACCAGCCGCGATCGCAAACCTAGGTGACTTCACAGTTTTACTCCCAGCAGGAGCCCTGCTACAGCTAAAAAACAAGACTATTGCACCGGCAGCTTTCTAGCTAAAACCTCTTAGGCTCAATAGTCGCGTGCATTTAATAGCCTGTCCGTCTCACGTTTGTTGACAGAGCCTGGGCTACAGGTCTTACTCTTTTGCCTTCTTCATCTCAAAGCTGAATGTTATGCGGCGATTTTTTCCATCCTGGGTCAATATCAGCTTGGGGATACGCTTAGGCATTGCCTTCAGCAGTATTACGCTTTTCTTTTCCCTGGTTTTAGGGGTGGTAACCGGTGTTGTCGCCCAAAAACAAATAGTGCACGACATGGGCCAACGCCTGGCGCTCATGGCTGAACAGCTGACTAACGAAGTCGATCGCAGCTTATTTGAGCGCTACCGCGAGATTCAGATCATTGCCGAATTTGAGATAGTGCACGGGTTTGCCCAGGCCAGCGTTAACCAGCGGGCTCTGCTTGAACGCCTTCAGAATACCTACTCTGCGTATACCTGGATTGGCTTTGCCGACGAGCAGGGTGTGGTTCAAGTCAGCACCCGGGGTTTGCTCGAAGGGGTGAGCGTAGCTGAGCGAGACTGGTTTGTGAAAGCCAAAGACCAGCCCTTTGTTGGCGATGTGCACGAGGCACTGCTGCTGAGTAAGGTGCTATCCCGCCAGCCCGATCAGCCCCCGCTGCGCCTGCTCGACATAGCGGCTCCTGTTTACAGTGCCCAGGGTGACCGTCTGGGCGTCTTGGGCGCTCACATCACCTGGGATTGGGTGGAGGGCGTGGCGGCCTCGCTGCTCGATCGCTCTGCCAGCAGCAGTCGGGAGATCTTTGTTGTCGATGCCCTGGGGCAGGTGCTGCTGGGGCCTGGGGCTTGGCAGGGGCAGCACTTAGACTTGGCAAGCCTGCGCCAGGCCCAAACCCAGCCGGAGGGCTACACCATTGAGCGCTGGCCCGATGGTCGGCGCTACCTGATTGGCTTTGTCAACAGCCAGGGGTACAACAGCTATCCCGGTCTGGGCTGGACCATTTTGGTGAGCGAGCCCGTGGCCACGGCCTTTCGCCCTGCTCAAGCCCTATTCTGGAAAATTTTGCTGGGCGGTATGGGCTTAGGGAGTGGGTTTGTCGCTATTGGCTGGATTGCGGCCCAGCGCATTACCAAGCCGCTGCTGCAAATCTCAGCGGTCGCCGACCAAATTCGGGAGGGCAACCGTAGCGTGGTGCTGCCCTCGCCCAGAGGTCATAACGAGGTGACTCGGCTAACCGAGGCATTTTCGCAGCTCATGGCTAACCTGTTTGCCCAGGAGACCCAGCTGCGCCAGAGCAACGCCGAGCTGCAGTGTCAGCTAGAGGAGCGACGGCGGATGGGGCAGTCGCTGTGGCGCGGTGAAGAACAGCTGCGCCAGATTGTAGACGGGATTGAAGACTCGCTGCTGCTACGAGAAATCAGCACGGGCGAGCTGATTTACTCTAACCACCGCTTTGCCGAACTCTACCAGGATGTGGTGGCCGACAACCACCTGCCAGGAGCCTGGCTGCAGTACGTTCACCCCGACGATCGCGATTGGGTAGCCGAAAAGTTTGCGGCAGAGCTGCAGGGCAAAGCCTTTTTTGATGATGAGTACCGGTTTGTTGGTGCCGATGGAGACATTCGCTGGATCTGGAACCGCTCGTTTCCCATTCGCGATGAGCGTGGAGATATTTATCGCTACGTTGTCATTGAGCGAGACATTACTGAATTTAAGCAGGCCACGGCTGCCCTACAGCAGCTCATGGCTGGCACGGCTGCCGTCGTTGGGGAGGCATTTTTTCAGCAGCTGGTCGGGCATCTGGCCTCTGCCCTGGATGCCGACTGCGTCTATATATCCGAACGCGGGGCTGAGGAGATGCGGACCCTGGCTTTTTGGTGTGAGGGCGAGCTACAGCCCAACATCGCGATCGCGTTGACGGAGTTGCCCTGTGCTCTAGTGTTTGAGCAGGGTGTTCACCGCTGCCCCAAACAAGTGGCCCAGGCATTCCCGAGCAATCCCTTCCTGCAGCAGCTGGGGTTAGAGGGCTACGCAGGGGTGACGATGACGAATGGCGCGGGTCAGGTGCTGGGGCTGCTCTGCATTATGAGTAAGCGCCCCCTGCGCGATCGCATCGACTACATCACCATTCTGCAAATTTTTGCTAACCGGGCCGCCGCCGAGCTAGAACGCCAGCGGGCTGAATCGGCGCTGCAAAAGAGCGAGTCTCGCTTTCGGCTGCTGGCCGAAAATGTCAAAGACCTGGTCTGTCTGCACGACCTGACCGGTCGGTTTCTCTACCTCAGTCCTTCCTGTCGGTCGCTGTTGGGCTTTGAGCCCGAAGAGCTGATCGGCAGCAACCCCTACCGCCAGTGCCATCCAGAAGATCGGCCCCTGATTCGGCCTCAGTTTCAGCAGGCAGTTGAGGACCCCGCCTCGGGGCCAATTACCTACCGGGCGCGGCGCAAAGGGGGTGGCTATGTCTGGCTCGAAAGTTTGGTTAAAGTCGTCTACGAGCAGGGGGTAGCCACGTACCTGCAGGTCAGCTCCAGAGATATCACCGACCAGATGCGGGTGCAGCAGCAGCTAGAGCATGACGCCACCCACGACGGCCTGACCGGGTTGCCCAACCGCAGCCTGCTCTTAGAGCGCCTAAATCTGGCCATCAGGCGGGTGCAGCGGGATGATGAGGTCAGCTTTGCGGTGCTGCTCATCGATCTCGATCGCTTTAAGGTGATCAACGACAGTCTGGGTCATGAGGCGGGCGATCGCCTGCTCAAGCTGATTACCCAGCGGCTGGGGACGGCGATCCGGGGGATTGACCTGGCGGCGCGGCTGGGCGGCGACGAGTTTGTGCTGCTGCTGGAAGACACCGATGGCCTGGCGGCAGCGGTGCGAGTAGCCGAGCGCATCTTAGCGAGCTTTCAAACGGCGTTTGCCCTGGGTTCTGAGGCGGTGGTGGTGGGGGCCAGCATTGGCATTGTGCTGGGCGATCGCAGCTATAGCGACGGCATGGATATCCTGCGCGACGCCGAGATCGCCATGTATTCAGCTAAGCAAAACCACCACTCGGGCTACGTTATTTTTAACCAGGCCATGCACCAGCAAGCCCTGCAGCGCCTAACGCTAGAAAACGCGCTGCGCGTGGCCCTAGAGCAGCAGGAGTTGGCCCTGCGCTACCAGCCCATTGTCGATCTAGCCACCGGCCACCTGGTGGGGTTTGAGGCGCTGGTGCGCTGGCAGCACCCCGAGAAAGGCATGATCTCTCCGGCCGATTTCATCCCCATCGCTGAAGCCACGGGGCTGGTGGTGCCTCTGGGGGCGTGGGTGCTCAAAACCGCCTGTCAGCAGTTAGCCGACTGGCAGCGCCGCTTTCCCGGCACGGCGGCCCTCAAAATGAGCGTTAACCTATCTGTTCAACAGCTGCAAGAGGCCAACCTGGTGGCCCAGGTACAGCAGGTTCTCGCCGACACAGGGCTGGCGGGGCAGTGCCTGGCGCTCGAAATTACCGAGAGCATGTTTATGGCCGATATTGAAGCCATCAACGGTCGGCTGCAGCAGCTCAATGACCTGAATGTGCAAATCAGCATAGACGACTTTGGCACCGGCTTTTCATCGCTTAGCTACCTGCATCGCCTGTCGGTCAACAACCTCAAGATCGATCGCTCCTTTGTCAGCAACTTGTTCGAGAGCCAGCGCAATCTCAACGTCGCCAGAACCATTGTCAACCTGTCTCAGCACCTGGGGTTGACCACCATTGCTGAAGGCATCGAAACCCCCGAGCAACTGCAGCAGCTGCAGGCGCTAGGCTGCCAGCTGGGCCAGGGATATTTGTTTAATGCCCCGGTCACTCAGGCGGTGGCAGAAAGCCTGCTAGCTGAGCTAACCGTGGTTCAAGTGGCCGAAGCCTAAGACTTGTTGGGCTTGCCGGTTAGGTGAAACGAAGCGGAACTCAACAGCAGTCAGCCTTGTTGGGTTCTGCTATCGCGCCACCCAACCTGCGGACTACCGACCCCTAAGGTCTGCCCTGGCTGTTGATGGCGGCGTTGATCTGGGTAAAGATTTCCTCAAACAGCTGAGGCGGTGCGCCGCCCGGAATCAGCAGGTCATTCATGATGAAGGAGGGGGTGCCCTGGAGCTGAAGCTGTTCGGCCAGGGCCAGGTCTTGCTGAATGGCGGCTTCGGCTTCGGCGCTGGCGCGATCGCGGTTAAACTGCCCCATATCTAGCCCCATCGCTTCGGCCAGCTCAAGGTAGAGGTCTTCGCCCAGGCGGTTTTGGTTCACAAACAGGCCGTCGTGGTAAAGCCAAAACTGCCCCTGCTGCCCCGCCGCCCAGGCCGCCCTGGCCGACGGCATCGCCTCTGGGTGAATTTGGGTGAGCGGAAAATGCTTGTAGACGTAGAGAATGTCGTTTTCGTGGTTGCCGACAAACTCCTTCATGTGGCCCGCCGCCACGGCGCAGTAGGGGCACTGAAAGTCTGAGAACTTAAACAGCACAATCGGCGCGTTGGGGTTGCCCTTGGTGGGCGAAGACCCAATCAGGCTGGCCCGATCTTTCGACATAATCACGTCGGTAACGATAGCCTGGTGGGCTTCAGGGCTATCGGGGGGGCTGGCCTGGTTGCGGCGAGGTACCAGCAGCAGCAGCGGAATCAGCAGACCGACCACCAGAACCCCAGCGATGCCCCACATCAGCCGCTTGGAGTTACGCATCCGCGTCAGAAGGTTGTCCATGGCCGGTGTCCCCGTGCTAGCGCCACCCCTATCATGCCGCTCTGGGGAACACCCTGCCACTGCTAACCGCGCTACCGCCCTCGCTGGCTCAGCGGTGACGGTTTGCCCTGGGTAGAGGGTGCACTCAGTCGGGGCACCTCCTGGCAGATACTCTGCCAAAAAATATCTCGCAGGCGGCGTCTCGCCCGCGAAGCCCGCTGGCGCAAAGCAGCTTCTGTGGCGGCGGCGTGCCCCTGGGCAAGGAGCCACTGGCTGATTTCGCTCCACGACCAGTCGCGCACGGTGCGCAGATAGAGCAGACAGGTGCCTTCGGGGTCTTCCTGATGGAGCAGATGCAGGGCCTGATAGAGCAGATCCAGCTCTTCGACGATGATCTGCTGCTGCATCAGGTTGAGGCGCAGGTCGGGCAGGGCCGCCTCCATCACCTGGGGGTCGGTGGCGCTAGCCCGGTGCTTGCGCTTGCGTTCGTAGATGACGTGAAACGCGGTTGCCTTGAGCCAGGCGTAGGGGTTGCGAATCACCTCCCCCGCCTGGAGCTTTTTTTTGCCCCGCAGGTAGGCCTCGTGCAGGATCTCGTAGGCCTCGTACTGGGTGCTGAGGTGATACTGGTTGAGGGTTCTCTGAATCGCGCTTAGGATGGTGTAAGTATAGGGATTGTCTTGGCCGAGAATGTCACTCAGCGCCTGATCGAAAACGTCTTGGGCTGGAGCATCGGCGGGCAAGCGGAACTCATTAAAACCACTAGTGTCGTCGGATTGGCTCATATTCCCTTTGGCGTTAGGTGAGGCATCACTCACTTAATAGGTGATATGAGCTGCTCCAATGTGACAGCGCAAATTACGAAAACTGCCGCCAAAAAAGGTTTTAAGAAACGTAACGCTCCCCTGTCACAACCCTGAGCCTCAGATCACTAACACACTAGCGCGGCGATCGCTGGGCCTGGTTCATTAAACCGGTTTGGCTGGCTGGCGCTCTGAGCTTCTAAACGGGTTTACCCTGGCTAGGTGCTCGGTGGGTTTGTGCTTTCTGCTTTCCCTAACCAAAGGCACGCGAGGAGTAATGAACACAGAACGCGCAACGGCACTCTCAACAGCACCCCTAGACGATCCGCTGATGGTAGACGATTCTGCGGATCCGGGTTCTACGCTGGCGGCTTTGCTGCAGGCCCAGGGAGAGAGCCCTTTCGACAGGCTGGGGCAGGCGTTGCGGCAGCACCGCTCTACCCTAATCGACTACTGCACCCTGGCGCTGCAGCCCACCCTCTCCACCGACGATGAAACCCGTTTGGGCCAGATTTTGGCCCAGGCGGTAGATGACTCCCTGCTCAGCTTTTGGCTCGATGAGGCCGACGGCTGGGTGGGCGAGCAGCTCAAGCTGCTGCCTGAAGACGCGGTTAAGCAGCAGCAGGGTAAGCTGCGGCGAATGATTGGTCAAACCTGGGTCGATACGCTCTGGCACGATTTGCAGCACCGAACCAAGGCGCTACAGGCCTACCTCAAACGGGTGGGGGTCTACAGCGGGGCCATCGACGGCATTCTGGGACCCAGGACCCAGCACGCGATAGAATCTCTCAAGATGGAACCCTTCAAAACAGAATCTCTCCAGGCAATATACTCCGACGATTTGCCGTTGGAATACCTTTAGACCCTGGCTATTGGCAGCAACAGGAGCAGCATGAATCAGGTAGCGGTAGAGGCGGGCAGGCTGCGGCAGGCGCTGATGGGGCTGGTGCTGGGTCTGGTTATGGTTTTGGCCGTTACTCTGGGCGGTGGTGGGATGGGCGGTGGTGGGGCGATCGCCGCCGCTGCCCCAGCCGACTCCCTCACCGTTCACCTCGGCACCGCTGACGGTGGCCTGCGCTTTGAGCCCAGCCAGCTGCAGTTTGTGGTCGGCCAGCGCTACAGGCTGGTGCTCGATAACCCCAGCCCTGAGAAGCATTACTTCACCGCCAAAGACTTTGCCGACGGCATCTGGACCCAGAAGGTGCAGGCCGCTGGGGTAGAGGTCAAAGGCGCAGTCCACGAGCTAGAGCTAAAGCCAGGGGCGATCGCCGAGTGGGTATTTGTGCCCGAGCGCCCCGGTCGGTACGAGCTGCACTGCGCGATCGCAGGCCACGCCGAGGCCGGTATGGTTGGTCAGCTCGACATTGTGGCCGCCAGCCCTTAACGAGGCTCGACCCAATTGCTCGACCCAGGGCAGCGTTTTGAGGCAGCTTGAGGCAGCCTTCAGATCCAGGCCAGACAGTGGGGCGGCCCTGGGTGCCCGTGTTTTAATAGAAGCAGGCCTGGGTTATGGTTGACAGCCCTCGCCGCCACAACAATCAGGGACACCGCATCGCTACTGTGTCGCCCCTACCCCTGCCTGGAGATGACCTTTTCAAGCCCTTCTGGCGCTCCTTTGCTCAATACTTCCAGCCGTCGCCTTACCCTGCAAGCGGCGCTCAACCAGGTGGTGTCGCAGGAGGCGCACCGCAATGAGCTACTGCTGGCCTACGTGCGGGCTGGGGTGCTGTTTATTTCGCTGCTGCTGGATGTAGCGGTATTTTTGTTTCCGCAGGTGCTGCTGGGCAAAGACTCCGTGCCCCCCACGGTGGTCATCATCAGCATCTGTGCCAACCTCTTTGCCCTGGGGCTGGTGGCCATCTTGCGCCAAGGCCTCTCTATGGAAGCCCTGCAGCGCTGGCAGGTAATCATTCCCATTTTTGACAACCTGCTGCTGTGGGCGTTTATCACCAACATTTGGCGAGTGCTGGGGGCAACCCAGCCGCTGATTGTGACCAACGTGGTGGCTTTTTGCAGCCTGGTAGCCGTGTCTGGGGGGCTGCGGCTCAGCCGTCGCGCCGCCTTGCTCACCTCACTCTTGGCCCTGGCTAACTTTGGCTATGCGGCGGCGCTGTTTGAGCTCAATCTGGCGCTGGCGCTGTTTGCCGGCATTACTGTTTTTGGCACGGGCTTTTTGGGTATGCGGATAGCGGTGATCGTGCGCCGCCACGTCAAAAACGAGTCGGGGCGGGTGCTAATGGCCCAGTTTTTGCCCAAAGCCGTAGTGGAAGCCGCCTTTGAGTCGCCGCTAGATTTGCTACAGCAGCCCCAGAAATGCAGCGTGACCGTCGTGGTGACCGACCTGCGCGAGTTTACCCGCTTTGCTGAAGCCCTAGAGCCCCAGGCCGCGCTCGATTTTCTCAATCGCTACCAGGGGGTGCTGGCTACCATCGTCGAGCGCCACGGCGGCTGGGTTGATAAATTTATGGGTGACGGCATGCTGGCGGTATTCGGTGCCCCCGACCCGCTAGAGAACCACGCCCGCAGTGCCCTCACCGCCGCCACGGCTATGGTGCGAGAGGTGAAGCAAATTTCACCGTTGGCTATGGGAGTAGGGGTACATTCGGGGCCGGTAGTGGCGGGCTGTCTGGGGGCTGTCGGGCGGCTAGAGTTTACGGTGATTGGCGATACGGTCAATGTGGCGGCCCGGCTAGAAGCGTTGACTAAAACCCTGGGCCATTCCCTACTGGTCAGCGAAACAACTCAGCAGCAGGCGGGCTCGTTCCCGCTGCGGTCAATTGGGCGGCATGCCCTGCGCGGTCGGGCCCAGACCCTGGAGCTATTTACGATGAAATAAATTGCTGGACGCTGACCAGTTTGCTCAGGCCAGTTCTGACCGTCTGTCGCCAAGCCTAGGGCCGAAAATTGGCGTATAGCCGTTGCCCATAAGCTGCTGGCGCAGCCGTTTTACCGTTGTGGCAATGGCTATGCTAATACTGGTGCACTAAGCTAGAGAGCTGAAGCTATTCCCTCAGATAGAGGTTCGTGGTCGGCTGCTGTGGCATTTCTAAGATTAGGTTCCGTCTCCCTAACCGTTTACTCCTTACTTGCCGTTGCGTCTCGGCTGTACCGCTGGGTTTCGGTATCTGGAGTTCTCGGTACTATAGCGATAGAGCACCGCACCGATAGTCCTAAACTAAAGAATGCCTCCGGATCCTTCCCATGAACCTTTCGCTATTCTGGCTGTAGACGACTCTTCAGACAACCTGTTTCTGATCGAGTCCATTTTAGATGACCCTGAGTACCGCATCACCTGCGTACAGAGTGGTCAGGCGGCTCTAGAGGTCGTGGTACAAACGCCACCCGACGTAATTTTGCTCGATGTGATGATGCCGGGGCTCGATGGCTATGCTGTCACCCAGCGTATTCGAGACAATTCTAGCCTGCCCTATATTCCCATTTTGCTGATTACGGCCCACGACCAGTCGAGCCTGGTGCAGGGCCTAGATGCCGGAGCCGATGATTTTATTCGCAAGCCGGTGGATGTCAACGAGCTGCGGGCTCGGGTGCGATCGCTGCTTCGCCTCAAGCGCAGTATCGATGCCCAGTCGAATATGATTCGCCAGCGCGACGACTTTGTGGCTCGCCTTACCCACGACCTGCGTACGCCGCTGGTGGCCGCCAACCGCATGCTGAAGCTGTGCGAGGGCGATGCCTTTGGCCCCATGCCTGAGGACGGCAAGCATGCGATCGCCACCGTGGTTGACAGCAACCGCCACCTGCTCAGCATGGTAAACACTCTGCTGGAGGTGTACCGCCACGAGGCGGGGCACAAAGCGCTAACGCTGTCGCCGGTTGACCTGTTTAAGCTGACCGAAACGGTAGTCATGGAGCTAGCTCCGATGGCGGCTGAAAAAGGGCTGACCTGCCTGCTCTGCCGCTCCGACTGGGTTGATGCCGTACCGCCCATTGCCCATAGTGACCTGCGATCGCCCGGTGCTGGCTCAGGGGTGACATCCCCTGAGGCGACAACATCCCTAGACAACGCTGCGGGGACGGCGACGCTGGAAAGCGACGCTTTTGTGGTGATGGGTGACCATTTAGAGCTGCGCCGAGTGATTACCAACCTGATCGGCAACGCGATCAAATTTACCGACTCCGGCAGTGTGACGGCCACCCTGGGCACCACCTCACGCCCCCCGGATGGGGTAGATCTGCCTGACTCCGACAGTCTGGCCTGGGTTTGGGTCAGCGTCGCCGATACCGGCATTGGCGTGCCTGAGGCCGAACAGCAGGCCGTGTTTGAGTGGTTCCGCCAGGGTAATCAGGCTCGCTCAGGCCACGGCCTGGGTCTGCACCTGTCGCAGCGAATTGCTCGGCTCCACGGCGGTATCATCACGCTAGTCTCTGAGGTTGACCACGGCAGCTGTTTTACCCTTTATCTGCCGAAGTCGTCGGAGAGTTGAACCGTCGGGGGCCAGGTATCTGTACTCAGCATAAAACGTAGGCCAACTGCGCCCTCAGCCCAGGTTTAGTAGCATAGGGGAAGATCCCGTCATCTATGCAGAGCAACACTATGCGCATTGGCCTGCCCAAGGAAATCAAAGATCAGGAGTTTCGCGTTGGGTTGACCCCGGCAGCGGTGCAGAGCCTTGCTCAGCAGGGGCATCAGGTGATGGTTGAGACAGGGGCCGGGGCCGGTTCTGGCTTTAGCGATACTGACTATCAGCAGGCGGGGGCTAAGCTAGTCGCCGATGCCGCCACCGCCTGGGGGCAGGAGATGGTGGTCAAGGTCAAAGAGCCCCAGCCTTCGGAGTACGGGTTCTTTCGCTCCGATCTGATTTTGTTTACCTACCTGCACCTGGCGGCAGAGCGATCGCTGACGGAGGCGCTGATGCAGAGCGGTATCGAGGCGATCGCCTACGAAACCGTGGTCGGCCCCGACGGCAGACTGCCCCTGCTTACCCCCATGAGCATTATTGCCGGTCGCCTCTCGGTCCAGTTTGGGGCCCGCTACCTGGAGCGGCAGCAGGGTGGGCGAGGGGTGCTGCTGGGCGGTATCCCTGGTGTGGCCCCTGGCACCGTGGTGATTTTGGGCGGCGGCGTGGTGGGCACCGAAGCCGCCAAGATGGCCGTCGGCCTGGGGGCCAGGGTGCAAATTATCGACCTCAACGTCGAGCGGCTGGCCTACCTCGAAACCCTATTTGGCTCCCGAGTCGAGCTGCTCTACAGCAGTTCTGCCCAGATCGCTACTTCGGTGCCCCAGGCCGACCTGCTGATTGGGGCGGTGCTGGTGCCCGGTCGCAAAGCCCCCACCCTGGTTTCTAGAGACCTGGTAGCCACCATGCGCCCCGGCTCCGTAATTATCGATGTCGCGGTCGATCAGGGCGGCTGCATCGAAACCCTGCGTCCCACCTCCCACAGCCAGCCTACCTATGTCGAAGCGGGCGTGGTGCACTTTGGTGTACCCAACATGCCCGGTGCCGTGCCCTGGACGGCCACCCAGGCGCTCAACAACGCTACCCTGCCCTACGTGCTCAAGCTGGCGCACCAGGGGATGGCTGCCCTGGCCACCGACAGCGGTTTGCACGGCGGCCTCAATGTGTCGGCGGGGAAACTCGTTCATCCCGCCGTGCGCGATGTTTTCCCCGATCTGGCTGCCCAACCTGCTGAGCTGGCTGCCCTTTAGAGGTCGCCTGCATGAACCCTGTATAAACAATGTTGATGTGATTCGCGAACTCTAAAGGGCCTTTCGCGATCGCGACTACGACGCCTCTCTCAGCATCACCACGCCAGATCTGGAGTGGATTCAAAAGACGGGACTCGATGACCTGATTCGGCGTTTGAGGCCTCATGTAGGCTCAGTTCACCACCGCGCTGCCGTGGGCGCGAGGGTCATCATTGACCGCGCTTCTAGATACAACATCGCCCTCGATCGCCGACAGGCGGCCAAAGTTTTGCTGGTGGGGCAGCGGAGCCTCGGCAATCAGGGCGTCGAGATTGTCGCTGAGAATCTCGCGGGGCTGCTCACCGATGGCTACCGCGATCGGGCTACCGTCAGCCCTGGAGTAAACAAAGTGGGGAATGCCCTCGACCCGGTAGGTCAGCATTTCGGGCAGCCACTTGTTGTTGTCGATGTTGAGCATGACAAAGTTGACGCGATCGCCGTAGCTGTCGCGCAGTTCGGCCATGTCGGCGGCCATGGCCTGGCAGCTGGTGCACCAGTTGGCGTAGAACTCCAGCAGCGTCGGTTTGCCGTTGGTCTGGGCCTCTTCAAAGGGCACCGCGCTAGCCGCCAGCGCGCTCAGCGAGGGCACCGCCGACTGGGTGCGAATGCCCAGGAACATAGCGGCGGCCAGCACCACGGCGGCCACCGCCACAATCAGGTTGCGAGCGCGGCTGGGGGCAACATCTGACGTTACAGGCAGGTTGTCTGGCATAGGACGAAAACTTTAGTTGGCTAAGACTGGGGGTTAGAACTGGGCTGCAGAATGACGTGGCTAACCGAACTCTCCGGTTAGGATAGAAACAGCCCGCTAGTTTTAGTGTAAAAGAATCGCGGTGTTGAGTCGGCGATGAAAAAAAGAGTCAAGCTGATTTTCCCCAAGCGATCGGTGCATATGCCGATCACCTATCGGCTGGCCAAAGACTTTAACATCGCCGCCAACATCATTCGGGCCCAGGTTGCGCCCAACCAGGTGGGCACCCTGGTGGTCGAGCTGTCGGGCGATATTGACCAGCTCAACGACGCCATTGACTGGCTCGAAGTGCAGGGTATTGAGGTGTCTGGGGCCAGCGGCGAAATTGTGGTCGATGAAGACCTGTGTGTGCACTGCGGTCTGTGTACGGGGGTATGCCCAACCAAAGCCCTCACCCTCGACAGCGAAACCTACCGGCTCACCTTCTCGCGATCGCGCTGTATTGTCTGCGAGCAGTGCGTGCCCACCTGCCCCGTGCAGGCTATTTCCACCAATCTGTAGCCCGGCTGAGGCGCGATCGCCATGCAACAAGACCGCTCACTCCGCACGCTGATCAAGGTTCACTGGCTCTCCTGGACGCTGATGGTCCTGGCCCACGTCACCTACGGCGGGTTTTTGCACGATCGAAACGCCGGACCCACGGCCTGGGCCGTCAGCGCAGTGCTAGCCATCTGTGGAGCCGGTGCGATCACTCTATTCTGGCCGCTGATTCGCCGCGTCATTTTGCTGGGGTTTCAGTCAGATATGGGCTACTTTGTGATGGCTCTGAGCGTGGCCTCCCTGGCGGTGGTGGCCGTGACGCAGTTTCAGGTGTTTGCCTATTTCGCCATGCTGTTGGCCGTATCGCTGCTCGCCCGGGTCGACAATCTGATTTTGGGCCTAAAAGATACCGCGGCTTTTTTCCTGCTGGCGGGGCTGGCCCTGCTGGGGCTGGCCCTGAGCTGGCTGCCTCAGCTGCTGTGGGTGGCTGACTAGGGGAGCGATACCGCTGGAATCGGTTCAGGCCTATTGCCGCCCTCCAGAATCGCAATGGTGTGCTTCGTTGCCCTGCCCCCGTCCCTGTGTAGGATGGTTAACAGGTCTTGTCTTTGTATACAGCGCCAATGGTATACAGCGCTAAAGCGAGAGGGCTAAGCCAGGGCTTGATGCCCAAACTGATGTAGGGCTAAGACCGTTTTATTGACGCTAGTTAAGGGGTTTACGCATGACGGCTGCCAGCACGCAATCGATTCCGGCCTTTTGTGAGGGCATTCAACATTTCGGGGAACTGCCCCCCGAGTTCGCCGCCTATGGGCAGGCGGCGGCGATCGCGCCCGAGCAAACCGCCATCACCTCATCCAGCGACCCCGCTGCCGTCTATCAAACCCTGCTGGCCGCCGATGCCCTGCGCTACCTCACCCTGCAGGTGACCGCCAGCAAAGAGTCGGGCCACCCCGGCGGGTTTGCCAGCATTGCCGATGCGATCGCATCCCTGGTCATGCTGGGCCACAAGAATATCGTCACCGAAGTTGGCCACCACGCCCCCGGCTTTTACAGCAACGTGTTCTTAGACCGCTCCCTAGAGGCTATGGGCATTGAAACTGTGCAGCAGTTATGCGATCGCTTCCGCGAAACCCACGGCCTGCTGGGCCACCTGTCGGGTCAAATCCCCGGGCTGCTGGCCCCGGCTGGCCCCCTGGGTCAGGGGCAGCACTTTGCCATGGCGGGGGCCAAGCTCCACCCCGGTGTGCTCTTCCCTGTCACCATTGGCGACGGCGGCCTGGGTGAGCCCTACATCATGAGCAGCTTTGGCCACTTCAACACCGCCTACCCCAGCGTCACCAACTTCCTGCCCATCCTGGTCTGGAATGGCTTCTCCCAGGAGCACCACAGCATGGTGTCTACCAAATCAAATCAGGCCATGATCGACTACTGGCGCGGCAATGGCTTTCAAGAAGTGGTGCTGGTCGATGCCAAAGACTACGACGACGCCAACCAGCCCGGCGACTACGTCGACAGCACCGCCTTTTCGTTTCCCCAGCGGTTTGCCTTTACCCAGGCGGTGCTAGAGGCCACCGACAAGGCCGCCACGCTAGCCCTAGGCGGCACCCTCACCGTGCTCATCGTGAAGCAGCTCAAGGGCGCAGGTGTCCACAAGCGGGGAGCCCAGTCCCACAACCTCTACCCCGGCGACTCGCTGCAGCGCGACTACATCGTCAGTGCCCTGACCAGCCGCGCCCTGCACCCCGACGCCTGGCACCTGGTGCGCACCAATTACGAGCGCTCTGGGGGTGGCCCCGGAGCTAAAACAGCGGTGACAGAAGCGGTCTTACCCCTGGCCGACCTGGGCACCCTGCCCCTCAACGAGTTTCCGGTCGGGGGCGATAAGCAGGTGGCCACCACCGCTATGGGCGCGCTGGTCGGCTATGTGGGTCAAAAAGACGCCCAGTTTGTGGTGACCAACGCCGATGGCAACGCCGCCTCTGGCATCAACAACATCAACCAGGCGCTCAAAATCATTCACCCGACCGCCGATGACACCTACTTTCAGCAGCCCCACGGCCAGGTCTACGAGCCCCTCAGCGAAGACGCCTGCGCTGGCTTAGCGGCAGCCCAGGCCCTCTTTGGGGGCCGCACCCTGTGGTGCTCCTACGAATCGTTTGCCGTCAATGGTCTACCCATTTGGCAAACCGTCACCCAGGCGATGGCCGAACTGCGCCGCCCCACCCCCTCGACCATCACCCTGTTTACCGCTGGTGCCCTTGAACAGGGCCGCAATGGCTGGACCCACCAGCGCCCTGAAATCGAAAACTACTTTGCCGGTATGATGCGCAACGGCAACGTGTATCCCCTATTTCCCACCGATGCCAATAGCATCCAGGTCTGCTACGACTGGGCTCTGGGCACCCGCAATAAAGGCGTTACCATTACCGCCAGCAAGTCGCCCCTGCCGGTACGCACCACCTTTGAGCAAACCCGTCAGGCGCTGGCCGAAGGAGCTGTTGAACTAGCCACCTGGCCCGGCGACAAAACTGTGGTGTTTGCCGTCGTCGGCGACATGACTCTGCTGCCGGTGTTTGAAGCCGCCGAGCAGCTAGCCGCCAGCGGCATCGGCAGCCGCATTGTGTCGGTTGTTAACCCCCGCCAGCTCTACCGCCCCACCGATGTCGCCTGGGACCTGTGTGCTGAGCCCGACGACACCTTCCTGAGCGATGCCGGGTTTACGCGCCTGTTTGGCGGCGACGCGCTGATGGGGGTAACCGGCGGCTCCAGCGCCGTGCTAGAGCCCGTCATGCTGCGCAGCACCGCCCCCCGCGATACCTTTGCCTGGAAGCGAGGCGAAACTACCGCCAGCGCTGGGCAGATTATGGCGCTCAACGGGCTGACGGCCGCTAATTTTGTCGCCAGGGCTAAGGCGCTGCTGCCCTAACTTCATAGATTAATCGCTACTTGAGCCCAAGAGTCAAGAAAGCGGGGAGGCATATGCCTCCCCGCTTTCTAAGTAGCGCATCTACCGTGATGCTTTAAACGCGATGCTGAACCCCTGACTCAAACGTCTGGATGGACCATTAGGGTTGAGGAGGTGCTTCGGCTTCCTGGGCGCGAATGTAGTTCAATACCTCTGTGGACGGAAACAGCCGCACCTGATCTAGCTGAGCGTCGAGTTCTGGGTCGTCGTTGCTGGTCATGGTAGCCAGCAGCCACTCTAAAGAGAGCACCTGAACCACCACGTTGTCGGCTGCCTCAGCGTTGGTCTCTTGATAGCGATCGAGCAGGGTCTGCAAATCGTTGCGCGAGAAGAACATGGGTAACGAGGCTTCACCGTCTTGATTGATAGTCAGATAAGGACCATCGGCACCCTGGCGGGCAATAAACAGTGGCACCCCCTGAAAATCAGACTGCAGCTGGGTTGCCGTCTCTAGCTCACCGCCAATGGGCAGATACAGTAGGGGCACTTCCTCACTATCGCTGAGCACGGTTTCCTGGTAGAGCGTACCCAGGTCAACCAGAGCCACTTCAGCGCTAGGGTCTTCTTCTTGAGCGCGGGCTAAAAATTCTTCAGCGGCGGCCCCGTCGATAAATACAACTGGCACTTTCACTTCTTGGTCATTGACCTCAGCGGCCGCCGTGAGGGGTTGGCCATCGGAGTTCAAAATAATGAAGACTGGCACCTGTTCGAGCTTGTCGACAATGGCCTCTTCACCTAGGGCAACGGCGGGCAGGGGCATTACCAGGCCACCCCCTAGCAGGCTGCCGCTAACCAAGGCGGTAATCAGGGGGAGAGGCCGTAAAAGGGAGGAAAATAGCTGTTGCATAGGGATTTCGTCGCAGTTAACGGTAAGGGGGGGTGGGCGGATGAGCGTCAATATGACTGAATTACTGACTATAGATACTACAGACTAGAGGCTGTTTGCATAGCGATCTGTGCCAGTCGTGCTAACCGCCCAGGCCAAACCCCTATATTCAAAATCGGGATGACAGGATTTGAACCTGCGACATCCTGCTCCCAAAGCAGGCGCGCTACCAAGCTGCGCTACATCCCGTAGTTCACGTCACCAGTATAGCCTGCTTTTTTGCTCAACCGTCATCGCCGATAGCTGTTCCCGCTGACGCTGCTCTGTTTGTTACGATGGGCCTATGGCTATTTCTGCTTACCGCTTAGATCAACTGCCTGGCCTGAGCCCCACCCATGCCCACAACATGGCTCAGCTGGGCTTAACCAGCACTGATCATCTCCGTCGCTATGGAGCTTCTGTGACGCGTCGCCAAAACCTGGCGCAAAAGATGCAGGTGCCGCTGCGCTATGTCACGAAGTGGGTGATTTTGGCTGACTTAGCCCAGGTGCCGGGGGTGGGTTGTCAGTTCAACGGGTTGCTGCTACATGCCGGTATCATGTCTGTGGCTCAGCTGGCAGACTGTACCGCTCAGGGGCTCTACACACGGCTGCGGCGACTACATGTGGCTACCCTACAGCGCAATGACCTTTGCCCCAGTGCCGACCAGGTCAGTCTGTGGATTCAGCAGGCCAGGGCCATTGCTAGAGTGTCTTGAGCGCTAGTCCGGGTACCAGAACATACCTTTAATGCCTTCGGGATCGGGCATAAAGCCAAGCCCTTTGTAAAACTCGACGACCTGAGGGTCGGCAAACAGCGTTACGTTGCTGATGTCTTCGCTGCGCAACTTTTTGATCAGCTGGCGCATGAGTTCTTTGCCCAGGCCGCGCCCTTGAAAATCAGGGTGCACCACCACATCCCAAATGGTGGCGTTGAAGGCGTGGTCAGAGGTGGCGCGAGAAAAGCCCACCAGACGGCGGCGTGAGCCCCGCTGCTCCCACATGGTAACGACGAGATAGCTGTGCTGAATCGCTTTTTTGACCTTGCGGATAGGACGCCGGGCCCAGCCCACGGCATTGCACAGCTCTTCAAGCTCGTAGAGGTCGAGGTCGCGATCGGTGCTAAATACAATAGCGGACCCTTCCCCTTGCTCGGGTAGGGCCTCTAAAACGGTACTCGCCGACCTTGTCTCTCCAGCCGAAGCGTCATCAGACCCGACAAAAAGACTTTTCCAAAAACCCATGCAGGCCCTTTCTGATAGTGAAATGGGACAGCGTTCGTTGGCACCAGCTTAAGCCTCTAAATAACGCCGCACAAAAGCTACAGCTAAGGCTAAACTTAGGGCTGAACACCGTTTCTCATAGTATATCTCCATAAAAACCCGATGCCTTCGATGAGATCGAGATTTGTGCAGACCGGCTTGGGGAAGGGTCCTTCTGTTCACTCTAGGGTGCGATCGCCCCAACGACTGACGGGTTAGAGATGCTCGGCCCCTGAGTGGATTGACGGGTAGAGTCAGACCTTAGAAATCCCTGAGGATCAAGTAGATAGGGCGATCAGCCTGGGCGTTTTCTCTGTCGACAGCGGCTGCTAAAAGCGTTACGACGGGGGTATGTTATTGCTTGGCTAGGGTTTCCTGATGCGGCAGATGCTAACGTTACCTCCATGGAGTTCCGTCCTTCCAACCATGGCCGCTGGCTTAAACCCCTCTACGGTTGAGCTACTGAAGCGTTTCAACCGCGCCTTTCCGCAATTCTATGAGCAGTTTGTCAGCAGCGAGATTCAGCTGCAGAATCTGCGCTTGGCCTACCAGCTTTACAAGCAGCGCAAGGCTGTTCTTGACATCAAGCCCGAGGGCAGCAAGAGCGCGCTGCACTTTGTCTACCGCAACCAGTCGTTTTTGCTCAGCGATATTTTTGGCGTATTGGCCGCCTACGGCCTGACAATTCATAACCTCAGTCTCTATGGGCAAATCTATCCGCCCATGCTGGTGTTTATCAAGCTGGTGGTATCGCGGGGTGGCCAGGCGCTGAGTCCTAAAACGACTGAAAATGTCTGTCGGGCGATTCAAGAAACTCTGGCGGGGCATTTCGAAGTCGAAGAAATGCTGACCGTAGAATTTAATTTGGATGCGGGCCTGGAGCGAGTAGAAACTGAGTTTTACGTCGATCCAGTCTTTCATTTGCCAGCTCTGCTGATTGAGGCCGATAACCAACCAGGCCTCTTCTATAAGGTGATGTACGCCATTTGGCAGGAAGATTTGCTGGTGGTCAACGCCAACCTGCTGGTATGGCGGGGGCGTACTCGCCTGATTCTGTATCTGCTGGGCCCTAACGAGAGTCTAATTCCAGACTATCTGGGCCAAAAAATTGCTGAGGGCATGCGCTACCGCCTCATGGGCTAGGGTACGATGGTCAAAGACCGGCCTCAGAGGGCATTGGCCCATGGCTACTACTACAGTTTTTGGCGTACCCCACTATTACGAGCTCACTGCCGCCAGGAAAACTCCGGCACTGGTCTTCATTCATGGCTGGCTGCTGAGTCATCGGTACTGGCAGCCTGTCATCGAGCGGCTAGCACCTGACCACACCTGCTTGGCCTACGACCTGCGCGGGTTCGGCGAATCGCGCTACGGGCTCGACCAGTACAGACCTGGATTACCTGCTGAGGTTAAAGCTCTGGGGGCTTCGGCCTCGCCCTACGGGCTAGGGGCCTATGCTCGTGATCTGGCGGCGCTGCTAGAGCAGCTCGATCTTGGTCCGGTATGGCTGGTGGGCCATTCGCTGGGAGGCAGCATTGCGCTCTGGATGGCTCACTGCTACCCGCAGCAGGTGCAGGGGGTGGTTTGCCTCAATGCCGGCGGCGGTATTTATCTGGAGCGCGAGTTCCAGCAGTTTCGCCAGGCGGGCCAGTACATTGTCGGCTGGCGGCGTGCCTGGTTGCGCTACACCCTGCTACCGCTGCTGCTGACCCGGATGATGGTGCATCGGCCTTTAGACTACAGCTGGGGCCGCGATCGCTGCCTTGACATGCTGCAGGCCGATACCGCCGCGGCCTTGGGCACCTTGCTAGAGTCAACTACCGAGGCGGAGGTTCACCTCCTGCCCAGACTCGTAGCGGCCCTTCAGCCGCCAGTGTATTTTGTGGCCGGTCGCCAAGACCAGGTGATGAATTTACGCTATGTGCAGCACCTAGCAGGCTATTTGCCGACCAGGCCGGGCCATAGCCCAGTGATTGAGATTGAAAACTGCGGCCACCTGGCAATGGTAGAACAGCCTCAGGTCGTGGCCAAGGTGCTGCAAGATCTGCTGCACACCGCTTCATTGTTGTCTTTAACCTAATCCTTAATCTCAGCTGTAGTAATCCAGGCTGTAGCTCAGCACATAGATTTGCGGAGCAGTTGGCGTTAACTTAACTACGCTTGGGCAGCTATGAAGCGGGCTACCCGACCAACAGGAATAATCTAAAACTTAGCTACAAAACAAAAGAGATGCCGACGACTGGCCGTGTTTCGTCTCGGCATCTCTTCTGGTTCGCTCCTCACACAATTGAATTATATGATCAGGGTGAGGGAATGTCACCCCTAAAAACTACTTTGAATGAACAGTATTTCTTATGAGAGACGGGCTTCAATTGGGGCCAGGGCTACACTGGTCTAAACCGGGCGCTTTAGCTAAGGTCTTCAATCCGCTGCGGTGATCACTGAAGCGGATCACTGTCACTTTAAGGATCCAAAGTTGACTCTGGTTCCTGAGAAGGGCTCCAAAAAATACGGGATCTCTGTATTAGTATTGGATGGTTTACGTAGCTTTCACGATGACAAATCTCTGAAAACCAAGTAGATAAGCTTTCTTTGGTCGTGGCGGGAGTCCTGCTTTGGGGCTGAACTCTGGTCTCAAAGGGTGAGTCGATAAAGGCTACAGGGTCGTCTTTGACTGAACGAGGGGTATGTCTACCTGGTCTGCGCGGCTGATTTGGTTTATGATGCTGCGATTCTGTGCGATCGCGCCTTCTCCCTAGCGTTTACCCCATGGTCATGGTCTGTACCGTCTAACCCAGCTATTGCTATGCAATCATCCCAACGCCCCGATCATGCCCGACCGTTCTTGACCTGGCAACGCATTACCGACTGGGCCCACGCCCACTACCGGGCCAGAACCTTCAATAAAGACGAGCGTATTCCCACTCGGTCTGGGCTGTTGTATTTGGTAGAACGCGGTGCCGTACGCCTAGTCGGTACGGCTCAAGGAGCCACTCCAGATTTGGTCAGCCCCGACCTCGACGACGTGACCGATGAAGAGGGGGCTACCTCCCTAGCTTTGGGACTGAGCGAAGAGGCTTTCTTGGGTTTTGTTGGAGCGGGTCAGCCCTTCGAAATCGTGGCTCAGTCGCCTTTCCTGTTGCAGAGCTTTGCCCACGTCGATCAAACTACAGTTCTCTGGCTCTACTGGAGTGACTTAGACAACTGGCCGCACTTTCGGCGCGAGGTGCTTGACGCCTTTCGCTACCAGCATCAGCGTAAGCTGCTGTGGCTCAGCACCCTGGGGCAGCGCCGCACCATCGATCGCCTGCTGGGCTTTCTAACCCTGCTGATTGAAGAGTTTGGCGAACCCTGCGAGTCGGGCTACTACCTGCCCTGGTCGCTCACCCACGCTCAGATCGGCAGCGCCATCGGCTCTACTCGGGTCACCGTGACTCGCCTGATGGGCAAACTCCGCCAGCGCAAGCTCATTCATATCTACAAAGATGGGCTGATCGCCATTCCCAGCGATCAGAGTACAGCCCGTGAGGCTTTGGGCTAGGGGGTAGGGTACAGGGGCTCGGGAGGCAGCGACGTCGGCTTGACCCCGTTCTTGTCGGCCCCATTCTTGTCAGCGCCGATGGGCTTGAAGTTGAGGGGCAGATTGGTAAACTGCGGCAAAATTTCGGCGGTAAAGGCGGCAGCGGCCTTGGAGCGGTAGCGGTTGGGGTTGAAAATGACCGAGAGGGTGCGGTTGACCACCACCGAATCAATCTTAGCCCGGTGCAGTACGCCCATCTGTAGCTCTTTCTCGATCGCAGAGTTAGACACAAAGGCCACCCCCAGCCCCGACTGCACTGCCGTTTTGATCGCTTCAATGGAGTTCAGCTCCATCTCAATTTTGAGGCGACGGGTTTCGATGCCGCAGCGGGTCAACACCTGGTCAATTACTTTACGAATGGTCGACTGGGAGTCGAGGGCAATGAAGTGCAGCTTGTAGAGGTCTTCGCGCTGAATCACCGCCTGACTGGCCAGCGGGTGAAACATCGGCATAATCAGTGCGAGTTCGTCCTCGGCGTAGGGCACTCTCTCTAAAGAGTCCTGTAGCTCGGGAGGAAGCTCACCACCAATAATGGCCAGGTCAACCTGACCATTGGCCACGCTCCAGGCGGTGCGGCGAGTGGAGTGTACGTGCAGCTGCACTGCCACGTCGGCGTACTTTTGCCGAAACATACCAATCATGCGGGGCAGAAGGTAGGTGCCTGTGGTCTGGCTAGCACCAATAATCAGGGTGCCGCCCTGTAGGTTCTGGAGGTCTTCAATGGCTCGGCAGGTCTCCTGGCATAAGCTGAGAATGCGATCGCCGTAACTCAGCAGCAAATGCCCCGCTTCGGTGAGCTGTGCCCGCCTGCCACCTCGGTCAAACAGCGGTACATCCAGCTGGCGCTCCAGGTTTTGCACCTGCAGGCTAACCGCTGGCTGAGAGACATACAAACTGTCTGCCGCTCGTTTGAAACTGCCCTCCGCTGCAATGGCCTTGAGAATGCGCAGTTGGTCGAGCGTAAAAGGAAGGTCAGACATGGGCATTAACCCTAACGTACGATAATCCTGGGATGCCAACAAACCATGATAGTAGTGCAGGCCAGCCCCTGGCTGTCATCGCAACAGATGTCGCCGTAACAACCCTAGATAGACTCATGGCCTCAAGCCTA
Source organism: Nodosilinea sp. AN01ver1 (assembly GCF_050565655.1). Taxonomy (NCBI): domain Bacteria; kingdom Bacillati; phylum Cyanobacteriota; class Cyanophyceae; order Nodosilineales; family Nodosilineaceae; genus Nodosilinea; species Nodosilinea sp. AN01ver1. The sequence continues at coordinate 23,380 of NZ_JBNXVS010000004.1, read as the reverse complement.
GTGTCGAATGAAGTCTGCCATCCTTAGATTACTTGGTTCAGGACATTCGACAACAAAAATTAGAGCGAGACCCCAAGGATTTATGAAACGTCAGGTGATCCAGAATGTCCTAAACTTACCCGGCATCTCTGGGATGGCGCTGATTGATGGGCGCAACCGACCCTTCTTTTTTGGGCCAGACATCAGCCTCAACTCCCATCAGCAGGATGCTCTCGCCCAGGGTATTCAGCAGGTGGTCGACACGACTCCGGCCCATTTCGATACCTTTTCGTTTCGGTTTGCCAACCAGCTCACCCACATCTATAAGCTTGAGCAGGGGTTGATTCTGCTGGTGCTGGTCACCGATCAAATGCCCCTCACCGACTACCGCACCGCCATCGGTCAGCTGAAGGCTACCCTGATCGAAGCTCCCCACAACGCTGTACCTACCTTTCGGCTGCTGGCTGGCTGCGTTACCCTGGGCAGCAGCGCTAGCACCACCGACCCCGCTGCGGCGCTTTCTCCGTCCCTCTCCCCTGCTGAGGGAGCTCAGCCTGAGCCAGCGGGCTCTAAACCGGGTACCCTAGCTCCAGGCCTACAGGAGGTGATAGCGGCCCTCAATCATCTCAGCAATGGGGCTACTCAGTATCTGGGCAAAACCATTGTCATCAACACCTGGAAGCAGTCTCGCCCGGCCCACCCCTGGCTAGAGCAGTTTGAGGTTCAGCGAGATGGCTACTTCGCCGCTGCCGCCCAGGGCCAGCTGCCGCTAACGGCGGAACAGCACCAGTGGATTAAGGACTGGGTTGCGGCCTTTATGGGGCGTGGTGGCAGAACCATCCGCAATTTTCAGGCCCTGGCGAGTAGTCGGCTTACTTCCCAGGAACAGGCCCTTTTGCTCGATCTCCCGTCTTCCCAGGACGGCTGAGCTTCAGGTGAGCCAGTGGCTCCGAGGTGGTGCTACCGCAGCCTGCCCAGGTGTTTCGTCTAGTCCTTATAACCCCCTTCTACCCCATGGCTAAAACCGTTCGCCTAGAGCCCATCGCCCAAGAAACCTCCGTTGAAACCAACGGCAACCTGCTATCGGTCTTGCTCAACAAAGATCTAGATGTGTTGAAAGAGTGTGGCGGTCGGGGCATGTGCGCCACCTGCCATATCTATGTGCAGTCGGGTATGGAGGCGTTGACCCCCATTAACCGCCGTGAGCAGCGGACGCTGGAAGTGATTACCTCCTGCAAGCCCAACTCGCGGCTGGCCTGCCAGGCCCGGGTGGTCGCCAACGGGGTGGTGGTCGAGCTGCCGCCGGGTATGTACGTTAACTCGCTGCAGGACATCGAGGCGTTGATTGGTCGGCGGGCCGATCAAGATCTGCTGCACCCGATTACAGGCGAGGTGCTGGTTGAGCAGGGCAAGCTGATTACGCGATCGGTGATTAGTCAGCTAGAGAAAACGGCTAGCTTTAAAGTGGGTGAGTTCTTTAGCCAGAGCAAAGATTTATAGGTCTACAGTTCATGGCCGAACCCCATAGAACATCTGTTATGGTAGGGCAATGCCGTAGTTGAGTTTTATACCAACCCCCTATGGACTCTGCTCTTTCCCTGAGTGCTCGCCACGAGCAGGTGCTACAGGCCACGATTCGTCACTATATTGCTACAGCAGAGCCGGTTGGGTCGCGGGCCTTGGCCCAGGAGTACGACCTGAAGGTAAGCCCAGCGACGGTGCGCAACACCATGGGCCTGCTGGAGAAATACGGCCTCCTTTACCAGCCCCACACCTCGGCGGGGCGAGTGCCTTCGGATTTTGGCTATCGGCTGTACGTTGATCGGCTGATGTCGCCCTCCACGCGGGTGGGGCGGCGGGTGGATGCTGCCCTGTCGGAGGAGCTGGACTGGGTGGGGCGCAGCCTGGAGTCGCTGCTGCGATCGGCCACCCAAATTTTGGCCCAAATCAGCGGCTATTTGGCCCTGATTACGGTGCCCCAGTCGAGTAGCGCGATTATTCGCCACATTCAGCTGGTGGCGGTAGATGGGGAGCAGGTGCTGATGGTGGTGCTGCTCGACTCGCTGGCGACCCAATCGGTGGTAGTGCAGCTGCCGGCGTTGCTGGGAGAACCGACTCAGCCGACGGAGGAACTGGGCCGTCGTCACCTCGAAATTTTGTCGAATTTTCTGAGTCACCACCTGCGGGGAAGGCCGCTGGCCGATGTGGCTACGCTGAACTGGGGCGATCTCGATGCTGATTTTCAGCACTACGGAGCGCTACTCTGCCAGGCGCTGGACAATCTGGCGCGGCGATCGCGGGCACCAGAAACGCCCCAGCTGGTGATTAGCGGTCTGTCGGAGGTGCTGCGCCAGCCCGAGTTTTCCGATGCCCAGCGAATTCAGTCGATTGTGCGGCTGCTGGAAGAAGGCCAGTCGCAGCTGTGGCCCCTGTTTTTTGACACTCCGCCCGTGGCAAGCCAAACGCTCAACGGCGTGGATGTGAAGGTTTGGATTGGGGCTGAGAACCCGCTAGAGCCCATGCAGGGCTGTGCGCTGGTCGTGTCGAACTACACTCGCTGCGACGCTTCTGTGGGCAGTGTGGGTGTACTGGGCCCCACCCGCATGGTCTACGAAAACGCTGTGGCCGTGGTCAAGGCGGCGGCAGACTACCTATCGACTGCCCTCAGCGCGTAGGGGTATCCCGAGTATGGCCCCAGTTGGGCAGGGAATGCCGTGATTATCACTGAACTGCTGGCAATTTTGTCGATCGCGGCGGCGACGGGGCTACGGTTGGCCCTGCCCCTGCTGCTGATTGGGCTGATGTCTGGCCCGCAGCTCTGGTCTAACGTGCCGCTGCTGTCGCGTCTGCCCCCAGCCCTGGTGTTGGGGATACTGGCCATCTGGTCTATGGCCGAGCTGATGCTGTCAAAAGATCGCTACAGCCAGCGTTTCTTTCAGATTCTTGAGCTGTTTTTGAGTCCTGGGGTAGGTGCCCTGGCCGGTTTGGCCGTAGCTAGAACCTTTGGCCTAGACGGCTGGATTAACCTGCTGATTGGCCTGATTAGCGGTCTATTAGCCCTGGTCATTCAGCTGCTGCAGGTGGGCTGGTTCTACCGCCCCCGCCGCCCGCCGCTGTGGCTTTTCTTTGTGGTAGATGGGCTTTGTATTGTGCTGGCGGTGCTGGCCTTTGATGCTCCTAACCAGGGGGGGATTATTGCGCTGCTGCTGCTGTGGCTGGTGATTCGAACGTCGTACCTGTGGCGGCACTGGCCGCGACGCTCAAAGCCGAAGCCCTAATACGGCTAGGGCATCAGGGCCTGGGGTTAAACGGCATGAGATGTAATGGTCCGGGGCACAAACCTTAGGGCGTACCACAATTGTGGCTAAAAGCTCGGTACATCAAGCCTTGCCACGCCCGACCAAAACGACAAGCTAGGGGCTGTAACCCTTGATTTTGGAACGTTTAGCAGCCATTTGATGACAGTCCTTAGAGAATGCCCACGAAGTGCAGGGGGCCGCGACCGCTGACCAGCTCCAGCAGTAGGGCTAAAAAGCCCACCATAGCCAGACGCCCGTTCCACACCTCGGCGACGGGGGTGAGGCCCCAGGCCGATCGCTCCTGGGGGTAAATCTTGACCTTTTTGTCGGGGTGCACCACATCGGAGAAAAGCTGGCGGGGGGCGGCCAGGGCTTCATTGACCATATCGGCCATATCGGTGATAAATCGGGGATGGGTGTTGAGGGCCGGCACCCGATGGAAGCCCGGGATCCCGGCCTCGTGGGCAATCTCCCGGTACTCCATGTCGATTTCTTGCAGGGTTTCGATGTGCTCGGAGACGAAACTGATGGGCACCACGACCAGGTCTTTAACGCCCTGCTGGGCCAGCTGCTCGATCGCATCTTCGGTGTAGGGCTGGAGCCATTCCACTGGTCCCACCCGGCTTTGATAGGCCAGGGTGTAGGGGTTGGGGCGATCGAGCGCCTGCATGATCAGCTCGGTGCAGTGCTGAATTTCGCGCTGGTAGGGGTCGCCCGCCTCTTCGACGTAACTCACGGGTACACCGTGGGCGCTAAAGAAAATGTGGGCCTGGTCGGGATTGTCGAGCTTGTCGAGCTCTTTGGCAATCAGGTCGGCCATGGCCTCGGTATAGCCGGGGCGATCGTACCAGGAGGGGATGGCGGTGTAGACAATGCGCTGCAGGGCCGGATCTTCGAGCCAGAGCCGCTCTAGCAGGCGAAAGCTGGAGCCGCTGGTGCTGATCGAAAACTGTGGGTATAGGGGCAGCACCACCAGCTTCTCGATGCCGTCGCGCTTGATCTGGGCAACGGCCTCTTCGGTGAAAGGGTACCAGTAGCGCATGCCGATGTAGATATTGGCCTCGGTGCCCTGGTCGGCTAGCACCTGCTTGAGGGCCTCGGCCTGTTCTTCGGTAATGCGGCGCAGGGGTGACCCACCCCCGATCTGCTGGTAATTTTCTTGGGACTGCTTGGCCCGCGAGCTAGAAATCAACCAGGCCAGGGGCCGCTGTAACCAGGGGAAGGGCAGGCGAATAATCTCTGGATCGGCAAACAGGTTGAACAGAAAGGGACGAACATCGTCGAGCTGTTCTGGCCCCCCTAGATTTAGCAATAAGACCCCGACACGACCCATGGCACTGTTGTGGTTTTAAAGTAGGTACTCATATCTGACAATATTCTACAAGCTGGATGAACGGTTTCCGACCCCGATGGCTGTCTCTGCCTCTCTCGATCGCGCGATCGCAGCGCTAAACGCCCGTTTTAAAGCGGCTCGCCTGGGGCTACAGGTGGAGTGCCGGGGCGATCGCCTCAGCCTGCGGGGCACCCTGCCGCCCCGCCCCGACAGCACCAAGACCCGCCCCTACCAGCAGCGCATTCCCCTCAAGCTGCCCGCTACCGCCGCCGGGCTGAAGCAGATTGAGCGCGAGGCCAAGGTGATTGCTGCCCAGCTGATCGAGCGGCGGTTCAGCTGGGCTGATTATCTGCCTCAGACCGCAGCACTTCAGCTCGACCAGCTGCCCCTAGACGAGCGGATCACTCGGTTTGAGGCCCATATGCTGGCCCAGTCTGACCCCGGTGCCGCCGCCCTGGCCTCGCGCAAGACCACCTGGGAGAAGGCCTATGCTCCCTACCTCAAAAAGCTGCTGGCCCAGGTCGAACAGCAGCCGCGACAGGCTCTAGACGCCGCAATTGTCGCCACGCTCGCAGCTCTGCCGTCCCACTCGCGCAGCCGCCAGGTGGCCTGTACGGCCCTGAAAGCCTTTGCTGAGTTTCAGGGGATAGCGCTGCCTGAAGATATTGATAAGCTGGGCGGCCAGTACGGCAGCAGCAAGGCCCAGCGACGGTTGCTGCCCTCCGACGAGGTGATTGTCGAGTGGTGCGATCGCATCCCTAACCCGGCCTGGCGCTATGTGTATGGGGTGATGGCCACCTATGGCCTGCGTAACCACGAGGTGTTTTTCTGCGACTATCAGGAACTGCGTCAGGGCGACCCTGAGGGCCGTATTACCGTACTCGAAACCACTAAAACAGGCCTCCATGATGTCTGGCCTTTTTACCCCGAATGGATCGATCGCTTTGGCCTGCGCCAGGGCCAACTGCCGCCTATCAATACCGATTTGACCACGACGACGCTTCAGCGGGTGGGCCAGCAGGTGGCGATTCAGTTTAAGCGCTACGGAGTGCCTTTTGCGCCCTACGACCTGCGCCACGCCTGGGCGGTGCGCACCATCCATTTTGGTCTGCCCGATACAGTCGCGGCCCGCATGATGGGTCACTCGGTTGCTATTCACAACCGCACCTACCACCGCTGGATTACTCACCGCGATCAGCGCCAGGCCGTGCAGACGGCCCTGCGAAACCGCCCTTGATAGCGGTAAATGTGCCCTGGCAACCGCCAGTTGAGCTGGGCATACACCGCCAAGCGACCTGGCTGCTAGCACTCTTGCCGCAGATGCAAGCCACTTTGGGTAGAGAAGATGGAAGCTTAACGATATGCTAAGAAACATCACAGGGTAGTTTGCGCCTAGGGCAAGGCCTAGGCAGGCCGACGCGTTGGCTCTGTTGAGGAACTCTGCGCCATCCTAGGCCCACGATGCCATCGACACCTTAGGGATGTGCCTCACCATGAAAATTTTGCTTGTTGAGGATGACCTAGCCACTCGGGATCTGCTGGTGTTTCACCTGACGGCGGCCCGCTACACCGTTGAACAGGCTGCTGATGGCATTACTGCTCAGGAGCTGGCGGCGCTGTGGAACTACGACCTGATTTTGCTCGATGTCAATATTCCGCGCCTGGATGGCCTTAGCCTGTGCCGCCAGCTGCGGAAGCAGGGTGTCTCGACACCTATCTTGATGATCACGGCCCAGGCTGGGGACGAGGACGTGATTACCGGGCTGGATGCTGGCGCTGACGACTACGTGACCAAGCCCTTTGAGGTGTCGCAGGTGCTGGCCCGCATTCGCGCTCTGCTGCGACGAGGGGCACGGGCCGCGATGATTCCATCGCTGGTGTGGGGCCAGCTGTGCCTCGACCCTACCCTGGCCCAGGTTACTTATGGTGGCCAGGTGGTGCCCCTAACCCCCAAAGAGTACAGCCTGCTGGAGCTGTTTTTGCGCCATCCGCAGCGGGTGTTTAGTCGTAGCACTATTCTCGACCACCTGTGGACCATTGACGACTCGCCTACCGAGGGGGCGGTCACTAACCTGGTCAAAGACCTGCGCAACCGCCTCAAGCGCAGCGGCGTGGTTGAAAACGTGATTCAGACCGTGTACGGCTTAGGCTATCGCCTGCGTGACGTGCCCCCAACGCTGGTGGCGGCAGCTTTACCGTCCCAGAGCAATGACGTCGGTGGGCTCAACGGAGACCATGGGCCTAACCGATCTTCTGCCTCTGCTCAAGCTGAACAGATACAGGGGCTAGCGTCGGTGGCGGTAGCGGCCGAGAGGGCTGCGGTACCCCAGGCGTTAGAGGCGATCGCGGCTCGGTTTCAGGCCTCGCTACAGGCGCGGCTGACGCTGGTGGAGGCGGCGGTGCGATCGCTGCAAGCGGGCAACTTGCCCCCTCAACAGCGCGTCATTGCTCAGGACGAAGCCCACCGCCTGGCCGGCGGGCTGGGCACCTTTGGCTACGAGGACGGATCGACCCATGCTCGCCAGATTGAGCGCCTGTTAGGCGATTGCGATCTGCAGGCGGAACAGAGTGACCAGCTCTCGCGATCGCTGCTGGCCCTGAAACAAACCCTGACGTTGACTTCTAACCCCCTAGAACGGGTGCCAGAGCAAACGCCCAATTTGGTCGCCAATAGCGCGGCCAGTACTGCCCCAGCGCCCCGCCATTGGGGGGTAGCGCTGTCGGTGGAGCCCGAACTGCTCAATCGGCTGCAGGCCGACGCCGCTGACTGGGGCTGGCACCTCGATCGCGCTACTAGCCTGGCCGAACTCATGCAGGTGCTGGCCCAGGGTAAGGCCGAGGCGGTGATTATTACCCTTGATCAGGGGGTGGCCCTGGCCGAGAAGCTGGCTCCCCTGCGGGAAGTGAAGCATCGCTACCCGCGGCTGCCGGTGATGGTATTAACCTGCCACGAAAGCCTGGAGGAGCGCGTTCAGGTGGCCCGACTACAGGGCGATCGCTACCTGGTGGCCCCGGCCACTCCGCGTCAGGTGTTCGACTGCCTCGATCAGCTCTTGCCCGATGCCCAGACCCCCGAGTCGCAGGTCATGGTTGTGGATAACGACCCGGTGACCTGCGCGGCCATTACCGAACTGCTCACCCCCTGGGGACTACAGGTCACTGAGCTAGACGACCCCAGCCAGTTCTGGGAGGTGCTGCGGCAAACCCAGCCCGACCTGCTGCTGCTGGCCCTTGAAATGCCCACCTTTAGCGGTATCGACCTGTGTCAAGTGGTGCGCCAAGACTCGCGCTTTGGCAACTTGCCCATTCTAATGGTGGCGGCCCATCCCGATACGGTCACTGTGCGCCAAGTGTTTGAAGCGGGGGGCGATGACCTGATTGGTAAACCGATTGTGGGGCCAGAGCTGGTGACGCGGGTGCTGAGCCGAATTGAGCGATCGCGGCTGCGCCAGCAGATCGAGCAAATGAGCCACCGCCAGGCCCTCTACTGGGATCAGCAAAACACCACCGACTCCCTCACGCAGGTGGCCAACAGTTCCCATTTCGACGCCTTTTTGCAGCAGCAGTGGGAGCGCCACCGCCAGGATCAGGCTCCTATTTCACTCATTTTGTGCAGTCCTGACCACCTGCGAACCTACTATCAGATTTACGGCCAGCAGTCCGGAGACGTCGCGCTGCGCCGCATTGCCCGCACCCTGTATCGCACCGTCAACCCCAATATCGATCTGGTGGCCCGCTGCGGCGATGAAGAGTTTGCGGTGGTGCTGCCCAACACCAACCTGGATGGCGCGCTCCGGGTCGTTTCGCGCATGCAGCAGGCGGTTAGCGACTTAAAAATCCCCTGCCCTGCGGCCACCGCCAAGCACATTACCCTCAGTCTGGGCATTGGGGGCACCACGCCCACCAAAACGCTGTCGAGCGATCACCTGCTTAAAACCGCCGATCAGGCTCTGCAAGACGCCAAAGTACGAGGCGGCAACACGTTCTGCCTCTATCCCATCTGCTGACTGGGGCTCATTTGATTCTGAGTCATCTGAGCTGATGCTTTCGCTACGGCATTGAACTAAACCACCCTCGACATGAAGTTCTCCCTGCGAAATTTGCTGATTGTTCCCTTTCTGCTGCAGATTATCGGCATTACTGGGGTGGTGGGCTACCTGTCGTATCGCAGCGGTCAGCGGGCGGTGCAGGCGTTGGCCAGCCAGCTCATGGCTGAAACCAGCCAGCGGGTTGAAGAAGGCCTATTGGGCTACCTCAAAACGCCTCAGCTGATTACCACCGTGAATGCCCATCTGGTGCAGCAGGGGCAGTTTAGCAGCACCCGTTTAGCGGCTCTAGAGGGGCACTTTGTTCAACAGCTTCAGCTTTTCTCTGAGCTGGAGGGGCTGGCTATGGCCAACCAGACCGGCGCTTTTTTAAATGTTGCCCGTCTAGCCAATGGAGATTTGATCCTGCGCCGCCGTAACATCACGAGCAATGACGGAGCCCTTTACCGCTATCGCATCGATCGCGACGGGCAAAATTTAACCGCTTTAGATTCGCCCCGGTTTAACTACGACCCTCAGCGCGATCCCCCTGACGATCCGTGGTACAGCGCTGCTCAGCGATCTCCCGCAGGGCTCTGGCGTCTGGTGGTCTCTCTCAGCCAGGGGGCTGAGCAGCCGCAGCTGGTCATGGTGCGGTTTATGCCAATTTTTGACCAGTCGGGGCAGACAGCGGGGGTGATAAGCACTGGCGTGTCGCTGACAGAGCTCGGCAATTTTATGCAAAGCAGAGCGGCTGGGCTGAGGGGCCAGCTGTTTTTGATAGAACCCAACGGCGACCTGGTCGCCACCTCTACCGGCGAAGTGCCCTTTGACCTTCAGGCCAAGGCCGACCACGCTGAAAATGTCGCTGTGCAACCCCGCCGCATGTCCGTGACCCAGAGCCGTAACCGACTGACTCGCGCTGTCGCCCAAACCCTGGTAGAGCAGCACCAGGCCCTAAACCAGATCCAGACGCCCGCTTTTGCAAAACTGCGGCTGGAAGACCAGCGGTATTTTGTCAAAGCAACGCCCCTGGGGGGAGAACTGAACTGGATTTTAGTCACTGTCATCCCCACCTCAGAGTTTATGGTCAACATCTATGCCAATGTCGCTCGGACAGGGCTGCTGTGCGTTCTGGCGCTGATGGGGTCGATTGGGCTGGGTCTATGGACAGCGGGGTACATTACCCAGCCGATTCTGTCGCTCCAGCGGGCTACCCAGGCGTTTACCAACGGCATGGCGGTAGTGCCCCCCACTCAGCCCAGTCGCATTCAGGAAGTAGAGGCGCTGCGCCAGGGGTTCGACCATATGGTGGGGCAGCTGGTGGGGTCGTTTCAGAACCTCAAAGATCGCGAAAACACCCTGGCCACCTTTCTCAACGGCGTGCCTGTAGCGCTTAGCGTCCACGACCAGACCGGGCAAATGCTGTTTCTCAACGCTAAGGGTAAAGAGCTTTTGGTCAATGGCATTACCCTGGCCAATGCTGAGCAGCTGGCGGAAACCTATCGCCTCTATCGGGCCGGTAGCGAGGATCTCTACCCTACGGACGAACTGCCGGTGGTGCGAGGACTGCGGGGAGAAACCGCCGACATTGACGACATTGAGGTCGATACTGGCGAGCGGCGGATTCCGTTGGAGGTGCACACAATTCCGGTGTTCAATAGCCAGGGGCAGGTGATCTACTCGATCAACACCTTTCAAGACATTACCGAACGGCGTCAGGCTGAGCAGCTGCGGGCCAACTACCAGCGCGAGCTAGAGCAGCAGGTGGCCGAGCAAACGGCCTCGCTGTACGCCAGTGAAATTACCAAGCAGGCGCTGATTAACGCCATTCCTGATTTGCTCATGCGGCTGGGGCGCGACGGCCTGCCGCGAGAAATCTACAATCTGGAAGCTGTGCACTGGATTGGCGACACCGCTCAGCCCTACACGGCCACTATGTATGACAACCTGCCCCGGCCGATCGCCCAAGAGCGTCAGCATTGTGTGGAACAGGCTCTGGCTACGGGCACCATTCAGCGTCAGGAGTACGAATTTCTGCATCAGGGTCAGGTCTTTTGCGAAGAGGCGCGGATTATTCCGGTCACGGAGGATGAGGTACTGGTGGTGGTGCGCGACATCAGCGATCGCCACAAAATCGACCGACTCAAGGATGAATTTATCTCTATTGTGAGCCATGAGCTGCGGACGCCCCTAACGGCTATTCGCGGTGCTCTGGGCATTTTAGAGACGGGAGTACTGCAAAATCGGCCCCAAAAGGCCCGGCAAATGCTGCATATGGCGCTCAATAACACCGAACGGCTGATTCGGTTGGTCAATGACATTCTCGACCTAGAGCGGCTCACCTCGGGCCGCATAGACCTCAAGCTAGAGCCCTACCCCATGGCTGACCTGATGGCTCTGGCCGCCAGTGGCGTAGAGGCGATCGCCGTAGAGGCCGGTGTAGAGCTGCGGGTAAGGCCCATTGACGCTACGGTCATGGTGGCCCCCGATGCGATTGTGCAAACGCTCACCAACCTGCTGAGCAACGCGATCAAATTTTCGGAGCCGGGGAGTAAAATCTGGCTGATGGCAGAGACGGTTGCCCCACCAAATGGCGAAGCTGGGCAAGCACCGCTTGAATCTCTACCAGAATTTCTGCGGGTGGCGGTTCAAGACCAGGGTCGGGGTATTCCGGCCGATCGGTTGGAGATCGTTTTTGAGCGCTTTCAGCAGGTGGATGTGTCAGACTCGCGCCAGCGGGGCGGTACGGGGTTGGGGCTGGCGATCTGCAAGCAGATTGTTGAGCAGCACGGCGGCAAAATTTGGGTGGAGAGCCAGCTCGCTCAGGGGAGCACGTTTTACTTCACCCTGCCGCTGAAGGGGGTATGAGCAAACGTATTTTAGTCATTGACGACGAGTTGGATATTCGGGAGGTGGTTTGCCTGTCGCTAGAGGAGTTTGGCGGCTGGCAAACCGACAGTGCGGGCTCGGGCCTGGCCGGTGTAGCAAAGGCGGTTGCCTGGCCCTGGGACGCGATTTTGCTAGATGTGTCGATGCCGGATATCGACGGGCTTGCCGTATATAGCGAGCTTCAGGCTCGCCCCAAGACCCGATCCATACCGGTCATTTTGCTAACGGCCAAAGTTTTGCCCAGCGATCGCGAGCGGTTTGCGACTTTGGGCGTAGCTGGGGTAATTGCTAAACCCTTTAACCCCGTCACGGTGTGGCAACAGGTGGCCCAGATTTTAGGCTGGGCCACCTGAGCTAGATTAATGATCGGTTATCGAGCCGCTGAACCGGGGCACACAGATAAATACCCACCTCCAGCAGGGGCCAAAACCGTTTCTCCCTGCGCGGGTTTGCCCTTATGCGGGGGTAATCATGAGGACCAGGGCCTTTTTGTCAAGGGCCTGAACTTTACCGGCGTCGCCGATGTCCTTCACGATTCTGTCGAGCAGTTCTCCAGCGCGATCGCGGTGCTGGTGCTCACGTCCGCGCAGGCGCACCAAAAACTTAACCGAGTCTCCCTTCGAGAGCCACTCGATGGAGCGCCGAATGCGGAGCTGGTAGTCAGACTCACCCACATTGGGGCGCAGCTTGACCTCTTTCAAAGACGGCTTGGAGCTTTGCTTCTGCCGCTTACTCTGCTGGTACTGAAGCTTGCCGTAGTCCAAAATTTTGGCCACAGGGGCATCTTTGCCGTTAGAAACCACCACCAGGTCAAGCCCTGCATCCTCGGCTAGCGTGAGTGCCTCACGAGTATCTATGAGACCCCGATTTTGGTTCTCCTGGTCGATGAGGAACACCTGGGGTGAGCGAATTTGCCGATTTACCAGTTGCGTCTTAGAAATAAGTCTTTCCTCTCAAAACTCGACAGGCGGCCAATGGCCAGGGCGGAGATGCCCTGGGGGCTGCTTTGGCCGAGCAGCCATACACCCAGCAAGGGTATTATCCATCAAGATAATCATAGAATAGCTCAGCTTTTGGGCCAGAGCTGTGTCTAAATATCCGGTCTTAACAAATTGGTAAATGCCTTATCAAGCCTGGGTTTGATCCGCCGCTCCAGGTCATCTAGCCAAGGGCAGAACGCAACACTTTTACGCAACATGTCTAGAGGAGGCCCGATGGCCACGTATTTCGCTACCGTCGCCCGTGGGCTAGAGGCCTTAGCCGCCACCGAACTGAAAAATTTAGGGGCTCAGCAGGTCGAGCCGGGGTTCTGCGGGGTGGCCTTCGAGGGCGATCGCGCCCTGCTGTACCGGGTCAATTTGTGGTCGCGGCTGGCCTTTCGGGTGCTGCTCAAGCTGGCCGAATTCCCCTGCTGCGATGCCGACGATCTCTATAGCGGCATTCAGGCGATCGACTGGCGACCCTACCTACCGCCCGAAACTACCTTTGCCGTCGATGCCACTGGCAAAAATCGCCGCCTCAACCACACCCATTTCACCGCCCTACAGGTCAAGAATGCGGTGGTCGACCAGCAGCGCCAGCACTGGGGCGATCGCTCCACCATCGACACCCAGCACCCTGAGGTGCGGCTGAACGTGCACCTGCAGGCCGATACCTGCACCGTCAGCCTCGACAGCTCGGGCAGCAGCCTGCATCGGCGTGGCTACCGCCCTGCGGTCGGGGCCGCGCCGCTCAAAGAATCGCTGGCCGCCGCCTTGGTTAGCCTCACCGGCTGGTCGGGAGATGTGCCCCTGCTCGACCCCCTCTGCGGGTCGGGCACGCTGCCCCTGGAAGCCAGCCTGATGGCTTTAAACATGGCCCCTGGCCTATTTCGAGAAGAATTTGGCTTTCACACCTGGCCCGATTTTGACGGCGAGCTGTGGGATCAGCTTTATCAGGAGGCCGAAGCGAGCCGCCAGCTAGAGCTGGGGACCTGGGTGGGAGGGTGCGATCGCGACCCCGCCGTTATTCACCAGGCCCGCATCAATGCTCAGCGCTGCGACCTGGCCGAGCAAATGAACTTTTGGGCCGAAGATTTGGCCGATCTGGAGGCCCCCGCCGACAGCGGCTATCTGCTCTGCAACCCCCCCTACGGGGAGCGGCTGGGGGCTGACGAAGATCTAGGAGCCTTCTACAAGCTACTGGGCGACGTGCTGAAGCAGCGATTTAAGGGCTGGACGGCCTTTGTGCTCAGCGGCAACAAGGCACTCTCTCAGCACATTGGGCTGAAGTCGGCCCAGCGGGTGGCCGTATACAACGGCTCCCTGCCCTGCCAGTGGCTCAAGTATGAGCTCTATTGAGCAGCTGATCTAAGCTGTGGCCCAGCTTGTCGGCCATACCTGCCACCCAGGCTTCGTCCTGACGGGTGTAGCTGCGGGGGGCATTGGCGGCTAAAATCAGTGCCCCATCCTGGCCCATGGGCTGGCAGATCACGCCCTGGGTGTTTTCGGGTAGGTAGTCAAACTCGACTCGACCCGGATAGATACTGAGTTTGACTAAGTACACGGCTTTGCCGGTTTCGAGCACCCGCTGCAAAATAGGGCCGGGGGTAACCTCAGCTTTGGCGGCTAAAATACCGCGTCGCAGCAGAGTCTTCCCCTGGTGGTAAACCACGACAGAACGAGTGACGGTGTTGGTCAGCAGCAGGTGAGAGGCCCAGGCCAGCTCGGTCTTAATCTCGTCGGGGAGAGCGTCGTCTAGCTCAAACCCCTCGTCGCCCGCCAAAATGACGGCTTCTGGGGCGATCGGCTGCACCCGCTGCCACAGCAGACCCGTCAAAATGAGCAGCGCGCTTAAAATCACGCCCATGACGTCCGATCGCGCCTGCGACTCGGTCAGGGCGGGGGTCAGCACGCGGTTGAGCAGCAGCAGGGTGCCCCCCAGGCCGCCGGCAACCAGCGGCAACAGCCGCAGCACTCGGTTTGGGTCGTTTTGCGCCATCTTTTGCGCCACTGGGCTTTCCGCCATGGTTTAGAAACACTTCTTGACTGGGCTCTTACCCAATTCTAGGGCGTGGGGGACGATGACAGAGCAGTGAGATTTGGACCAGGGGCTACCCGGGGCACAGTTCTACGGCCTGCTAAGAGGTCAGAGGACTCATTTAGGGATCGCCAGGGTCACACAGTAAACTAAGAGTATCGGTCGTCTCTGTGCTGCCATGACTGTTTTTTCCCTGCCTCAAGATACCGCTGCCCAACCGCTGCTCGCGATCGCCCGCGCCAGTCGCCAGGCGGCCCAAACCCTGGCCAGCCTCTCTGCTGACGACAAAAACCGCGCCATTGAAGCGGTAGCCGCCGCTCTAGAAGCCCGTGCCAGCGATATTGTGATGGCGAACAAGGCCGACTGTGAGGCAGCAGAGGCCAACAACCTGGCCAAGCCCCTCTACGGACGACTCAAGCTCGACCGGGTGAAGCTGGCCGGGGCGATCGCCGGGGTGCGCGATGTGGCCCGTCTGAGCGACCCGATTGGCATTGTGCAGCTGCACCGCGAGCTAGACGAGGGCCTGGTGCTGAAGCGGGTATCGGTGCCCCTGGGGGTGCTAGGGGTAATTTTTGAGTCGCGCCCCGACGCCGTCATCCAAATTTCGGCCCTGGCGATTAAGTCGGGCAACGCGGTGATTCTCAAGGGGGGCAAAGAGGCGATCGGCTCGTGTATTGCGCTGGTGCAGGCGATTAAACAGGGCCTGGAGCAGGCGGGAGTAGACCCGGCGGCGGTGCAGCTGCTCACCACCCGCGAAGAAACCCGCGCCCTGCTCGACCTGGATGGCTACGTCGATCTAATTATTCCGCGCGGGTCCAATGCTTTTGTGCGGTTCGTGCAGGAGAACACCCGCATTCCGGTGCTGGGTCACGCCGACGGCATCTGCCACCTGTATATCGATCGCGAGGCCGACCTGGAGCAGGCGATCGCCATTGCCATCGATGCCAAAACCGCCTATCCCTCGGCCTGTAATGCGATCGAAACCCTGCTGATTCACCAGGATATTGCCGCTGAAGCTCTGCCAACTCTGATGACCGCTCTGCGAGAGGCCCAGGTCGAGCTGCGGGGCGACGAGCAGGCCCGTGAAATCGTGCCGTACTTGGTGCCGACCACCGAAGAAGACTGGAGTACGGAGTACAGCGACCTGGTGCTGTCGGTCAGGGTGGTAGAGTCGCTGGAGGCCGCGATCGCCCACATCAATACCTACGGGTCGCGCCACACGGAGGCGATCGTCACCCGCAACCCCGCCACCGCCGCCTACTTTATGGATCGCGTCGACGCCGCCGGGGTCTACCACAACTGCTCGACTCGCTTTGCCGACGGCTTTCGCTACGGCTTTGGAGCTGAAGTGGGCATCAGTACCCAAAAAATGCCGCCCCGTGGCCCTGTGGGTCTAGAGGGGTTGGTGACCTACAAGTACCAGCTGGTGGGCGATGGCCATGTCTCGACCACCTACAGCGGCAGCGAGGCTAAACCCTTTACCCATCGAGATTTGCCCTAGGGCGCGTCGTTGATTGCTGCTACAGTCCTTATCTCACCAGCGCGGCCGCGTACAAAAAACCAGGCTGGGGGCTGTAACCGCTGATTCTCAAGCATCAACAGTTAATTGACGACAGTCCCTAGCTCCCCAGCGCTTGATCGAGAATTTGGCGAGCCTCCTCTGCCTGAGCGCGGGCTTCTTTAAAACGCAGATTGCTCTGGGCAAACGACTTGAGCACTTTAAAGCCATCTTTCAGCTCGGTGAGCTGTTCTTCACTCATGGGGTCGTCAGTAAACAGCAGATCCACGAGCTGCCGCACCTCCAGCGCTTCGTCTCGGCTAGCCTGCACTTTCACTTTGAGGGTGGCCAGCTGGTTTAGCACCTGAATGGCCTCGACGACAGAGTCTTCCTGCTGCTGCACGGCGGCTGAGGTGGTGGTAGCCTGAATTTCGACCAGCTGCTCGGCGCTAAAGCCGTCTGCCAGGGCGGTAGGAAGGGCTCCCTCATCGAGCAGGGCCATGAGCTGGTCAAGCGCCTTTTCACGGGCTTTGCGAGAATCTTTGCCGGATACTGTCAGAACAACATCTGGACTCTGGGCCAGGGTATATTGAACCATTGTGCTAGGCCATGCGTACTATTCCATAGTATACGTTACCTGGCTACCCTCGCTATGCACTATTTAGTCGCTAGCTAGATTTAGTCGCTAGCTAGATTTGGTCGCTCGGTCTGGAAGTTACTCTCGCATGCCGCCCTGCACCACGGCTCGCAGCCGCTCGTGCAGCTCTGACTCGTCGCGCCGGGGCACAAACGTTTGAATGACCTCGATCTGCGGCCATCGCGAGGCCCCATCGGATTCGACCGGGCGAAAGTTGGGAACCGTGCTGTCAGGCCCGTCGGCGGTGGTGCTATTCCCAGGCGCGTCGTGACTTAGGGGCTCGGCTAGGGTGGTTTGCTCTTCGCCAGCAGCAGAGTCTTCTGCCACCGGAGGCTCGTCTACAGTCTTGAGCACCCTCGCTGCGTTAGAGTCGCTGGGGGTATCCTGGGCGGCTGGAGCGGGATCTTGGTCGGTTAGGTCTGCCTGATCAGGTTCTGCCTGGGTGGGTTCTACAGCGATTGACTCTGGTTCTGGAGCGGATGGTGGGTCAGGCGTGGTCTCTGGAGCCGCTGGGCGGCGCAGCGTAGACGGCTCGGGCCTATCGCCATAGCCGGTGGGATAAAGCAGCGTTTGACCCAAAATAATGGACTCAAACTCGCGGTTGAAGTGACGAATGGGCTGCCCCCGGCGCTGCCAGAGCTTGAGAATTTGATCGATAGAAATAAGTTTGTAGCGGCCCTGATAAAGGGCCTCGGTAATGGCGTGGCTGACCCAAACGGGGCCAAATTCGGCTAGCCAGTCGGCTACTATGGCCTTGGTTTGGTAAGATTCGACCTCAAAGCTGTAGCTGGTCAGCAGCTGATGAACAGCCTCAATGTCGGCAATATGGCTAGATTGAATCATAGTGAATGCCTATGCGTTAAACCCACATCGGCCACGGATTAAAAAGGGTTTTCTTTTAGCTTAATCATAAGCCGAGGCAGCGGCCAGCATCGTAAGGTTTATTACCGTTAACGGGCGGCTATTGCACCAATACATCACTGGGGGTGCCGGGGGCAGCATCGAAGGGGGCGGTGCGCCCTACCCAGTCGAAGGCGCTAATGCGAAACCCTAAAAAGCCGGTCTCTTGCTTGGGGCTGTAGGTGAACAGCAAACCGTAGGCGCGGCGACGATACTCAAAGATTAGATTGCTGTCGATGATGCGGCCGTTGTCTAGGTTAATAGCGGCTTGAAAACCCGCCAAAAAGGGGCCATAGATCTGCTGAATAACGCCGCCCGACAGCACGGTTTGGTCAACCTGGCGATCGAAGAGAAAGGGAGAGGTGGCCCCGCCAAAGATGTTGTGGCTAAAGCCAATGTTGAACTGAGTGTAGTCGAAGGTGTTGCGCTGGAGCCGACCAAGCTGTCCTGCTAGAGAAATTCTCCCTTCAAGCGATTCTCGCAGGTCGTCGCTGCTGTAGTAGGTGGCAACTCCGCGCAGACCGAGCCCCAGCACCAGGTTGGGTACCAGAGGACGAGGTGAGTAGCGCAGCCCTTCGGTTTGGGTCGCAGGTAGAGGCTGCCCCTGCCACAGCAAAAAGCCGCGGCTGAGGTCAGCCGAGCCCTGAAATCGAAAGAGGCTTGCCAACCCAATGGTTTCGCCTGGGCTGAGCAGGTCCAGCCGATCGGTGTTGGCGGTAACGTACTGCCCCGAAACCTGGTAGTTGAGGTTGAGGCCCGTGTTACCCAGGGCAATATTGGGCGACTCTAGCAGCAGCCCGAGGCTGCTCTGTACATCTTGAAAGCCTAAAGAGCCGTTGAAAAGGCGATCGCGGTAGCTGTACTCAAGGTTAAGCCGGTGGGTACCCACCAGTCGCTGTGCCCGAAAGCTGGCCCGCAGGCGATCGCTCAGGTTAGCCAAGTCAAAGCCGGCCAGGCTGAGGGTGCCTCTGGCGGTAGTGCGCGGGCCTAGAGCGCCGCTAATGCTGGCGGCCAGGCCAAAGTTGGCGGGGTCAGCAATATTGTAGTTGGAGCTGCCCAGCCAGCGCGAGACCAGAAACTGAGGGGCAAGAGTCACGTTGAAGGAGCCTATGCCGCCAATCGGTATGGGGGCCTCAACATAGAGCCCATCGCGATCGCGGCCATCAATGCCGATGCCGGCGGGGAGAAGGTTTAAGGCATCGGCTGGCAGCTGCCCCTGGGTGAGCACAAAGCGATTTCTAAATAGTGGAATGCTCAGCCCCTGATTGAACACTAGCCGGGGGTTCTCAAAAACCAGCTCTTCTTGAACTTCGTTGATGGGCGTGAGCCTGGCGGTGTTGGCCCTAAACTCCAGGTCGGGCGGCGAAAAGGGGTCATTGGTTAGCCGAACGCCCTCGGCATACCAACCATCGGCATCAAAGGAAACCTGGTCGGCCTCAAACCGCAGCCGTTCAATGTTGCCCCCCTCACCCCCTAGCAGTAGCCTAGGGTCGCCCGTGGCCAGGGCAATACCGCCGGGGCTGGTAGCCTGGGAGATGGTGGGTTGGCTTTGAAGACGATAGTCGAGGGGCGCGCCAGCAACGGGGCTAGGCGGCAGCGTGGAAAAGTCATCATCTAGGGTTGATAGCTCCAGCTCGCCACGGCTTTCGGTAATGGTGCCTGCCCCCTGCAGCAGGCTATAGGTCGCTGTTTCGCCCTCAATAATTTGGTCGTTGCGGTTGAAGAACACATTGCCTTCGGCCCGCAGGTAGCGGTTGGCCAAATTGGCCCACAGGCGATCGGCGGCCAGCTGGCCGGTGCCAAACTGCACCAGTACGTCGCCGCTGGCGGTAACAATCTGCCGTACAGGCTCAAAAACCTGTTGATCAGCCCGCAGAAAAATTGAGTTAGCGGTCTCTGGCTGTGCCTCTGGCGCGGTCTCTGGCGATGCCTCTAGCGGAGCACTTGGGGAAACCTCGGCGTCCAATTCTGGCTCTGGCTCAGGAGATGGGGCATCAGAGTTACTCTCTGACGGGGGAGACTCTAAAGATTCTGTGTCTGGCGGTCCTGGGTGCAACGGCTCTGCTGTGTCGGAAGGAGCCCCAGGGGCGGGTGAAATCTGGGCCAGGGGAAGCAGCAGGTCAGCTTGACTCAGGTAGATGGGGCCAGGAGCAACGGGCTGAGTAGATGCGATCGCCTCTAAAGACTGGTTTTCAACCACCGCTGAGCCAGGTTCTACAGGCTGACCCGCCTGAATAGTCGCCGACGCCAGCACGACTTCAGCCAGCTGCGGGGACGGCGGCACAGAGGGCAAAATCGGCGGCAGAGGCATGGGCTGGCATTACCAAAGCAAAAACAAAGCCCGACTCGCGGGCTCAACTAGGCTGTGGTTAACCGCTAAATGCCAGTGCAAACTGAAACTAGCGTGAACCGTCCACCTATATATATCTGGCGACAGCTTAGTTAACTGCCGCCAGACTAAAGACCAACTGAAAGGTCTTAAGTTCCGCAGGGGTTAAAGGCGACAGGCTGAGCCAGGTCGTTGACTTGACGATCGCTAGCCTGTGCGAGCAGCCCACGTTTGCGGATGTAACCCATGTCCAGGCCCTAGTCCATATCCTGCCGACCGGGGTTGCGGGAGGGGTCGCCGCTCAAAAAGCCAAACACAAACAAGGCCACAAAAAACGTGACCACGAGGTAAACCACAATCTTGAGGGTCAGCATGAGTTAGGTCTCCAAACCGCTAGCAGAGTAGGCCCCAGACCTGCCCCAAACAGCATCAGCGTTCTTCGGTAGAAACAGCTTCGGCGCAGGACTAAGCTTGCACTATCATATCGCCAAACGCTCGCCTATCTAAATGCTCTGAGCATTACCACTGCTTTTTCAGCCAGCTCCACAGGCCGCGCAGCCAGGTTTCAATCACGTAGAGCACCCAGTCTAAACCCCGCAGCACAGCGACCAGCGGCGCGTCGATGTAGTCGACCTGAGTGACCTGGGCCTCTATGGCGCTGCTAGCAACAAGCTGCCGCTGGTCGCTGTGCTGTGTGCCCAGGGCAGGTGAATGCGCCGCTGAAACGGTGACGCTGCCTGTAGCGGTGGCTGGCCGTAGCGCGGTCTGCGCCCCCTGTGCCTCAGCGATACCCAGTGGGGATGACAGATGCTCTACTACGGCCCGGGAGGGAGCTATGGTCAGGGCTGCGGTTTCGGTTTTCGATGGGCTGGCGGGAAGATGTTTAAGGGTTGGTGTGCCATTCAACTGAGGTGATCGGTAACCTGGAATGCCCCTACGCAAGCTAGCCCCAGGGTCGAATCTCACGGCTGGCGCTGTGGCGGGGGGGGCGGTAGGCATCGGGCAGCGTTGGGCGATTGCCTGAGCTTGTCTGGCTTCGCCAAACAGGCTGGTAGCGGCTGCCAGGGGGCTGGTTTGCAGCCAGCGCAAGGCCACCGGCAGCCAGCGCAGGGGCGGTAGGGCGGCAGGTTTAGGCTCGGGCAGGGGCAGCCAGGGCTGCTGAAGCGTGTGGTCTAGGGCGTGGCGACGGCGCAGGCGGCTATACTCCGCCAGCATCAGCACCATAGCCTGCTGTAACCGCTGACGCTGATCGCTGGTTAGCCCGGCAAAGATGTCGTTATCGACGGTGACCAGAACCACCTGCCGAGTTGCTAGGTCTGAGGCAATGCCGCGAATGGGAGCCTGAAATGGAATCAGGTGCCACCGACCAGGGGTGAGCACGGCCCCGGCCCGCGACTGCCTGAGCCACTGACCATATCGGTTGACCAGACTTAGCCCTAGCGGTGGTCTTGCTGAAGCCTGCACAACCGGGGGCTGAATGATAGACAACAGAGCGCGAATAGGCATATCGGCCTCTACCAGCTCCGGGCTTTGTTTGCCGCTAACCTGCGCCCACAGCGGCTGCCAGGGATGGGCGGCTCGCAGCTGCCGGTAACCCATTCTCAAGCCCTGCACCGCGACGTAGAGGGGGTAAACGGCCACCTGCAGCCCCCAAACCGCCGCCGTGCGCCCCTGCCGCAGCCAGTGCCCGGCACCGCGAGCCATCTGTCGATAGCCCGCCACTAGGCGAGCTACGGTCTGGCTTTGAAACGGGCGCGACGAAGTGGCCATAACTCTGCCTACACTTCTGCCTAAACTGGGGGGATTGCTTTTGATCATACCGGAGCTATGTCCCTCGCCACCGTTCGCCCCGTACTGCCGCAGTCGATTTTAGACGCCCTCGATCGCCTGCGTGCCCTGAGCCAGAAGGATGTGCGAGATAGCTGGCACCAGAGTTTTTCCCTGCCGGAGATGCAGACCATCCCCAATGGGGATGTTGGGCAAATCTGGCCCTTAGCCACCCTCGACGATCGCAGCTACATTACCTGGCCCCGAGGCAACGTACCCCTGTGGCTGCACCAGCGCTTTACCTGGCCCACCGACCTCAACGGCTACCCCCTGGAGGGGCTGACGGCGCGGCTGGCGCTGCGGTGGTGGGCCAACCAGGCCGATATTTTTGTCAATGGCCAGCATGTTCAGGCGGGGGATATTTTTAACTGCTGGACGCGCATTGTACTCAGCGATCGCGTTGTACCAGGAGAAACAGTGGATGTCTCCCTGAAGCTGCTCAGCCCTGGCCATGACGACGGGGCGCTGGTGCAGGCGCAGCTGGTGTTTGAAACAGTCGAGGGCAACTGCCCGGAACCGGGCTTTGTGGCCGATGAGGTGGCGGTGCTGGCCACCTACCTGGCCCAGTTTGAGCCCGAAAAGCTCGATTACGTGACGGGAGCGCTAAGCCGTATTGACTGGAGCCCGATCGGCGATTCTGTGCCGAATTCGGCTGCTGAAGCGGATTGCGATCGCCGAGAAAAGCGCGTTCGCGGAGCGTCTCTGCAAGAGAAAGCGTGTGCAGCGCGCGATCGCTTCCATCAATCCCTGCTCGCCCTGCGAACCTCCCTGGCTCATTTCTCCCCCTGGCTAAAGCAGCGCATGATGCACTGTCTAGGCCACGCCCACCTCGATTTGGCCTGGCTCTGGCCGGTGGCCGACACCTGGCAAGCCGCCGAAAGTACCTTTCGCTCGGTGCTGGCCCTGCAAAATGATTTTCCTGAACTCACCTTTAGCCACTCGTCGCCAGCGCTCTTTGCCTGGCTCGAAGAGTATCGCCCTGATTTGTTCGCCACCATTCAGCAGCAGGTGAAGGCCGGGCGCTGGGCCATTGATGCTGGGCTGTGGGTGGAGCCCGACCTGAACCTGCCGGGGGGCGAGGCGATCGCCCGCCAGATGCTCTACGGCCAGCGGTACTGTGCCGAAAAATTTGGGGCTATCAGCGCGATCGCCTGGCTGCCCGACACCTTTGGCTTTTGCTGGCAGCTGCCCCAGCTCCTCATCCAGGGCGGCATTCGCTACTTCGCCACCCAGAAGCTGCGCTGGAACGATACCAACCCCTTTCCCCATGACCTGTTTACCTGGCAAGGGCCAGACGGCAGCGAGATTACTGGCGTTACCTTACCCCCCATCGGCACCGATATCGACCCCGTGGCCATGGCCCAGTACGCCTGCCAGTGGGAAGCCAACACCGGCTGCACCAGTGCCCTCTGGCTGCCCGGCGTCGGCGACCACGGCGGCGGCCCCACCCGCGACATGCTACTCAAAGCCCGACGCTGGGCCAACTCCCCCTTCTTCCCCACCCTCACCTTCAACCACGCCGCTCCCCTATTCGACACTCTCACCCAGCCTTCTGCGGATAGGGATGCAAAGCCTCCCAAAGCTACAAGCAGTCACTCCCCATCCCCTCATCCCCTCATCCCCTCATCCCCTCATCCCCCCAC
>NZ_JBNXVS010000049.1:0-36942 GCF_050565655.1 Nodosilinea sp. AN01ver1 | reverse complement strand
TATTCTCACGATCTATTCACAGACTGCATAATGAATCTGACCTGCCCAGCTATGCTGTTTTTCCCTCGCCAATCGAGGGGGTGCCGAAGTTGATGCAACTAGGTGCCGAAGTTATGCAAATACGCAAGCAGGCCATCACACAAAACGCGGTGCGGTTGAGCCTCGACTGCAAGGCGACGGTGTGCCTCGGAGACTCCTCACGCGGGGGCAAAACGCGGGGAGATACTCAGGCTTGTGACCACGACATGGGCATCAAGGACAAGTGCATTCCCTGTGGCGTCGTGGATGAGGACCGAGGGGATCTCTACATCGAATTTGGTCGGTCTTACAAAACCAGTGATTTCATTGTCGATGTGCTGGAACACTGGTGGGCGCATCTACCGTCATCCACTCGGCAGGCACTGCCTCGAATACAACTCAAAGTCGATAATGGTCCCGAAAGCAGCGGGGTGCGAACCCAGTTTCTCAATCGCCTTGTGGCTTGGGTTGACCAGATTGGTAAGCCGCTACAACTCCTTTACTTTCCGCCCTATCACAGTAAGTACAATCCCATCGAGCGCTGTTGGGGGATTTTAGAACAACACTGGAATGGAACACGCCTTACCGATGTCGAGACGATGCTGGCCTGGGCCCAGAGCATGACTTGGAAACGCCACCATCCCACTATCCGGCTGAACACAACAACTTACGAAAAGGGGATTGCGTTAACGAAAAAGGAGATGAAGAGCATTGAAGAGCGACTGGAACGACATCCGCTGTTACCGAAGTACGACATTCTGATCCGTCCCGCTTAGCTGGTAATTTCTTTCCTAGTTATCTCCTAATTCTGTTCACCTACTTAGTGGAACAGGGGGAATCATCGCGATGTAATTCCCTCAGTGAAATCCGCTATAGAAGGGTCTAGGACTTAAGAAGCAGAAGCTTTTTTGACATATCGTTAAGGATCTAAGTGAAAATGGCTGTAGATGCACTTTAGGAAATCAGTCTTGGCTTAAGGTAGCTAGGGCTACCAAATGACAGTTGCGCCGGAGAAGCTACCGATAGCGATGATTACGATGGCCACTATTACTAAGCCCAAGGCAAATATGACACATGTGAGAATCACATTACCTCTGTCAATCCCTTCTTGATTTGCTTGCATACTTCCTCCTGAAATGTTAAATGTTAAGTCAACCAATCGTCTTATAAATAAAAGGTTTCAGGAGAAGCTTGCATATAGCTTGCACATAAATCTGGATCTACAAGCCTTGTTTCTCAGGTCGCTTTAGGCTATCTCTTCACAAAAAGCTTTTGAAACTAGGTTACAACAAATTGCTTATAATACAATCTTGAATTCCCGACACAAGGCTTGCAGAGACATGTATCACCCCTGTCGGCAAAGGAAGTAAACGCTGTAACCTACTCTCGATATTTCGAGGGGCATTTGGCTTAAGGCTTGCAGGCACATGGAATGAGGCTTAGGTTGGGGCATAGCTATGATCAGCTTGACTAATCGCAAATCGTTTCTACTGTCTAACCTGTTCATACCAGTTCAATTTGGGCTTGCAATTAATACCTTCTTGTAGGGCAAGGGGTTCAGGCCCCTATTGGGTGCAGCTTCATGAAGAATGTGTATCACTTTGAGCTAACACCAAAGACTTCTACGTAGAAGCAAGCTAAATTACTGTCCATAGTAAGTAGTGAGCTATGTCTTTCAATCCTCCTCCTACCGCAGAAGCTGTTGTAGTGGGAGAAATAGAAGCAATAGGAAGGATTGTAATCTTGAAACTATATTTCAGGGGCTTTTGGCTCTGAAGATACCTGAAAGTCTTGATACGTCTGCGGTTTGAGCAACGGTGTTGTAGCAATATAGATTCTGAAACTCCTTAAACATAGGAAGGTTAAGTTCCTATTCTGAAATTCAGGAGTAGTATTATGACTCATGCAGGTGTTGTGCCAGCGTGTGAAGCTAATAGGCTAAATGGCATCATAAGCCCCAATACTTCTCGGTTGAGAGAAAACCACAGGCGTATTGGTAGGGAGCAAGAAGTTCCCCGATTAAAAAAAGATTATGTCCACAGCCTTAAAAAACAAAATTCTCCTCGTCTAAGGAAGGATCGTGGACGCGTTGCTCTTTTTGTGGATGAAGGCAACTTATTTCATGCTGCACTTTCTCTGGGTGTGCAAGTAAATTACGCACGTTTTCTGAATTACATTATGGAAGGTAGCCAGTTTTCAGGTGCTTTTCTCTACACAGCTGTGAAGTCGGACGAACACAGACAACAATTGCAGTCGCGTGTGGACTTAGAAGGCTATCAAATCGTTGGCCGAAAAATTATTCGGTATCAGGATGGCTCTGTAAAAGCCAACTTGGATGTAGAAATTGCTTCTGATCTCATTATCAAGGCTTTTGAGAACTCATATGACACAGCAGTACTTGTTAGTGGTGATGGAGATTTTACATATGCTGTTAAATTAGTAAAGCAACGGGGACGAAAAGTTGAGGTAATCAGCCTGAGTTCTATGACTAGCCGCAGACTAATTGCCATGTCTGACCACTACACTGACTTATCAAAAATCAAGCACTGGATTTGCAACTGACATGTTAGTTTTCATTTTCAATGCTTCTCAAATTGGCTAAAAATCCTTGGGTCGATTTCTAAAGTTTACAAAATCCGGAGGTCTTTAAATGCTAAATCTAAACTCTCAATCTAATCAAAACTCTGCGATTCAGAATCCCGACTCTTCCCTGCCATTTGAGTTTGCAGAAGCGATCGGACATATTGTGAGTGAAGCTCAACTAACACAATCTCAAGTTGAAATGCTCCAAAAATGCTTGACTTCTCGATCTCTAAAGAGTTCTCGTCGAACTTCCTACTCTCCTCAATTAGGTAAATCAATTCAGGATGACTACAGTCCAATTATTAAGTTGGCATTTAGAGTTCTTAAATTCTTCTCTTTGTTCTTGCTTGGCTCAGGCATTGCTTTTGTCGTTTCTGCTAGCTTGCAAGCTACAGGCGTCACCAATATCCTTGTTGGTCTTTTGTCTTACGCATTTATTCCTATTGCAGGTATGACCTTTTGTATAGTGGCTATTTCAATTATCCTTGAGTCTTTCAAGTGAATAATGAAAATACTAGTTTTAGAGTGAAAGGTGTTTTCCACAAATGCCTTTCACTCATTCTTTATTAAGAGTAACGCCATAGAAACATCCAGCGTAATGCCCTAATCATAGCTAAGCAAATTGTTAATTAGCTGACTGCTTGACACATCGCTAGAAAATCATGATTCCTTGTTTCGGATACTGCTCAAAAGTCCATTGAGTTAAGTATTTCAGTCCAAGCATATTTTACTGTGACGACGACACATTCTGTATGGGCGATGGCCCTCGGCTTTGTATTAATACGTTTTTCCAAAGCTTTTGTATTTTTGCCAAGAAACTAGGGCTTCGAGACTGATCAGGCATGGTTTTCTGAACACCACTTCACGACCTGCTTACATTTTTAGTTCTATTGTCTCTCGTTTTCTTGGAGTGTGAGCCTCCTGAGGTTGCTGCTGGCTAGCTATGATCACAACGTGCTGGGCAAACGCGATCGCCTCATTCCTCCCCTGCTTGTCATAAATCAGCCTTACCACCTCGCTCCCCGCCACCAGCATCAGCGTCACCTCCTTAGCCGAGCACCCATCCCGCAACGCCCGCTGTGCCACCCGCAACTCCAAACTGGCTGACGGCAACCCCGCTGAGTAATGCTCCCACCGATTCAAAAGCTGCTCCCTGGAATTCGCCTTTGTCGGTTCGGGGGCCTCTACCCTTTGCAGCTCTCGTCCAATCGTCCTTCCAATCGCTCCAGTGAGGCGATCAACTGCTGCTGCAAAGCCAACTCGGTCTTGAGCTGCCCGTTCCAACTGCTCAAGGCCGCAATCAACCGCCGCAACTGCTCCTGCAAGGTCGCCTGCGCATCGGAGGAGGTCGCGTCGCTCACGATACGTTGCAATTGCGCGACCAAGCACCCCAAGCTCTGGTTCCAGTGCTGGGGCAACGTCGCCCAATCCTCTCCAAGAGTCTGGACGTGGTCTTCCAGGTGCAACACCCGCTGCGTATTCACGCAAATCTCGGCTCGCAGCGGCTCTAAGCTGCTCTGCAACACGCTGCCCAATACGTTCTCCCACTGCTCTGGGGTCAAAGCTGGGGAGGGGTTCTGGCTTCCGTTCTTCTCGTTGTTCATATCCATGATTAATCACCTTTTGAGTTAGGAGTACGTAGTCACTGACGTTCTCCTTGGCCCAAGACACCTGGGCTAACCGCACCAAGTCGGCCTGATTGGTGGTGTATAGGGTCACCGCCCGCTTGGCTCTAGAAATCGCCACATAAAAAGCCTCTCGATTCGTCGTTTCGCCCAGCAGCGCCAGCACCCGCTCTGCTGTCTTGCCCTGGCTGCTGTAGGTGGTGCTCACCCAGGCATAGTCGATGTATTGATTCCCGCCGAGGTTGATGGTGGCTGTCTGCCCTGCCCCATCCTGAATCGTCGCTGTTCCATCCGCGTCAAGCCCCGTCACCACAAACCCCTGCCCATTGCGGATTCCAGCTTTAGGGTTGTTGCGTGTCCACTTGAGGCGATCGCCTACTGCCACCGGAATCAATTGCGTCGTGTACACCGTCTTGCGTGGACACGCTGCTGGATCGACCGACAGCACTGATCCACTCGGCGTCTCCAGCACCACCTGCTGAGCCTCGTCATTCACCGCGATCACCCGGTACTGCTCTCCTCTAATCAACCCCTGCTTCCGGTAATCCTGAATCGGCACCAGCACATCGCCTGGCGTGTAAGCCTTGAGGTAACGGGCTTGGGCCGTAGTCAAATCCTTGCGGCGTAAGCTCTGCATCACAAAGCCATCCGCACCCACAGCCCCTTCATCCTGTAATCCTGATCGCATCGCCTGGGTCAGAGCCAACCGCTCCGCATTAGTTCCTGCCAGCACCAGCGTGGCCTCCCGCTCCTCTGCCGCCAGCGCCAAATAATCTGTCGCCACCTGCTGAATCCGCTCCTGAGGTTGAACCTCTTCTTTGACGCACCCCGCCTGGGCCAGCAGTTCAATCCCCTCGCTAACCTGCCCCTGGGCCACCAACTCCACGGCAGATCGCAGCACCCCAGTCTGCTGCCGCCGATGGGTCTCCAGATAAGCCGTCGTCATCCCGCCCGCCTGCAAACTCTTGAACGGGTTGCCCGCTTCCACCGCTGAAAGCTGTCGGGTATCGCCGACCAGCAACACTCTGGCTTGCTCCAACGCTGCCCGCCGCAAGAGAGCATGGGCATCCTTCATGCTCAACAGCCCGGCCTCATCCATGATCCAGAGTGTGGGTTGGGGCGCTTGATCAGGGGTGTCAGAAACCATTAGACCCGCTACGGTAGTAATCTCAATGTTTAAGGACTCGCCCAACACATGGGCTGCTTCAGCACTGGGGGCCAAGCCTCGGATATCGTATCCCTGCCCCTGGGCTAGTTCTTTCAACACACTCAAGGCATAGGTCTTGCCCGCCCCAGCCACTCCCTGCCACGCCATCACCGCATCCGGCGTGGTCGCCGCCATCTCCACTGCGTTTTGCTGTTCGGGGTTCAGTGAATGCTCCACCAGGCCATTCAATTGGGTGCCACTGGGGACGATCGCACCCACCTGCCCCCGCCCCTGTTGCATCAGACGAATGGTGTCGAGTTCCAAATTGAGCGCGGTTTGGGTGGTGAACTTGCCATCGGCGACTCGGATCAGTTCGGGACTGTCAGCAATGGCTTCCTTAATCGCATCAAACCCTTGCATCCCCAAATCGTGCTCAAACACAAATCGCTCCAGCGTCGTCCTACGAAACACCGACTCCCGCTCCCCACAGTGCTGTATCGCGGTGTCAATGATCGATGGGGCTAATGAAGATGATTCAGCTAAGGGGGCAACACCTTCGGGCAACTCCGGCAGTTCCAATCCTTTGAGCTGAATCAGGGCATTCCATCCCCGCTGCAACAGCCCCTCGTCCACCTCCTTGGGCTTCCGCTTCCGCGATACCAGGGTCGCTGCCTCCCGCATTGCCCGGTTGTTCTCAGACCCGGTGGCCTCCCATTCCTCAATCAGCTTCAGAATCTGCTGCCTGCGGGTCGAGAACGCCTTGAGCAGTTCTGGAGAATACCCAGCCAGTTCAAACTGCCCATGAGCTTTGGGTTCAATCTGGTATCCCTGCCGCTTAAGGGCTACAGCCAGTTCATTCTGGTAAATCTGGCCCAGGAGCTTTTGGTTAGCGATCGCACTTTCATTGCTCAAACTAAACCACCGTCCATCCGCCAACTGCGTCGCATTCATCACCACACAATGGCTATGCAACTGCGGCTCCGCCTCCCGACTGGTGGAATGGGTAAACACCGCTGCCGCAATATTTTCTGTCGTCACCTTTGTCCGCCCGGCCTCGGTTGAAACTCGGGTCTGAGCATAACGCTCTTCCAACACCTCCAAGGCTTTGGCGACTGCTTGATGGTGGGCCGCCAACACCCGCTCGTCCTGCTGTACCAGGGCCGCAATGCTGACGCTCTTGGGGGCGCTGAAGGTAAAGTCGGTCGCTGCCCGCCGCTTCTCTGGATCAACCACTTTCCCTGTCAGCGATCGCCCATCAGGGGCCTGCCCAGACAGCATCTGGCTGAACTCCTGCTGATTAACGACCTCAGCCAACCCCAGCGACGCAGCCCCCTTGCCCACCCACTTGGTCGGGTGAGCGGCTTCTTCCGCCGAGTAATAGTCCTCGTGGGTGTAATAGGTCTCCGCTTGAGCCGCAGAGAGGTTGCTTGTAGAAAGCATGGATATTTGAGGTTAAAAATAAGACACCACCACGAGGCGAAAGCGATAGCGTCTTCAAAAACGGTAGAAACCTTAGGGGAGGGCTGTTACCCGGTTTTTGCCAAAACCTTGGCGTACTGTGTGACCCCTCCGCGAAGCCCCCCAGAGGGGGCGTAGCATCGAAGACTAACCTAATTTAGCTAACATTGTATAACCATTTTCTGAATATTTCTGGTTCAAAAGTAAACTTAATTAACCTTTTCAATCCTTTGAGGTTAGATCGCCCTATGGTGAAGGGGTAACGTTCTGGGTTTCACCATGAAACTTTCTCCAGTTATGTCCCCCGTGGTTCAGTTAGCCGCTGATTTAGGCTCGTCGGCCTCGAAGCTGTTCTATCAGGTTCAATCAAATCAATGCGCTCCAATTTGGATGGGCACAGAAGTGGTGGATGGCTTATCCTCGATTGTTCTCTCTGGGGTGAGTACCGCTGGTCGTCCCCAGGACATGGCCTGGTTAGAGTTGGATGAGGATGTCGTGATAGTGGGTGAGGCAGCTAAAGCGTTCTTGGAGATGAATAGCTTGTCCGCCAAAAAGTACGAGCAGGCGGTTTATAAACTGGCGGCGGCGTTGGGGGTAATCGCTGAGATTGAACAGTTGCCCAGTCGCTATCAGGCCGTGGTCTGGCTGGCCTTACCTCTGGGTGAATTCTCGACCCAGTCAGTAATCGAGACTCGATTCAGAGACCTGTGTCAAAAGGGCTTTACCTGTCGCGGGAAATTTCAGCAGGTCGAGCTGACCTGCAAGTGCTATCCCGAAGGCTTTGGCCTCTATCTCATCCGCAAGCAGCATTTGTCTCGCATCGGCGAGGTGATTGAGCAACGCCGCACCACGGTCATGATGATGGGGCACCGCAATCTCTCGCTGCTGGCCTTTGACAATGGCACGCTGAACATGAACGGAACGAACTCAGATGGTCCTGGCTTTTGGTTTTTCTTTGAAAAAGGAGCACGGTCGGCTGGAGTAACCACCCCCGATTACCCTGCTTTGATGCGAGCCCTGAGTTTGGGTGACCCTCATCAGGTCGCTCCGTCCCAGGCTGGAGTAGTGGATTTCTCAGAGGCTGCTGCTGCGGTGCAAACCCTCTACCGCAAAGCTGTAGTGACCTATCTGCGCGATAACTTGCTGAAACGAATGACGGAGCATTCAGTAGATGTTGTGATCAGCGGCGGAGCCTCTCGCATGATTTATGAGCCGCTGGTGGATTTCTTCGAGGACATTCGGTCGCTAGGACGAGTAGCGTTCATCGACGGTACCGACATCGCCTTAACCCAGGTGGTTAGTACTCTGCCCGAATTTAGCCAGAATCCTACCCTGGCCGGTCGAATGGCGGATGGTTATGGTTTATTCTTAGGACTCATCGGCTCATCGACGCCGGTTGCCACCTAGAGGAGACGGTCATGCCACGCAAAGCCGGGACGGGAACCAAAAGCGATCGCCAGCGCATCCAGTTTGCCTACAATGCTGACCGGGAGATGGCGATTGGGGTCGTGTTCCGCTACCTGATCGACAATCCGCTGATGTCGAGTCGAGAGGGCAAGCACAAGGGGTTGGATGCGATGTCGGCGTTTTGGAAGCCGTTTGCCTACCAAGCCTGTACGGATGCCACCGAGGATGACCTGCAGTCCCTAGCGCGAGAGTCAATAGAGGCGTTGGCCCATCAGATGGCGCTGATTAGCAGCACCTTTGGGGTAGAGCCGCCTAAAACGGAGACTACGCCTCAGCAGGAGCAGCTGCAGGAGATGATTCAGCAGGCGGTGACAGCGGCCATGTTGAATCTGGTGGAGGCGGGGGCGATTGCCATGCCTCAGAGTCACCCATCAGGCGTGTCTGCCACTCCTGCTTCGCTCGAAGGCGTGGGTGTCGATGATGCCATGTTTGCCGGGTTAACCGCTTCTCCAGCTAAGTAGGACAACGATGGCACTCACTCCTAAAACTCCGGAAACTGAGGCAGGACACCAAGCCCGGCAGCAATACCTGACGCTGGCGCGGGAGGTGATTGGCGAGGAGGAGCTGGACTACACCAGACTCTATCAACGGTTTGCGGACAACGATTGGGCGGCTATCAAGCTGGATGATGCAGTAGCGCTCCAGGGCCTCAAGGCGGGGTTTACCCCAAAGGAGGTGGCGGTGCTGCTGCTTCAGAGCCCGTACATTCAGCACCAGATCCATCACAATCGCGTACCGGCTGCGCCGATGACGCAGTATGCCAAGGGAACGGTGATTAAGATGCTGCAGCAGGTGCGGGTGACGCCGTCGGCTCAGCAGCAGGTGTCCAGACCCAGACCGCAGCGGCAACCGGGAATGGAGTTGGACTAGGACAGCTTGTCTTTAGCTGCTTTAACCATTTCTATCCATAGAGATTTTCAAATCAGGTTCTACCCACCCTCCAGGGATTGTGTCCCAGTACTTTAGTCAGGGGTTGGAGTGATGCAGCTCTTTGTCAATAAGCGTCAGGCTTCCGAATGCTTGAGCCTGAGTGATTCGACGTTGAAAAAGTATCGGCTCAATGGCGAGTGGATTGAGGGGGTCCATTGGGTCAGGATCAATAGTCGCTGTGTGCGTTATAACCTGGATTTGATTCAGGACTGGCTGCACAATCGAGGTAATCCCAAAGCCCATCAGCAAGCCATCAAAACCTACAAAAAAGGACTTCTCAGCAATCAGCCAGAGAAGCGTTGGTAAACGACTACTGAATTAGAAGCAGCTGTCCAGCGAGATACGTCGTGTGATCGTCTATAAAAAGGCTCTGGCATCCGCATGCCTTCTAGCCTTGAATTGAAAAGGCATGCCAGACTTCGGATTCTGCGACAGGTGAGCCATCGGCTCCAATAACCATTACCTGCCCACCTAATTATCAATTGCTCCGGGGGTTCCCTCCTGATAAAGGTCAGGGACTTGGGGACGGGCAATGATACAGCCTGCGTAGTCTCTGTACAGCGTCTTCACATCATGCCCCGTGATTTCAGCCACAACCGATGGCGACATCCCCGCTTGTAGGCAGTGACTGACAAACGTTGAGCGCGTCAGGTAGGGCTTGCGGTAAGCTATGCCTGCTTTTTCGAGCACCTTTGTCCAAGGTCGCTTGCAGAAATTGTTGTCGCCGATAGGGCCACCCTTAGGAGCTGGAAACACCAGGTCAGACTCCTGGGCACTTGAGGGGCGGTGAGCTTTCAGAAAAGCCTGCATCTGCTGGTTGCAGGGAAAGTTTCTTACCTCCCCTGTCTTGGTATTTTTCTCCTTTTTACCCCTGGTAATAGTGCGCCCAATCCAGACATTAGTGGACTTCTCGTCAATGGCGTTCCATCTCAACCCGGCAGCCTCAGCGGGCCTGCAACCGGTATTGAGCAAAAAATAGACGTAGGGATAGTAGTGGGCGTAGTAACGATCGCCCTTAAAGGTTTCCAAAATTTGCTGCACCTCGGCGTGGGTAAAAGGCCTCGGCTTTGACTTCAGGTCGTCCTTCACCTTCACCAGCTTCCACGGATCCAAATCCTGGCGTCCCCACTTCCAGCATTCCGACAAGGTTGCCAGGCGATCGCGAATCGTCCGAGGCTTTTGATACTGCCGGAGAAACTCCACAAACTCCTTCGCCTTTTCGACTCCGATAAAATCTACCCGCTGGTCTTTGAAAAACTGCTTCAGCCTCGTCCCTAGGGCTCCGTACTTTTCCAGCGTCCTGGCGTCTACTTCTTTAGCCTTGTGCTCCACAAACCGGTGAAATAAATCCACTATGGATTCACCCTGGGATCTGATCTGCTCATTCACATTCGTTGGACGAACTTTAACTCGGTACTTTTCGAGCGTTGGATCGTAAGTCCCTTCCGCCAGATCAATTTCAATCTGCTTTGCCAGCAGCTCTGCCTTTTTGCGGTTGGAGCGCGTGTCAGGTAAGCCCAGGTAAAGCACCGGCCTTTTGTCCGATCCTTCAATTCGCCATCGCAGGCGCAGTAGCCCTTTCTGACTCAAAACCGAAACAGTGCCCTTGTGAGATTTTTGGATCCTGCCTGTCATGGTGGGTACCTGCCCGAAGCATCTGGCACCTCTTACAAGTGTAGTACTGGTGCATCAGGATAGCCTTCAAAACACTTAATCACAAGGGTTTCCAAGAGTGCCCAAGAGTGCCCAAACGAGTTCCCAAAGTGCCTAAAACGGCCTAAATCGATCCAAAAATAGCCAAAATACAAAAACCGCAACAAAGGTTGTGTCCCTTGCTGCGTAATGCTTTGAGGTATTTTTGAGAATGGAGAATAGGAGATTCGAACTCCTGACCTCTGCGGTGCGATCGCAGCGCTCTACCAACTGAGCTAATTCCCCTTACTTTGTCGTCGATGCACCGTTATGGTGCGATTGGCCTCTGGCCACCCTGCGGGAACGCAGCGCTCTACCAACTGAGCTAATTTCCCTTACTTTGCCGTGCGATGCACCGTTACGGTGCGATTGGCCTCCGGTCACCCTGCGGGAACGCAGCGCTCTACCAACTGAGCTAATTTCCCTATGGGCTGCCAGTATCTTACCAAAAACCAGCTGTTCCCTATCGCTTTCGTCCCTTGGCCGATCGCCCCTTATTCCCCGGCTGAGTCTGGTGGGCACCAAAATACTTTTCGCTGCGGTAGCGCAGCCACACCCGCAGAGTCTGGGGAATCTGGTCTTTTTGCTCCTTCGTTAAGGTGTTGTAGAGGGCCAGCGCTTTTTCGCGCTCGCCCCGGCAGGCGGCATTATTGTGGGCATCCCAATAGCTGCGGGCCAGCCGAATGCGGCGGCACACTTCTTTAACTAAAGCTTTTCCCTCAAGTGGAGACTCTGAAGGCACTGTTGCGATCCTTTGGACGCGATCTTTTTGGGCGGTCAACCCCTTAAGCTAGAACGTTATGACCCTACCCGTTTAGCTTAACCCCGTCTATGAAAGTTGCCACCTGGAACGTCAACTCCATTCGATCGCGCCTCGACCATGCGACCCAGTGGCTGCAAACCAACCCCGTGGATGTGCTGTGCCTGCAAGAAACCAAAGTGGTGAACGAGACGTTTCCCACGGCGGCTTTTTCAGAACTGGGCTACACCGCCTACATTCACGGGCAAAAGTCTTACAACGGGGTGGCGTTGCTGAGTCGGCAGCCGCTAGAGAAGGTGCAGTATGGCTTTGCCCCAGTGCTCGGGGCGGAGCGCGTCGGCGATTTGGATGACCAAAAGCGGGTGATCGCCGGGCTGTGGGGCGACATCTATATTGTGAACCTCTACGTGCCCAACGGCAGTTCTATAGGCAGCGAGAAGTATGAGTACAAGCTGCGCTGGCTGGCCTGCCTCAAGGAGTATCTCACGGCTCTACTGACGGAATATCCCAATCTCAACGTCTGCGGCGATTTTAATATCGCTCTAGAAGACAAAGATATTTACAATGCCGAGGGCAAAGAAAAGCACATTATGTCCTCACCCACTGAGCGGGAGGCCCTGCGGGAGGTCATGGCCGTGGGCCTCAAAGATGGCTTTCGTCTGTTCAACGAGGAGGGTGGCCACTTTAGCTGGTGGGACTACCGCACCGCCGCCTTTCAGCGCAATATGGGCTGGCGGATTGACCACCACTATCTGTCGGCGGGGCTGAGCGATCGCGCCCTCAGCTGCACCATTGACATCGAACCCCGCCGCTGGGAAAAACCCAGTGACCATACTCCCGTTACGATGGAGTACGCGTAAGGCTTTGGGCAGGTTCCCTGCCAGAGCTTTCCTGAGAGAGTAAGATAAGCACATTAAGCAGGTTTTCTGCACACCAGGAGTAACCGGGGTTGAGGCTTGGGGGAAGGGTTTAGCCGTCGGGGCGTACCCTGAAGTGTTACCCGCAGTTCGGGTGTGAAAGGCCCTATCTACCTGCTCCCAACGCACCCCATCCTTTGAGCGAGTCGTAGATACAGGGCAATGGCAATATTACACGTCAGTTGGGTTTCTCAGGCGCAGCAGTTTTTTCTCTGGGCTGAGGCCTGGCAGCCGCTGCCAGCGGAGGGGTTAGCCCCGTGGGAGGGGCTGCATCTCCACCCCTACGCCCTGGGGCAGGCCGATTTGGCTCAGGTGCTAGTCGGCATGCAAAAACAGCTAGCGGGACGGGCTAGCTCGGCGGGGGATGTGTTTCCAGCGGTGTTGACCGAGGCCGCGATCGCCGCTGGTAAGAGTGCAACCAAAGCCGCTGGGGGCGGGCGGCGATCGCGCACCGCAAAATCAGGCGCGCGCGGAGCCGTAGGCCCCGTCTGGGGTGAGATCACCCTGCCGCTACCGGCTCGCCTGCTAGCCACCGCGCTAGCGCCTGTGCATTCGGCCAAGCTAGATGCCCAGTTAGAGTCTGAAGCTGACGCCGAAACGGTGCTGCACCCCTGGCGAGTGCAGGGCTGGCACTTAGGCATAGCCGACTTTTTGCCGATTTTGCTGGCCCTGCCCCTGGGGCAGCACACCCCCACTGGCCCCGGCGACATTGGGGCCGACCTGCGCTACTGGGGTCACGTCGCCCGCTGGGGATTAAATTTGCTGGCCCGAGGCAAGTTTTTGCCCGATCTGGAACTCACCAGCCAAACCCTGGCCGCTAGCTGGCACCCCCTACTCGACAGCGCCCCCGACCAGGAGCGTCTGCGCCATTTTGCCCTGGCCATGCCGCTGGCCTGTCGGACCCATTTGCCCGCCGCTGCTAAGGGAGCGCTACCGCTGGCCTGCGGGTTCCCTTTGCTCGACCCCCAGCCGCTGCTGCTGCAGTTTTTGACCGCTTTAGTTGACTACCAGGTGCGCCAGGTAGCCCAGGGACAACCTCTCAATGGCCTGGCCAATCTGGGCAAGGAGCTGCCGCTGAAGCCCTGGCTGCAGGCCCTCAGTCAGCCGGTAGGCACTTTAGACGCCAGCGCCGCCAGTGCCGCCCGCCTTCAGGAAGCGCTGACCACCTGGACCACGCCGCTGCAAACCCTGGCCGAAGATCCATCCCGCCAGTTTCGCCTGCGGCTGGTGCTGCAGCCCCCCTCAAATCTCGACCAGCCCTGGCAGCTGCGCTACCAGCTCCAATCAGCGGCCAACCCCGACTGGCGGCTGGGGGCAGATCTGATCTGGCAGCACCCAGTGACCGAGCTACATCACCAGGGGGCCATGCTTAAAGCTCCCCAAGAAACCCTGCTGGGTGCCCTGGGCCGAGCCGCCCGCCTCTACGACCCCATCCGCGAAAGCCTGCGCCAGCAGCACCCCACCCACTGCGACCTCGACCCGATCCAGGCCTACCAATTCATCAAGGCCTCAGCCTGGCAGCTGCAAGACAACGGCGTTGAGGTCGAGCTGCCCCCTGGCCTGGCCCAAACCGCTGAGAGTGGCAGCGGACGCCTGGGGCTAAAGGTACAGGCCGAGGTGCCGCCCCAAAACCAGCGGCAGCGTCTCGGCCTCAAGAGTCTGCTCAACTTTCGCTGGGAACTGTCGATCGCAGACGAAACCCTCTCTGCCGCCGAGTTTGAGCAGCTGATTAACCAGGGCTCGCCGCTGGTCGAAATCAACGGCCGCTGGGTCGAACTCAAGCCCCAGGATGTGAAGGCGGCGCGGCAGTTTTTGGCGGGTCAAAAAACCGCCACTCCGCTTTCTGTCGAAGACGCCCTGCGGATTAGCACAGGCGATACTCAGCTGATCGACAAGCTGCCCGTGGTCAGCTTTGAGGCCACTGGACCGCTACAAACCCTGATCGAAACCCTGACGACAGGCAACCAAACCCTAGAAGAAATTGAGGCCCCCAGTGGCTTTAAAGGGACTCTGCGCCCCTACCAGGCACGGGGAGTATCGTGGCTGGCCTTTTTAGAACAGTGGGGCCTGGGGGCCTGCCTGGCCGACGATATGGGTTTGGGCAAAACCATTCAGCTGATTGCCTTCTTGCTGTATTTACAGGACAACGGCTGGCTCGAAACCCCGGTGCTGCTGGTCTGCCCCACCTCGGTGCTGGGCAACTGGGAGAAAGAAGTCAAGCGGTTTGCGCCCAGGCTCAAGGTCATGCTGCACCACGGCGATCGCAGGCCTCGCGGCAGCGCCCTGGCCAAAGCCGTAGCCGACCAGCACCTGGTAATTACCAGCTACGCCCTGATCTACCGCGACCTCAAGCCTTTGCAGTCGGTGAACTGGCAGTGCCTGGTGCTCGACGAAGCCCAAAATATCAAAAACTCCGATGCCAAGCAGTCGAAAGCGGCCCGCCAGATCGAAGCGCAGTTCCGCGTCGCCCTCACCGGCACCCCGGTCGAAAACCGCCTGGGCGAGCTGTGGTCAATCATGGACTTTCTCAATCCCGGCTACCTGGGGCCGAAGAACTTCTTTCAGCGCCGTTTTGCCACCCCGATCGAGCGCTACGGCGATACGGCCTCGCTGCGGGCGCTGAAGGGACTGGTGCAGCCCTTTATTCTGCGCCGCCTCAAGACCGATCGCAGCATCATTCAAGACCTGCCCGACAAGCAGGAAATGAGCGTCTACTGCGGCCTGTCTGCCGAGCAGGCCAACCTCTACCAGCAAACCGTCGATGCGGCGCTCGAAACGCTAGATGACGCCACCGGGGTGCAGCGCAAGGGCCAGATTTTAGCGCTACTGACCAAGCTAAAGCAGATCTGCAACCACCCGGCCCAGTTTTTGCAGGAGCCCAGCCTGGGGCTGAAGGGGCGATCGGGCAAGCTACAGCGGCTCGACGAAATGCTGGAGGAGGTGATTGCCGAGGGCGATCGCGCTCTGATCTTTACCCAATTTGCCGAGTGGGGCAAGCTGCTGCAGCGGCACCTACAGTCGTACCTGGGGCAGGAGGCACTGTTTCTCTACGGCAGCACCACCAAAAACCAGCGCGAGGCCATGGTCGATCGCTTCCAGAACGACCCTGCCGCACCCCGCATCTTCATTCTCTCCCTCAAGGCGGGCGGCGTGGGCCTCAACCTCACCCGCGCTAACCACGTCTTCCACTACGATCGCTGGTGGAACCCGGCGATCGAAAACCAGGCCACCGACCGCGCCTTTCGCATTGGCCAAACCCGCAACGTGCAGGTGCATAAGTTTGTCACCACCGGCACCCTCGAGGAGCGCATCCACGAGATGATCGAGAGTAAGAAGGTGCTCTCTGAGCAGGTGGTCAGCGCGGGCGAGGGCTGGCTGACCGAGTTCGACACCGACCAGCTGCGCAACCTGCTGCTGCTCGATCGCAACGCCATCATCGATGACGATGGCGAGTAAGCACCGGCTTGCTACAACGGTAGGGAGGCCAAGACCAGGTGGTAGGATCGGAGCTGGCGGCGGCGGATTGGCCCTGGTTAAACGCTCCAGCCAGCCGATGGGGCCCAGTCGCTCTGCCCGGTTGTGCCACTGGCACAGACCAGAGTGCTACGCTGGGTCGCCGGGAGTATTGTAATGAATGGCCTAGATTGGTTGCCCCAGGCTACCCGGCCAGATAGTTTTCATTGGAGGTACACCATGACATCCCTAAAGCAATCGCTGAAATTTGCCGCTCTGGGGCTGGCCGCCGTGGCCGCCGCCGTAGGCCTCAGCACGGCGCTGCCCCAGCCCACCCAGGCCCAGACTGGACTGACCATTTTTGGCGGGGTTGCACCCGAGTATCGCCTCGGCTACCTGATTGACTTCAACACCCCGTACAGCACCAACGCCCGCTACTACCTCAACATCATGCGGACCAAGCTGCCCCGCGACGTCATTTCCATGGAAATTGACTATCCCGATAGCTTCAACGAAATTGGTGGCCGCATTGACCCGAACAAAATTGAGCTGCGCATCGGCGACTGGCGCGGCGGCGAGACCATTCCCCTTAAAGTGGTCGATCTCTACGAAGATGAAAACCGGATTGAAATCATCCCCGAAGAGCCAATTCCTGCCAATACCAACCTGGTGGTGGTGCTCTCTGACGTGCGCAACCCCCGTCGCTACGGCTACCACTACTTCAACCTGCGCATGATGTACCAGGGCGATGTCATCGATCAGTACACCGGCACCTGGCCCCTGGAAATTGCTACCGATAACAATCAGCGCACTCGATAATGGCCAGCTAGTGCTACTATTGTAGACTGTGACTTTTTATCAGCAACAGGCAACGCCATGAGTAAGCGCACCCTAGAGGGCACCAACCGTAAGCAAAAGCGAACTTCCGGGTTTCGCGCTCGTATGCGCTCCCACACCGGCCAAAACGTGATCAAAGCTCGTCGCCGCAAGGGACGAGCTAAGCTCGCCGTCTAGCCCCGCTGGGGATAGTTCAAACCGTGGGTGTCAAGCATTTTGGCCCTGGGGCTACCAAAAGCTCCAGGGCTATTGCTGTTAGTAGAAATGCTGTTGAAATGCTAGGGGTTGGGCCGTGCTACCCAAACACAATCGACTGCGGCGATCGCGGCAGTTTTCCCAGGTCTATCGGCAGGGCAAAAAAGCTATCTCAGCCCACCTGATCATGCGGGTGCTGCCGCTGCCTGCTGCCCCCAGCGAGACTGGCGCTGGCCCCTGCATTGGCATTGTCATCAGCCAAAAAGTGCACAAGCGGGCGGTGGTGCGCAACCGCCTCAAGCGTCAGGTGCGCGCCGCCCTGAGAACCCTGCTGCCCCGTCTCAAACCCTCCCTCTGGGTCGTGATTAACCTCAAGCCCGAGGCCACCCAGTGCGAATATGGCGAATTTTTGCGAGAATTAGAGCAGTTGTTCACCAAGCTAGAGGTAATCCATGGGCATTCGTGAGGATGTGTTCTACGAGGGCGGCCCCCACATCGGCGATTTAATTGTCAACGTGCTGCTGGGCTTCACCATTATTTGCCTTCCCCTCACGGTTGGGGCTATCACCCGTGCCCTGTGGCTGCGCTACCGCATCACCAGTCGGCGCATTTCAGTTACGGGCGGCTGGATGGGGCGCGATCGCACCGACCTGATTTACAACGAAATCAGTAAAATCGTCACAGTGCCTCGCGGCATTGGCCTCTGGGGTGACATGGTGGTCACCCTCAAAGACGGCAGCCGACTAGAACTGCGTTCTATGCCTCGCTTCCGTGAGGTTTACGAGTACATTAACGAGCGCATTTCTCCTTCGGCCAAGGCCGTCAGCGGTGCCGTTGGTGAAGTCTAAACCTATTTAAAACTACGGCAATCCGTCACTAAGCGGGCGGCTTGCCTCCCCGACTATGGGGTAGATTAGGTAACTGAGCAGTTAACGTCGTATCCCCTGTAGCAGGGTTTTAGTGCCCATGGATTTTGGAATTGGATTTCTGACCAACAACATCATGTTGCCGATCCTAGATTTTTTCTATGGGATCGTGCCCAGCTATGGGTTGGCCATTGTCGCCCTCACCCTGGTGATTCGGTTTGCGCTGTACCCCCTCAACGCAGGCTCGATTCGCAATATGCGGCGCATGAAGGTGGCCCAGCCCCTGATGCAAAAGCGCGTCAAAGAAATCCAGGAGCGCTACAAAGACAACCCCACCAAACTCCAGGAGGAAATGAGCGGGGTGTACAAAGAGTTTGGTAACCCGCTGGCGGGCTGCTTCCCGGTGCTGCTGCAAATGCCCATTCTCTTTGCCCTGTTTGCCACCCTGCGGGGGTCGCCGTTTGCCGACATCAACTACGACGTCAACGTTCAGGTCTTTCCCCAAGAAAAAATTGAGCAGATTCAGCCCCAGGTGTTCAGCACTCCACCCAAGGCCATCTACGTCTCTGATGGCTCGCACTTCCCCATCTCGGCAGTCGTGCCCGGCGGCAACAAACTCGTAGTTGGCGAAAAGACCGATGTGCGCCTGCAAACCGCCGAGGGCGAAACCATCCAGTCTTTAGTTACCCAGTACAACGACGACATCGACAGCTTTAAGCCCCGTTGGGAAGTCACCAAAGGCGACGACGTCATTGCGGTGGATGAGGCGGGCCACATTACCGCTCTAGCTCCTGGTGAAGCCACCGTGCGAGTGCAGGCCCCCGGTCTAGCTGCTAACAAGGGCTTTCTCTTTATCAAAGCCCTGGGCCGCATTGGCGTAACCGGCGAAGACGGTGCTATCCACTGGGATATTTTGATTATGATCCTGGGCTTTGGAGCCAGCCTTTACCTCAACCAGGTGCTCTCAGGGCAGGGCTCGACCTCCAGCGACAACCCTCAGCAGGCGGCGGTGAACAAGTTCACGCCGATCATCTTCTCCGGCATGTTTCTGTTCTTTCCGCTGCCCGCCGGGGTGCTGATGTACATGCTGATTGCCAACATCTTCCAGACCCTGCAAACCTTCATTCTGTCGCGAGAGCCGCTGCCTGAGAACCTGCAAAAAATCGTTGATGCCGAAACCAAAACCAAGGCCGACGACGACAGAAAGACCCTGCCCTTTGAACCAGGGCGCAGCAAGAAGAAGAAGGCGTAACCATGGTCACCGATGCTGCTACCGCTGGCGTGAACTGGTTAACCAGCCTGCTGACCATGCAGGGGTTGACCTCAACCGTTAGCGCCCATCCGGTCGAAGATGAGTCTGGGGAGAGCTGCTGGCTCACCATCGCCGACGAGCCGCTGACGCCTGAGCAGGTGCAGGCTCTAATTGGCGAGGGCGGTGCGGTGCTCGACTCGATTCAGTATCTGGCGAATACCACCCTGAATTTGGGCAAGGGCCAGGATGAGCAGCAGGCCTTTACGATTGAGCTGGCGGGCTACCGGGCCAAGCGTCTGGAGGAACTCAAGACCATGGCCGCAGACGCCGCCGAGCGGGTGCTGGCCAGTGGGGAAGAGTACGAAATGCAGGGGCTATCTTCCGCCGAGCGCCGACAGATGCACCACTTTTTGGCCGCCCACGAGGGCCTGGCTACGTTCAGCCGAGGCCGCGAGCCCGATCGCCGTCTGGTCGTTTGTCTGGCGGGTAAGGCTCCCCAGTAGCCCCTACAGGTAGCCCCTGCAAAGCGATTGAGATGCGAGTCATGGGAGGGATGAGCGATGGACAAAGTGTATATACCCCACCTGCTGCAGCGGCCCGAGAAAACCCTCGTCGTTGACTTAGATACGCACCTGAGCGACCTGGAGACCCTGACCCCTGTGCGGGGCGAGCTGACCGTTATTCATCAGGGCACCTATTTGGAGGTCAAAGCTAGGGTTAATACCATTGTGACGCTGAGCTGCGATCGCTGTCTGAAGACCTACAACCACCGGGTGGTGATTGCTCCCCAGGAATTGATATGGCTGGAGCATGAACCCGACCCCGCCACCCTACCGCTGGAGCGGGAGGTAGCCGTAGATGACCTGGTAGAAACCCTGCCCCCCAACGGCCATTTCTATCCCGAAACCTGGCTCTACGAACAGATTTGTCTGGCTCTACCCCAGCCCCAAATTTGCGACGAAGACTGCTCTGGCATTGAAACTCGCCCCCAGGGCACCGCTACCGCCGAGCCTGTAGACCACCGCTGGGCCGCCCTGGCTCAGCTGCAGCAACAGCTCAATCTACCGGACGCTTAGCCTATTCCTTTTTAACTAGCCTATTCCTTTTTAACTAAAGGCTCACCGCAGGCGACTTTCGCCAACAGTAAAAGCTCTGAGTGGGTGAGCCTAGGGAATAACTTTTTAGCTCTCTACGCAGAGACTTCTCTAAAATTCGATAGGCTGGAAACGATACCAGAGAGTTGCAGGATACCCACGCCGCGCTGATATGGGTTTCACAGAAGAACTGGGGCTGCTGATTCGCGCCCGCTATCCGATCATCTACATTGCCACCGCCGAAGAGGAGCGGGCCGAGGCCGATATTGCCGCCTGTGCAGCGGCCCAGGGCAGTCGCGCCCTCTACACCTGGGATTTTGTCGATGGCTACCAGGGCAACCTCAACGACGCTGGCTTTGGCAAGCGCAACCCGCTGCAGGCACTAGAGCTGGTCGAAAAGCTGCCCGCTACCGCTTCGGCGGTGTTTGTGCTGCGCGACTTTCATCGCTTTTTAGACGATGTGGCCGTTTCTCGCAAGCTGCGCAACCTGGCGCGCCGCCTCAAGGCCCAGCCCAAGACGCTGATTATTCTCTCGGCTCAGCTCACCATTCCCGACGAGCTGAGCGAAACAGTGACGGTG
The DNA here is from genome assembly GCF_050565655.1 of Nodosilinea sp. AN01ver1. NCBI lineage: Bacteria > Bacillati > Cyanobacteriota > Cyanophyceae > Nodosilineales > Nodosilineaceae > Nodosilinea > Nodosilinea sp. AN01ver1. Next base: position 16,068 of record NZ_JBNXVS010000049.1, on the reverse strand, counting down.
CTGGAGTTTACCCTGCCCGATGCCGCCGCCATTCGACAGGAGGTGCAGCAGCTCTTGAGCGCCACCAGCACCAACCTGCCGCCGGGTATGCTGGAGGAGGTCGTGCGCACCTGTCAGGGGCTATCGCTGGAGCGAATTCGGCGGGTGCTGGCGCGGGCGATCGCCGCCCACGGGGCCTTTGACCCCAACGACCTCGACCTGATTCTCGACGAAAAGCGCCAGAGCATTCGCCAGACCCAAATTCTCGACTACTACCCCGCCAGGGAGCAAATCTCTGACATCGGCGGCCTGGATAACCTCAAAGACTGGCTGCTCAAGCGAGGTGCCGCCTTTTCAGAAAAAGCGCGCCAGTACGGGCTGCCCCATCCGCGCGGACTGCTGCTGCTGGGCATTCAGGGCACGGGCAAGTCGCTAACCGCTAAGGCGATCGCCCACCACTGGCACCTGCCCCTGCTGCGGCTCGACGTAGGGCGACTGTTTGGCGGTCTGGTGGGCGAGTCGGAGGCCCGCACCCGCCAGATGATTCAGCTGGCCGAAGCCCTGGCTCCCTGCGTGCTGTGGATTGACGAGATCGACAAGGCCTTTGCGGGCATGGATGGTCGGGGTGACTCGGGCACCGCCAGCCGCGTCTTCGGCACGTTTATTACCTGGATGGCGGAGAAAACCTCCCCGGTATTTGTGGTCGCTACCGCCAACAATATTCAGGCGCTGCCGCCCGAGATGCTGCGGCGGGGCCGCTTTGACGAAATTTTCTTTGTCGGGCTGCCCACCCAGAGCGATCGCCAGGCTATTTTTGAGGTGCATCTCTCGCGCCTGCGGCCCCACACCCTCAAGAGCTTCGACATTTCCCGGCTGGCCTACGAAACTCCGGATTTTTCTGGGGCTGAGATCGAGCAGGCGATCGTCGAGGCCATGCACCTGGGCTTCAGCCAAAACCGAGACTTTACCACCGACGACATTCTCACCGCCGCCAGCGAAATGGTGCCTTTGGCCCGCACCGCCCAGGAGCAGATCGAAGCCCTGCAGGCCTGGGCGGCGGCGGGTAAAGCCCGAATGGCCTCTCGCAGCGGCCTGGACCCCAGGCTGCGCCCGTCGCTGCCTGATACCGACTAGCGAGTCGATGCCGATTGGTCGGGGGTGCTGTACCATTAGCAAGCTGTAAACGATTTTTTGGCCGGTTCTGCCCATGAAAGGATTTTTCATTGGCCTGTCTAAGTTAATTTTGGGCGTTGCGATCGCCCTGATTTTGCTGTCGATGGCCGGAGTTGCCACCGCCCGCTACTTCATGGGTCGTCTCTCGGTGCTGCCGCCCAAGCCCCTCTACGGCGACGAGATGCCCACGGCAACAGAAGCCGTGCCAGCCGCACCAACCCCCGAGGCTGCAGCTGCCCCCGAGGCGGCCCCCGAGGCCGCGCCGCCTGAGCCAGCCCTTGAACCCGGTGCCTATAAGGCTGTGGTGGTGCAGCCCATTGGCCTGGTCATGCGCGAAGGCCCCGGTGTTGAGTTTCCCCAGGTGGGTGGCGTGGACGTCAACGAGGCCGTAGTAGTGCTAGAAGAACCCGCCGACCAGGATTGGGTCAAGGTGCGGGTGGTATCTAACGGTCAGGAAGGCTGGGTCAAAGCGGGCAATACTCGCCGCACAGAATAACCTTAGCTCTTGAACTGAAGCTGGATTTTATTGGCAGCTCTGCCTCTTTCCTGAGGAAAATATTAACTAATTTGACTAAGCCTTAAGCTTGGTATCAGTTCTTTGGGGCGGTCTGCTTTGGCTGAAGGCGGAATGATAGCGTGAGGTCTGAAAAGCAATCTGCCTGCTCCCTGGGGCGGGTACGTGGTATTCGAACAGCCACAGCTTTATTCTCCTGCGTTATATCCTGCCTTTAAACACCCTATGCATAATCTACAGAAAGACTGGATTGGCTCTGTTGCGATCGCGGCCCTGGGCGCTGGCGTGATCACCTCGTTTGCGGTGGCTCAGGGACAAAACCCGCTGGTGGGCCTGGCCATTACGGCGTTTGCTGCGGTTTCAGCTGTGGCGATCGACCACTTTTTGTAGCACCTGTCCTAAATCGCTTACCCTAAAACGAGCCCCCCGATAGTTGGCAGAACAACTGCTGACGGTCGGGGGGATTTGCTGTGCGATGCCGCCAGGGATTTTAACTTGGCTCGTTGATATCGCGGGGCGGCAATAGTAGCGCCGTTGTCGGAACGAATTAAGGCCTGGGCTGCTACGCCTGGGTAATTAACGGCTCTCCAGGTTGTTCTCGGCTTGTCTATGCAAACAACAATTCAAACTCGATAGGCAAGAGTACCCGCATGGGTCATTCTCACTGGCTAACGGCATGGACTTGAATAGTCATATCTAGGGAAGCTTGAGGTGCCTGAGAAACTAGGTCAACCGTCGAGTCTTCCCCGAGGTATTGATGACAACTCTAGTCAGTGAGAGACGACCATGTTACTTTCCACCTTTGAACTGCTGCTGAAGCCGATTACGCCGACCGCTGGCACCGTCAGCGGGTCCGATCGCAGCATTCTGCAAGGCTACTTCTTAAACGTAGCTAACCCCAACAGCACGTCCCTCCGGCTGCGGCTGCGGTTTAACGCCCAGAGCCCCCCTATCGATCGCACCAAACTCCTGGTGGCTAGAGACACGCTGGGAACGAACGAATTGACCAGCCTCACCGTCGCCAACACCTACGATTTTCGGCTCAACGCTGGCGACACCGGCCTGATCATTCTACAGCCCGACATCAGAACGCTGAACCCAGCTAACCTGGCTGACCAGATCGAAGTGCGGGGCTATGTAGAAATCTTTGCGGTGTCCCCTTTTCCCTTTCCCGGTCGGCCTCGCACCTTCCCACTGCTGGTCACCCCTGAGCATCGGGGCACCTTCCTGCCCTCTCCCGGCACCAGTGGTGACTTTGACCAACTGATCACCGCCCTACCCACCTCATCGGGTAGTGCCCTGCTCAATGTCGATACCGTACTTGACCCACCCGTTTTCGACGGTCCCTTTGTGCCTGGTCCCCAGTTTCCTCAGCCCATCCCTATCCCCGGCCCCATTGACCCGATTGGTCCGGTAGCTGGCGGTATTAACCCTGGGGTAATCGACCAGCTTGAGAATATTCAGCAGGTCTTGGGGTTTATGGCCCAGCGGCTCGACGACTTGAGCCAGCCGGTCCCAAACGGGATGCCAGCCGTAGTCACCAACGGTGCCCAGCGCCAGCCCGTCGCCTAGATCGCATATCAGCAGTGCCTGCCTGCCCTGGGGGGCAGGCACCCCCAACGGTCTCTCGCCCAACCCCTGCTGCGGTCAAACCTATGCCAACTATGCCAGATGTTGACTTGCCCAAATTCCGATTTAAACCGCTAACCACCAGCTGGGCTGCCATCCATCCCCGGCCCCAGGGCGTCATTTTCTTTATCGGTGGAGCTTTTTTCGGCACCTTTCCTACTGTCTTTTACCGTTACCTGCTCCGCAGCCTCTATCACAGCGGTTATACCCTGGTGGCTCTGCCCTTTCGGTTTTCTTTTCGGCACTGGTCGGTGGCGCTGAGCCTGGCTGAGGGTAAAGCCCAAATTCGTCAAGAACTGACGGAACTGGCCAGGCAGCACGGCTACAGCCACAGCCTTTATGGTGAAGAGCCTAACTCACCCGCCTTTAACTATCTGTGGCTGGGCCACAGCCTGGGCTGCAAATACATTGCGCTGCTTGAGCTATTAACCGATCGCGCTAAACAAGACAGTGCCGTACTGAATAACTGTATTGGATTGGGTCAATCTGAGCGTCTGGCCAATGCCTTGGGAAATGTTTCTTTGAAGCAGATTTCTCTGCTGAATCAGCCATCGATTTTGCTCGATCCGGTGATTTCTGACCTGGACGGGGCGGTGCCCATCAAGTCGCTGCGGGCACTGGTGGAACGGTTGATTCGCGTAGAGCCATCGATTGATCAAACCTACTGCCTGATCAATCGCTCTCGGCTGTTTGCCCTCACCTCGGTGATTGCGTTTACCAGTCGGCTGGCCAAAGAAACCGTTAGCACCTTAGAAGAGTTGCTCACGCTACAGCTGTCGAGTTTTAAGCAGCTGCCTCTGGGCAACCACCTGGCGGCGCTGGGGCTTAACCGAGGGAACGCTGAGCTGGTTGAAGCGGTGCTGCATGCGATTGATAAGGCAAAAGCCCGATTGCCAGATGCTCATCGTTGATCTGGGGTGGCCATTTGTAGCTAGCCTAGGCCCTGCCGAATCAGCCACAGCAGGGCCAGGTGGCCGGGGTAAAAGGCGTAGAACCACCGCGCTTTTGGCCCGCGATCGCCATTAGCTAGCCAAAAGATCGGGGGAACCGCGATCGCTGGTAGCTGAAACGGCCCTTCTATCCAGGCCCAAAGCAGGTGAAACCCGACCCAGGCCAGCCCCCACAGCACTGTGGGGCGGTAGTAGCGGGTGAGGGCAATGAGCCCGATGCCGTAGCTGCTATAGCCCATCGCCAGCAGCTCGCTCAGACCCGCTGCCCCGATCCAGATGGGCAGCTGAAAGCGAGGAAACCCTCGCGCTAAGCGCAGACAGATTAGCCCTAAAAGTAGCTCAAACAAAATATTGGGCCGAGCCGTAGCAAAGGTGAGTTGGTAGACAGGCTGAGACACCACGCCCAACACCGCCAGCCGCAGACCGTAGCGCCCCACCTGCTTGGTGTGAGCCTCGCCCTGCACCAGCAGCCAAATAAACAGCGGAAAGCTGATGCGCCCAACAATGCGAAACCCGATCGCATCGGGAAAAAATACCACGCCAATATGATCTATCAGCATGGTCAGCGCCGCTAAAAGCTTGATGTGGTAGCTGGTCAAGCCCCAGGGCGATGGGCTTTGCATAGGCGGCAGGGGTTATCTTGCGCCCTTTTGGTGTAGCACAGCCTGGGAGCGTGGGCTACTGTCGGGGGCTTGGTCAGGCCTGAGCTGGGCCGGATAGGAGAAAAAAAAGACGCCCCGCAGGACGCCTTAGTACTCGCTCAAAAGGACGTAGTCTGTAGCCTAGCGGTTGCCGGGGGTGCGGCCACCCTCATCATTGCTGCCGCCGTGGGGACGCGAGTTGCCAGGATCGCAGCCTTCGGCACCGTTGCCAATGCCCTGGTTACAGGCCTGCTTGCCGTCATCGTCGTCGTCGTCATCGCTGTCGTCATCGTCCATTTCACCGCCGCTGGTTTCGGTGGTGGTTTCGGTGGTGGTGGTCTCAGTAATAGTGATGGTTTCGTTCAGCGTGGAGAAATTGTCGCTGTTGACAATATAGGCCGACTCGATGGTTTCGACCTTGCCCAGGTAGGCCAGCGCCTGATAGACAAAGCCACAGGCTTCGGAGCGCGACACCACTTCAAACAGGTTGAGTTCGGTGACGTTGGGATAATTTACCAACATGCCCCGTTCTACCAGGGCCGCAATAATGACGCGATACTCGCTCGGAATTTGGCTGGCGTCGCTAAAGATGCTGAGCAGGCTGTCTACCGACTGACCGGAGGTCACCTCAGTAATCTTCAGCCCCTGTGCCAGCATCACCAGCATGTCCAGGCGGGTCATGGTATCGTCGGTATCAAAAAGCCCGTCGGTGATGTCTAAAAAGCCCATGGTGTAGGCTTTTTGAATGGCGCTGTAGGCCCAGTAGCTGCTGGAGACATTGCGCAGGGCGACGAACTGTCGCGTGGCAGGCTGATCAAAGGCCTGAGCAATCATGGCCGCATACTGGGCCTTGGTGAGGTTATTGGAGGGCAAGAAAGCGCCGTTGGGAAACCCGCTGACGACGTTAAGGGCAGACAGGCGGTAGACGAAGCTGCTAGCCCAATAATTGGTCGAAATATCGCTAAAGCTGACCTGGTTGACGGTGGTCGTAGTGGTTGTGGTGCGGCGCTGGTAGATGACTTCGCCAGATTCTACGTCGTCGTCATCGTCACCGTCGTCGTCGTCTTTGGTATGGGCAGCATCTAGGGCCTGGTCTAGCAAAGCGTCGTCTTTGAGCCAGTCAAAATCTTGAATCGGACCGCCCGCCAGGGCGATCGCGGCTCCCCCACTGCCGAGGGCCAGGGTTGCTAAAACAGCCGAAAGAGGCGCTAAACGCAGCAGCTTAGCCCAGTTAGTTTGAGTCATTCTCGTTCATTCCTGTAGAGTCGTTCGGAGTGTGGTGATAAATGGTAGATGGCCACTCCTACAGCGTCGTTGGAGTAGTTGACTTTCGCAGTTTTCCCGCTTTATTAGTCAAAATCACGGCGCTGCTGATTGCTAGTCTCCAGAGACGGGCTGGAACTCTTGAGGTTGCAGGGTTTTGGCTTCTTCACAAAACGCCTACTCGACCTTTGCAAATTCTTAATAAATAGCAGAATTGGGCTGAATTCAAGAATTTTTTATCATCTACAAAAAATATCTCAGCGCTAGCCTCGCTGCTGGGGCTATAGCGCCGTCTGATTCGGTTTACCTCAGTAAGTCTACGCAGCGCTGAGCCGCGATCGCAGCCTCTACAGCCCAACACTGCAAAATCTAGCGCAGCCGCAGGCTCGCTATTGCTCCTGAATGCTCGTTGTTGAGCCAGAGCCGCAGCAGGCTGTGGCGATACCCTAGCGCCCCAGCACAGCGGCCCCTTCGTAGAAAAAGATGCCGGCCACGCAGCCGGTCATCAGGGTAGCCAGGGTGCCGGCCCAGAGGGCTTTCCAGGCGACCTCGCTGATGTCTTTGCGGCGGGAGGGCACCAGGGTTGACAGACCGCCGACAAAGATGCCGACCGAGGGCAGGTGGGCAAAGCCGCAGAGGGCGTAGCTGACGATGACCAGGGCGCGATCGCTGAGGGTTCCTGCCGCCGCCGCGTTGGCCAACCCAATGTAGGGCGGAATCGCCGTCTCCAGGAACCGTCGCCCGATCAGCTGCGACGACAGCCACAGCTCTGGCCAGTCGAGCGACACCCCGGTGAGAAAGGTGAGGGGCAAAAACAGCGCCCCCATAATGTTTTGCAGGGTAATGACGCTAAACACCTGGCCGATGGCGCGCCACGGCGCAAACTCGCTGGTGGCGAGGTTGGCTAAATTGGCAAACACCAGATTGAGCAGGGCAATCAGGCCCAGAATGGCGATCAGGGCGGCGACGATGCCCACGGCCATTCTGACCCCGTCGAGGGCACCGATAATCAGGCTATCCATCGGGCTCTGGCGCTCGTCGTCGGCCAGGGCGATCGCGGGCACTTTGCCCAGGGTGTCGGGGGTCTCGGTTTCGGGCACCAAGATTTTGGCCAGCACGAAACAGGCCGGAATCGTCAGCACCGAGGCCGACATCAGGTGCCCGGCAATAGACGGGAAAATGGGCCGCAGGTAGCCCGCGTAGAGCCCCAGCACTGTGGAGGCGATCGAGCCGAAGCAGGAGGCCAGAATGGCGCACAGCTCGCTGCGGGTCATGCGTTCGAGAAAGGGCTTGATGGCGATCGCCGACTCAATGCCGACAAAAATATTTGCTGCCCCCGCCAGCGCCTCGGCCCCGCTGATCGTCATGGCCCAGCGAAAGAAGCGGGCGAACACCCGCACGATGGGCTGCACCACGCCCAGGTTGTACAGCAGCGCAAAAATGGCGGCAAAAAACACCACCTGCGGCAGCGAGCGAAAGGCGAAAATGTAGCCCAGGTTGAGGTTGTCGGCCCCCAGGCGATCGCCCGGTACGGCGGTAAAGGGCGGCGTCAGGGCGCGGGCAATCCAGCGACCGGCCCCGGCCGGGCCGACGGTTTGGTTAAAGTCGGGCACAAAAATGGGGCCAAACAAAAACCGCGCCCCGGCATCGGATGCATCGATTAGCGCATTGAGCAGCGCACTGAGCCAGACCACAATTTCGCGGGTAAAGGGCAGCAAAAACACCAGCAGCCCCACCACCAGCTGAATGCCGATGCCCCAGACAATCACTTTCCACGGCACCCGCCTGCGATCTTCTGAACCCAGCCAGGCAATGAAGCAAAGGCCAAAAATACCCAGCAGCGAAATCAAACGCAGTGCCATCGCGTATCCATGCTCCTTTTGGCCCAAAAGTTACGAGCCTGCCACCGATTATGCCGAAGAACGTCTGCCGTGAAGCGTACTTTCCTAGAACTTAACCAATGGGGGAAGCGGGGGCGTTGGTGGGCAGGTAGTGACGACGAGTCTGGCGGGCAGGCTGAGCTAATGCGTCCCATAATGGAACTGACCCCCCGCCTCACGCCATGGAAGCTTTTTCACCTTTTCCGCCCGATTGGGCCCAGTCTGCTACCCACGCCACTCAGTTTTGCTGCCCCCAGTGCGGGGCTGAGAGCCGCCAGGCCAAAGCGGTCTGGATCAACCGCCGATCGCCGGTCTTTGGGGCCGACCACCGCCGCAAGTGGCAGGAGTTTTACCACTGCGGCGAGTGCGCGACCCCTTGGTGGGCCTGGAGCAGCGATCGCCCCCCCTCGCCCTACGGCACTCCCGAAGACGACGATGGCGATCTGTTTTAGGTCATTTTGGCTAGCGTATGCTCGTTTAAACGTCTGAACGTTCGAGCGTTATTTCTATGACCTCTCACCCCTCGCCCAGCACCATCCACGTTTTCGGCAGCCTGAATATGGACTTGATCTGCCGTACGCCGCGCCTGCCCCAGCCGGGGGAGACGATTTTGGGCACCGACTTTAAAACCCTGCCCGGTGGCAAGGGGGCCAACCAGGCGGTGGCGGCGGTTCGCCTGGGAGCTGCCGTAGCCATGGTTGGCCGGGTTGGAGATGATGCCTTTGGCCAGCCGCTGCTGGGCAGCTTGCAAACCGCTGGGGTCAATATCAGCGGTGTAGAGGTGGATGCGGAGGCACCGACTGGGGTGGCGGCGATCGCCGTCGATGACTCAGGCCACAACACCATCGTGGTGGTGCCAGGGGCCAACGGGCGCGTCAGTGATGCCGATGTCGATCGGCTGGTAGCGCGACTGCTGCCGGGCGACAGTCTTTTGCTGCAGTTCGAGGTGCCGCTGCCCGCAGTAATCGCTGCCGCCAACGCCGCCAAGGCCCAGGGCGTAACCGTGATCGCAGACCCGGCCCCCGCTCGCGCCGACCTGCCCGCTGAGTTTTTTAAGGCGGTAGACATACTCACCCCCAACCAGGTTGAAGCCAGTCAGATGACGGGGGTAGATGTCAGCGACATTCCCAGCGCCACCAAAGCGGCTCGTCATCTGGTGCAACGGGGGGTAGCGATCGCAATCGTCAAGCTGGGGAATTTAGGAGCCGTAGTCGCAACCCAAGACCGCAGCTTCCATCAACCTGCTCTGCCTGTGAAAGCGGTCGATACCGTAGCGGCGGGGGATGCCTTTAACGGCGGGCTGGCCGTGGCCCTGAGCGAAGGGATGGCGCTAGAGGAGGCGGTGCAGTTTGCCAGTGCCGTTGCCGCCGCCTCGGTGATGGTGCCGGGGGCGCAGGCGTCGATGCCGGAGCGATCGCGGGTGGCGGCCCTGCTAATCGGTTTTAAGCATCTCTAGCTCACGGATTTGCCCTGAGCGGAGCCGTTCCCTGAGCGTAGTCGAAGGGAACGGCTCCGCTCAGGGAACGGCTCTAGCTATTTTCAGGGTTGGGGGTGCCGCACTAACGGCACAGACGATTGGAATTACACCTCGATCACGACCCGCAGGTTGCCGCGCTTGCGCACGACCCGGCAGGCGGTGGCCTCCTGCGATCGCTCAAACTCCAGGTCGAGCAGGGTTTGCCCCACCTTAAAGTTGTTGATCGCCATGTAACTGACCGAGGCCGGTAGGGTAGGCTGCACAATGCGCAGGTAGTTGTTGGCCGCGTCGGGCACCAGGTTCACCATAATTTGCAGCATTTGAAACATGGTGCCGGTGGCCCAGGCCTGGGGCGAACAGGCTACCGGGTAGCGCACGGGCCGACTGTTGGGGGTGCGCTCAAAGCCGCAGAATAGCTCCGGCGGGCGCTGGTAGGGCTGCACCACGGTCATATCAAAAATGCCCTGGACAATTTCGAGCGCCTGCTCAATGCAGCCCAGCGACCTGAGCCCAGCGGCAATGATGCCCGTGTCGTGGGGCCACACCGAGCCGATGTGGTAGCCCATGGGGTTATAGGCCGGGGAGGAACTGCTGAGGGTGCGAATGCCCCAGCCGCAAAACAGATCTGGGGCCCGCAGTCGCTCGGCCACGCTGTGGGCGTTTTCGGGGGAAAGAATGCCCGTAGCCAGGCAGTGCCCTGGGTTGGAGGTAATGCTATCCACCGCTTTGCCCTGACCGTCGAGGGCGAGGGCTACATAGCCTTGCTCGGGCAGCCAAAAGTCGCGCTCAAACCGCGCTTTGAGATCCTGAGCCTCGGCCCGCCAGCGAACGCCTAGATCCGGGCGCTGCATGATGTCGGCCAGAGGGGCCAGGCGGGTTTTAGCGGCGTAGACGTAGCCCTGCACCTCCGATAGCGCGATCGCCCCTTCGGCCAGCTTGCCCGCTGCATTGACAATGCAGTCGCCCGAATCTTTCCAGCCCTGGTTGACCAACCCCCCTGGCGACTGGCAGTAGTAGGTGACGTAGCCGGTCTTTTCGCAGCTGCGATCGATCCAGTCCATGGCGGCCAGGGCGTTGGGCCAGAGCTGCTCTAGCAGGGCGCGATCGCCCCTCCATGCATAGTAGTCGGCGTAGAGCATCAGCCAGAGGGGGGTGGCATCGACCGTGCCGTAGTAGGGGGTGTGGGGCACCTCGCCGCTGCGCGACATTTCGCCAAACCGCAGCTCGTGGAGAATTTTGCCCGGTTCTTCTTCGCGCCAGTCATTGTGCTGCTGGCCCTGGTACTCGGCCAGCACAGTCAGGGTTTGACGGGCCAGGGCGGGGTTAAAGATCAGGGTCTGCATGGCCGCAATGATCGAATCGCGGCCAAACAGCGTCGAGAACCAGGGCACCCCAGCCGAGAGCACCTTGTTTTCCCCAAAGGTTTGCCCCAGCAGGTAGGTGTCCTGCTCGGCTCGCTCAATAATTTGGTTGAGAGCCCGGTTGTCGGTGCGAATGGAGGTCACGCCCTCTCGCCAGCGCTGCTCCTCCATGGTTTCTGCCGCCACCGCTTGGCCCAGGGTGGCCGGAATGTTGACCGATGACCACGGCTGGTTGTCTAAAAAGGGCTGCAGGCGGTAGCCCAATACCTCGGTAGCGTGGGGCTGTAGCGCCACCCGCCAGACCGCCGTATAGCCCTCAAAGCGATCGGGGGGCCGCTGGTAAAACTGAATTCTCGACTCCATCAGCAGCCGATCCACCCCCTGGTAGGCCAGGGTGAGTTCCTTGCCATCGCCCCCGATCTGGCCGTTTTGAAAAACAGGCCCCGATTCTGCCGCCAGCCGCACCGGGCGCAGCAGCGTGCCGGTTTGCTCCCGCACCTGGCCTCGAATTTCAAACAGGTCGGCAAAATCGGCATCGAAGCTAATGCTCAGCTCGAACTCGACGGGTTCGGTGCTGTAGTTGGTCAGGGTGAGTTCTTCGAACAAGCCCCCTTGCAGCACGAGGTCGCGCTGAATGCCAATGGTCTCGGCGCGAATCTCGTGGTGGGTGTCGTCGCTGGCAATGTAGGGGTTAGCGCACAGCGCCGAGAGGGCAAACCCTTCCTGCGCGGTGCTGCTCAGCAACAGCGGCGGTTGCCCTTCAAACTGGAGTTCCAGCCGACTCAGAAACCGCGTATCTCGACAAAACAGCCCCATACTGGAGGTGACTTGCACATCCTCAGCATTGACGACGTTGCCCAGGGTATCGGTAATTAAAAACAAGTCGTTGCCCTTGAGGGTCAGCGTGGGCTGCTGCCGCTTGATCGTGGTGTAGGGCCACTCTGGCACCGGCACCTGCTGGGCGGGGGCAAAGGTGCGCCCCCCTAGCTCCACAATATGAAGAGATTCTGCGTTGAGAGATTCTGCCAAGCCAGACCCCAGCTGATTTTGATTAGACGAGTCACTCATGGTCATGGTTTATATACAGTGGCTGCGTGGAGATCAAAAATGGGTGTTCAACTGTGTAATCTGCCCTACTCCATTCCAATCAGGCATGCCCCACGCGAGGCAAGCCCGCCGGTGAGTCTACAGGGTAGCCTTGACTGGCTCGGGTCGCCCAGGCTGCTCAAGCGCCCTGGAAATCTGGGGCCGGTAGGTGAGCTTATGGCGATCGCTCAGCACCTGCCGGTAGACGGCCTCATAGCCATTCACCATGCGCTCGACACTGAAATTGAAGGCGACATGGTCGCGGCAGGCCTGACGGCTAATGCGGTGAATGCGCGCCACCGCCTCGACGCTATCGTCAACGCTGTGGCACAGAAAGCCCGTCTTACCGTCAGCCACAACTTCCGGTGCCGCCCCCATCGCCATCGCAATGACCGGAGTGCCGCTGGCCATCGACTCGGTCATCACCAGCCCAAAGGGTTCCGACCAGGAAATGGGAAATAAGGTGGCGGTGGCGTTACCGATCAGGTTTTTTTTCTGCGCCTGGCTCACTTCTCCCAAAAACTCGATTTGCTGCCCGTCGATGTGGGGAGCGACCTGACGCTCGAAAAACTGCTGGTTTTCAAAGTCGATTTTGCCCGCCATTTTGAGTGGCCAACCGCTGCGTTTGGCCATTTCGATCGCGCGGTGAGGGCCTTTTTCCTCTGACATCCGACCCAGAAAGGCCAGGTACGGTGGCTCCTGGGCCTGGGGATAAAAATCAAACTGCTCTAGGGCGATCGCATTGTAGACCGCAGCCACATAGTTCAGCTCCAGCTCTGGACGCTGCTGAGATTTAGAGACGCTGACTAAATTTTGCTGTCGATACTGGCTAAAGATTTTTTCGGCTGCAGGGGGCATCGCCCCGTGCAGCGTATGCACCACCGGGGTTGGGCTGCCCTGGGCATGGGGCAGAGCAGCCACATCCATATGGGAGTGAATGATGTCAAACTGGTCGGCCATGGCAAAGACCTTGGCCAGCTGGTGCTGTTCGTAGCGCTCGTAGTCGGGGGGCAGTACGCCTAGCGGTCTGAGGGCGCGATCGCAGCCGGGCACCAGCCGCGCCGCTGTCTCTGAATCGCCCGTTGCAAACAGCGTCACCTGGTGCCCCCGCCGCACCAGTTCTTCCGTTAGTAAACTGGCAACCATCTCGGTTCCGCCGTAGGCTAATGGTGGAACTTGCTCCCACAAAGGTGTGACCTGTGCTATTCGCATAAAACCCTCTCAAACTAGCCAGCTAGTCAGTAACGTGTTGTGAAACAGAACTTGAATCTGCCAAGAAAATCTGCGGACAGACCCGGCAAAACAATCGATTTTGACCTCGATTAATGCTGCCTACAGCATTGTCTATTCGCGATGTTTGCGGGCTTATCTTTAGAGAGAGATTGAGGTTGCGGCCACAAGAACCATTCAAAAGGGGTAAGCCCTGCTTCTAAAGAGATAGTTTGTGGATTTTTTGTGCCTGAGCCCAAAAAATTCTGCTCTGGATTTACGCTAATTTAAAGAGTCGCAGCGACAATAGCTCCAGAATGCCCTAAAAATATCTAGGCCAGCAGCTCAAATGGCATAGACCTAGTTATTTAGCCAGTTTTTGCTGGCGCTCTGTACAAGCTTTAAGAGAGTGTCTAAAGTAGCATGTCTTTGGGTATAGTTGGGGCAACCTAGGGTTGCTCTAAACTTGACTGAAGCAGCGTTACTCACAAATTTTATCTGTCGAAAAAATATTGACCTGTCAAATAATTTAGGCGAAATTGCTGTGTAGATAATCTTGTTCGTCAATGGGCAGAAGACTTCAGCTGTAACTAGCAGGATCCTATCGCGGCTGTTTTCAGGTTGGGGGTTTAGCCCTTTTGTCTGTAGCTATAGCAACCAACTGAGCGATTAGCAGAGGCCCGAATTCGCTAAGATTAGGTACGACTCAGGTGATCAATGGCACGACCTAAAGCCCATGAATGGCGGATCGAACTGGATGACCTCATGCGCGGCATCGCTGGGGCATTTCTGTTTGGTGCGCCCTTTCTCTACACTATGGAGGTTTGGTGGAAAGGCAACTTTACCTCACCGCCTCGGATGATGCTGATTTTGGCCATGGCTTTTCTGGCCCTGGTGCTGCTGAATATAAAAGGAGGGTTTCGCGCGCAGCAGCCCCGCAGCCGCACCCAGATTTTGGTCGAAAGTGCTGAGGGCCTGGCGATCGCCCTCTTTACCGCCACCCTCAGTCTGACGCTGCTCGACATCCTTCACATTGAGACCGGCATCGATGCCATTATGGGCCGTCTGATCACCCTGTCGCTGCCCTACTCGATCGGGGTCGGCATTGCTAACAACATTTTGCTGAGAACCCCCGACGACAACGAAGCTGACCACGCCAAAAAGCGCAGCCACCCCTGGCGCAGCACGCTCTCGGATGCGGGTGCCGCCCTGCTGGGGGCGATCGTCGTCGGCTCCTCAATCGCGCCCACCGACGAAATTCCCATGATCTCCAGTTCGCTGGAGCCCACCCGCCTGCTGCTGATCATGGCCAGTTCGCTGCTGCTCTCCTACGTGATTGTGTTTGAGGCCAACTTTGGCGCTCAGCGGCGGCGGCGATCGCAGGCCGGTTTGTTTCAAAGCCCAGTTAGTGAAACCGTGGCTGCTTACCTGATTGCCCTGGCCACTGCAGCGCTCATGCTGTGGCTGTTTCAGGTGATTCGGGTGGGTGACCCAATCAACCAGTGGGTGAGCTATATCATCGTATTGGGCCTGCCCTGCACCATTGGCGGTGCGGCTGGTCGCCTAGCTGTATAACCTCCAAACGCGCCATGTCTGAACAGCCCATCCGCAATCCAGCTGAATGGTTTTCCCTTGCCATTTCCCTCACGCTGCTGTCGGCGGTGATTGCTACGGTAGCGTCGCTGTGGCTGAAGCCATCGCTCAAACCCGCTGAATTTACCGTGGAACCTGGCAAAGTGAGAACCGCCAATGGCAACTACTACCTGCCCGTGACCATCAGAAACGAAGGCGATGCCACCGCCGCCGAGGTCACCCTGGAAGGAACGCTAAACACCACCAGCCCCGAAGAAGTGGCCACCACTACCTTCGATTTTGTGCCCGCCCGCTCCGATGCCGAAGGCGTCCTGATCTTTAGCCAGGAGCCCTCGGCTGCGACGGTACGGGTAGTCAGCTATCAAGAACCTTGACCGTCGCCATACCGTTTTTCCCCTGGGCCTTAGCCTGGTAGAGCCCCTGATCCGCAGCGGCAATTAGCGTTTCGGGCGACGACTGCTGGTGGGGAACAGTCGTCGCGATCCCAAAGCTGAGCGTAATCAGGGGACTGGTCTGGGAGTTGGTGTGGGGAAGCTGAAGCGCTTCGATATTCGTCTGAATGGCTTCAACAACGAAGATTGCCCCCTCGGTTGTAGTGTTTGGCAGAATAACCGCAAATTCTTCGCCCCCGTAGCGCGCTACTAGATCGGAAGGGCGCTTACAGGCCTGCGCAATGGCCATGGCCACCTGTCGCAGCACATCATCCCCGGCTAGGTGCCCATAGGTATCGTTGTAGAGTTTGAAGCAGTCAACATCACACAAAATTAGCGACAGGGGCGCTTGCTCGCGGGCCAGCCGCTGCCACTCGGCGCTCAGTCGGGCATCGAAGCAGCGGCGATTGGCCACCTGGGTCAGCCCATCTACCGAGGCCAGCCGCTGCAGCTCTTGATTGGCGGTTTGCAGCTGGTGGTAAAGCTCCGACTGCTGAATCGCGATCGCCGCCTGACTGGCCAGTTGATAGAACAAATTCACCTCAGACTGCTGCCACTGCCGCGGATGGCTGCACTGGTGCGCAATCAATAGCCCCCACAGCCGCTCTTTTTGCAAAATTGGCACAATCAAATTGGCTCGAATTTCTAAGCTCTTTAGCAGGTCAATGTGGCACGGCTGCAGCCCGACGGTTTCAATATTTTCGATGGCTCGAGTGTTGCCCTGCTGATAGTAAGCCGCGTGGGTGGTCTGAAAGCAGGGCCATTTCATTCTCAAGGAAGGCTGAAGATGCTAGAGTTTCAGGCTGATTCATCTTTTCCTTAGGCTCTATGCATCTTTCTCCTCCATCCCCTGCTACGGTTCCCCAAACCCACCCCGAGTCG